>NZ_QJUG01000215.1 GCF_003426775.1 Allorhizocola rhizosphaerae | reverse complement strand
CCGATGCACCGCGAACTGGGCCACGGTGTCGCGCGCCGAGGACAGCGCCTCGGACGCCACCTTGGCCACGGCGACCCACGGCGGGCCGGCGGGCGGCGCGGGCGCGAGGGCGCGCTCCAGCCGGTCGAGCGTGCGCTGCTCCAACCACGTCTGCTTGACCTGCTCGGCACGCTGGCGCACCGACTCGACAACCTCGTCCCCACAGATCACGGCGGCGATCGCTGCGGGCATGCCGACGAGCGCGATCACTCCGAGTGTGAGGGGCAATGCGCTATCTGTCGCCACGTCTGACACCCTACTGCGTGGCGGCGGTTAATAGCTGCCGCATTTGCGCCACCTGGGCACCCTCCCCATGGATGGTCACGCCGGACTCCGACCGCCGCCAAAGCCAGCGCACCACGGCCTCCGGCGTGCCACTGATCTGGGCACGAGCGGGCGCATCGGTCACCGCCAGATCAATGGTTTTGGCATCCCAGCTGACGAGCCACCGGCACGGCGAGGCGACCGACGCCACAAGGCTGTGTGGAGCCATCGCAGCGCCGGGAGAAGGGGACGCGGCAGAAGCCGGAGGCGCCGCGGCGTGGCGCGGAAGCTGCGCGGCGCCGGGAGGGGGTGGCCCGGCCGGGGCGGTCGTGCTGGATGAGGGGAACGCGGCGGGAAGGGCAAGGATGGCAACCGATCCGGGGCCGGCGGACAGCGGCTCGGTGAAGTCTTCGGGCCACGCCCGGCTGGCCCAGGCCAGGAACACCTGAAGGACCTCATCGATGCCGTCGAGCGCGAGCTCATCGGCGATGGGCAGGCAGTCAACCCCGGCCGCGAGCTCGCCGTCGATGCGGTGGATGACGGTCTCGTGCGCCATGCGACGCATCCAGAAACCCACCGTCTGATCCGGCTCGTAGAACGTGTATGCCGGCGACTCCGCAGGCCTGGCGGCGAACTCGGCCACCAGCTCTCGGTAGGCCCGGTCGAGCACCGCCATGGTCGGCTCGCCGGACAGATCGGGCGGCCAGGGCCGGGGCAGCTTGCCCTGCCGCATGCACTCCACTTTGTGCAGATAGACCCGGGCAACGTGCCCCACGAGGTCGTCGACCGTCCACTCCGGACAGGTCGGAACCCGGGCGGACAGCCGGCCCGCGCACACGGAGGCCAGCCGCTGATAGTCGGCCGCGAGATGTGTCAAGTAATCCACGCGCGCATTCCACCACCCGGGTATGACAACATGCGCGCATGAGTGAGCGCCTACGCAGACGCTGCGGCGAACCCGCTTGCGAACCGTGCCGGGCCGTCCTCCGAACGGCGGTTTCGTCGTGAGCCGGCTCGATCGCTATTTCGAGATCTCCGCACGCGGGTCGACGCTGTCCCGTGAGGTGCGCGGTGGTCTGGCCACCTTCTTCACGATGGCCTACATCGTGGTGCTCAACCCGCTGATCCTCAACAGAGTCACGGACGGCCAGGGCGGCAAACTGGGCATCGCCGCGGTGGCCGCGGCGACAGCCCTGGTCGCGGGCGTGATGACGATCCTGATGGGCGTGGTCGCGCGGTTCCCGCTCGCGCTCGCGGCCGGGCTGGGCGTCAACGCCATGGTCGCATTTGAGATCGCGCCCAAGATGACATGGGCCGACGCCATGGGCCTGGTGGTGATCGAAGGTCTGATCATCGCCGTGCTGGTGCTGACCGGATTGCGTACCGCCATTTTCCACAGCGTGCCGACCCAGTTGAAGACCGCGATCGGGGTCGGGATCGGCCTGTTCCTCGCGCTCATCGGCTTCGTGGACGCGGGCTTTGTGACTTCCACCGGGAACCCTTCTCCCCCAATCGGTTTGGGCATCGGCGGGAAGCTCATCACGTGGCCTGGCCTGGTCTTCGTGGTCGGCCTGCTGCTCACGATCGTGCTTCTCGTCCGCAAGGTGAGGGGTGCGATCCTGATCGGCATCCTGTCGACCACCGTGCTGGCCATCATCGTGGAGGCGATCGCCAAGCTCGGACAGGGCGGGCGCGGCTGGAGCCTGAACGTGCCCAAGGTACCGGATAAATTGTTTTCGGCTCCTGATCTTTCTCTGCTCGGTCAGTTCAACCTCTTCGACTCGTGGCGCACGGCCGGGCCGGTCATCTGCGCGATGTTCGTATTCACGCTCTTAATTACCGACTTTTTCGACACAATGGGGACGATGGTCGCGGTCGGTCAGGAGGGCGGCTTGGTCACGCAGGACGGTTCCGTCCCGCGGGCACGCGAGATCCTGCTCGTCGACTCGCTCGCCGCGGCGGCCGGCGGGGCCGCGAGCACGTCGAGCAACACGTCGTACATCGAGAGTGCGGCGGGTGTCGCCGAGGGCGCGCGCACGGGCTTTGCCAACCTGGTGACCGGTGGCCTGTTCCTGGTCGCGATGTTCCTGGCGCCGCTGGTGACGATCGTGCCGTTCGAGGCGGCCTCGACCGCGCTCGTGGTCGTGGGTTTCCTCATGATGATCGGGATCAAGACCATCGAGTGGAGCGACTACGAGATCGCCATCCCGG
Organism: Allorhizocola rhizosphaerae; assembly: GCF_003426775.1. Taxonomy (GTDB): domain Bacteria; phylum Actinomycetota; class Actinomycetes; order Mycobacteriales; family Micromonosporaceae; genus Allorhizocola; species Allorhizocola rhizosphaerae. Next base: position 11,843 of record NZ_QJUG01000215.1, on the reverse strand, counting down.
CGTTCCTGACGATCGTGGTGATGCCGTTCACGTACTCGATTGCCAATGGCATCGGCGCCGGTCTGATTACATATACGCTCATCAAAGTCGTGCGAGGCAAGCCGCGCGAGGTGCACCCGCTGCTGTGGGTGGTCTCGGCGCTTTTCGTGCTGTATTTCGCGCGCGGCGTGACCGAACTCATGTTTGTTTAGCAAAGCTAATTAGCTAGCCTAAGGATCGTGGAGTTGGTGATGGCGAAACCGATGACACCGGAGCAGCTGACGGTGCGCCTACGCGACGCCATCACCAGGCTCAACCGACGTCTGCGTCAGGAACGCCCCGTCGGCGATCTCACGATGACCCAACTGTCCGCGCTCACCAGCCTGCGCCTCGGCGGCGCGCTCACCCCCCGGGAGCTCGCCGACCTGGAGCGGGTGCAACCGCCCACGATGACCAAGATCGTGAGCAAGCTGGAGGAGCGCGGCCTGGTCCAGCGCAGCCCGCACCCGACCGACGGCCGCCAGGTGCTTCTAGCACCAACCGAGCAGGGTTTGGAGATGCTGTCCTTCTATGAGAAGGCGCGCGATGAGTGGCTCGCCGCACGGCTGGCCGAACTGACGCCCGACGAACGAGAAACGGTCGCCCGGGCATCGTCCATTTTGGAGGGGCTTGCCCGGCACGGAAGGTAACTAAGGAGGCGCTTCCAGCGTGCGGGCGCGTTTAAGCACGACGTTCCAATCCCTCACGGTCCGCAACTATCGACTGTTCGCAAGTGGTCAGCTGGTCAAGCTGATCGGTGTCTGGATGATGTACATAGCCCAGGACTGGCTGGTCCTGGAGCTGTCCAACGATTCGGCGACCGCCCTCGGCATCGTCACCGCACTCCAGTTCATCCCGGTCATGGTGCTCACGCTCTACGCGGGCAAGCTCGCCGACCGGTTCGACAAGCGCAAGCTTCTGATCTTTTCCAACGGTGCGTGGGCCGGGCTCGCGATCGTGCAGGCCGTTCTTGTCGCCACGGGCTCGATCGAGCTCTGGATGATTATGATCTTCGCCTTGCTCCTGGGCGTCGCGCAGGCCATCGAGACGCCCGTGCGGCAGTCGTTCGTGTCCGAACTCGTGGGAAAGACGTTGCTGCCCAATGCCCTGTCGCTGTCGGCCGCCACGTTCCAGACGGCCCGCATCACCGGTCCCGCGCTCGCCGGTGTGGCCATTGCCGGGCTGGGCACCGGACCAGTGTTCCTGATCGCGACCGTCTTGGCCGTGGCGCCCGTGTTCGCGCAGATCCGCATGGACCCGCTCGCGCTGCACCGCGGCCGGCCCACGCCCAAGCAGGACGCGAAAATCGTTGATGGACTGCGCTATGTGCGGCAGCGGCACGACCTGCTCCTGCCGATGGTGACCATCGCCGTGATCGCCATGTTCGGGTACAACTTCCAGCTCACGCTCGCGCTGCTGGCCAAGACGGTGTTCAACACCGACGCGGCCACGTTCGGGTTGTTCAACACGGCGCTGGCGGTCGGCGCGCTCGGCGGGGCACTCGCCGGCACGTGGCGGCGCAGCCGCCCGTCGGTCTATCTGTTCCTGTGGGCGGCGATCGGGTTCGGCGTGCTGGCGGTCATGGTCGGCCTGGCCGACTCGGTGTGGCTGGCCCTGCTGCTGCTCGTGCCGACCGGGTTCAGCACCGTCTTCCTTGGACAGGCCGCCAACCAGCGGATTCAGCTGGGAGTCGAGGGCGCCTACCGAGGCCGGGTGATGGCCCTCTATGTGTTGATCTTTATGGGTACCGCGCCCGTAGGCTCGATGGTCATCAGTTGGATCGCCGAGACGTTCGGCGCACAGGCGAGCATCTGGTTGGGCGGCGCCGTCTCACTGGCCGCCGCGGTCGCCGCGCTGGTCTGGCAGCTGCGCCATTCGGGCGAAAAGCTGTCGTTCGAGATCCGGCCGATCCCGAAGGTGCGCGTGGTGGAAAGCGTGGTGGAGCGGGACAAGGTGCTCGTCACCTGAGTTGTGCCAGAATAGCGAGCGTGACCAGGATCGCCTCCCCTAAAATCGACCAGATCTGCGCCGCCGCGGTGGAGTTGGCGCGCGCAGCGATCACCGAGGACCCTGCTCACGTTGGCGAGCATCTGACCTTCGCGGCCGAGGGCGACCGGCTCGTCACCCACTACTTCGCCTGCGAGCTGCCCGGCTACCGGGGCTGGCGCTGGGCCGTGACGGTCACCCGGGTGGCGCGCAGCAAGCACGTCACGGTGTGCGAGACGGTGCTGCTACCCGGGCCCGAGGCATTGCTCGCGCCCGGCTGGGTGCCGTGGCACGAGCGGCTGCACCCGGGCGATCTGGGCGTGGGCGACCTGCTGCCCACCCCGGCCGAGGACGACCGGCTCGTGCCGGGCTACACGCTGTCGGGCGATCCTGCCGTTGACGAGGCGGTGTGGGAGCTGGGCCTGGGCCGATCGCGCGTCATGTCGCCACTGGGCCGGTCCGAGACCGCCGAAAGGTGGTATGAGGGCGACGCCGGCCCCGACGCACCGATCTCGCAGGCCGCCCCGCGCGCGGCGCGCTGCGTGTCGTGCGGCTTCTATCTGCAGCTGGCCGGTTCGCTGGGCCGCATGTTCGGGGTGTGCGGCAACGTCTACACGCCCGATGACGGCAAGGTCGTCTCGCGCGACCACGGCTGCGGCGGGCACTCCGAGATCCTGATCGAGGAGACCACGCTCCCGGCCCCGCCGACCATCTACGACGACAACGTGGTGGACAGCATCTAGTGCGGTGACCACGAAGGTCGGCCGGATTTTGTGACACGCCGGTGGATAGGCGGGGTTCTGGGAGGGCGGGGTTTTCACGCTCGTTAGCGATGTGATCGTTGTCGAGGTGAAGGGCCGGGGTGATGACCAAGCGTTCATCGACCCCAAGCTGCCTGATCACACCCGGCGAACGTTCAGGGACAACGCTGTAGCCGTTGGAGGGCTGCGCCTACTTTCGCACGCGGAAGCGGAGCATGGTGACGGCGCCCAACTGGGTGTTGCTGAAAGGTTCCAGGTCGATCCTGCCGAGGCCTGGAGGCGAGAAACGGACACCGTCGCCGAGCAGCAGCGGTAGGACATACACCAGGATCTCGTCGACGAGCCCGCGCTGCAGACACTGGGCGGCCACATCGGCACCGAGGATCTCCAAGTTCTTGCCGCCCGCGGCGCTGCGTGCCGTGGCAACGGCTTGCTCAAGTCCACAGGTGAGGAATGTGACGTCAGGGTCCGGCTCGGCGGGGGGATTGTGGGTGAGGACGAATTGTGCTCCCCCGTCATAGCTGGTGTCCTGGTCGGCCATACGCTTGCCGACCTCGTAAGTACCCCGGCCGATGAGCATGGCGCCCGTGGCCGCCATGACCTCCGGGACCGTATCCGCCGTCATGTACTCGAAGATCCAGTCCATCGCGTCGCCAGGACCGGCGATGAAGCCGTCCAGCGACATCACCCTGTTCACGACCACCTTGCCAGTGACGGTGCCTACATCACTCATACGTTTCTCCAAGGATCTTGGAAACCCAGGTCGAATCCTAGTGTGGCGGGCGGGAGGGCCAGGGCGAGAGTTGCACGCGCGCGGTGGCGCAACGCGAACAGACCGGCACCCGGATGTGCCGGCCCGCAGTGTCGCGAACGTGCTCGGGTACGGCGTGAACGACACGCCGGTGCGGTCGCCCTCGGTCCCGGACTGAGTGACCAAACCCTGTGATCGTTTGTGGTCAGCGCACCAGCCGGATCGGTCGGTGCGCCTGCGGCGAAACGCGCCGCGACGGCTACGACGACAACGTGGTCGACAGCAGCTGAGCGGCCTTCGTCAAGGCATCCAGCGCGCCGCCGATCTGCCAGGCCGAGCGGTCGCGCGGGCCGACAAGGTTGGAAATCGTGCGCAGCTCGGCGAACGGGATGTCGGCCTGCGTCGCGGCGACCGCGACGCCGTAACCCTCCATGCCCTCCGCGATCGCGTTCGGGTACCGCTCGATCATCCAGGCGGTGCGTTCGCTTGTGCCCGTCACCGTGTTCACCGTCACGACATCGCCCACGACGGCCTCGGCGATGCTCCCGCGCAGCACGGTCAGCAGCCCGGGGTCGGCCGGGATCGTCGCCGAACCACCGAAGCCCAGGTCATCGAGGCTGATGAAGCCCTCCGGCGACTCGGCGCCCAGGTCGGCCGCGATGCTGCGCACGGCGAGCACGATGCCGCCCAGCGGCACGCCGAGCCCGCCCCCGATGCCGAAGCTGATCACGCCGGTGTAGCGCCCGTCGGCGAGCGTGAGCAGGCGTGCCGTGCCGGCGGCGGCCGCGGCCATGCCCACGCCCACCGGCGCGACCATGATCGGGCTGTCGGAGGGAAGCCCCTTGCGCACGGCTTCGGCTTCGGCGGGCACGGCAGTCACGATCAGCAAGCTCATGGCTTCAATCATCCAGGGATGACGGGCGGTACACGGTGTAGCCCTCGGGCTGAGGCGGCGGATGTGGTGTTTGTCGCGGCACGACCGGCTGTTCACGCGGCGTGCCGGGCACGCGCAGCGCGAGCACGAGGCCGATGAGCAGCAGCCCGGCCGTGAGCCACAGCGGGAACGCGGGCACGAACAGGCCCACCACGAGACCCGCGCCACCCGTGAACACGCCGAGCAGGAGCCCGGCCAGCGCGGCCCGCCACAGCGCTCGCGCCCATGCGGTCGCGATGACGCATGCCAGCAGGGCCACGGCCAGGGCCGCGACAATCGGCAGCCACACCAGCGCCAGCCCGGCGAGCTGCAGCACGATCAGGGCCACGATGGTCCACCGATTGCGCAGCCACACGCCCAGGCCGAGCCCGATCGCCACGACCGGGATGGCCCACAGCCAGTTCAGCGGCCCACGCCACACGACCAACCCGGCGGCCAACGTCATGTGCGCGGCAACCGTCACGAACAACACGTCCAGGAGGCGGGCCAGCTGCGGCGAGGCGGTCACGCCGATCGTGCGCTGGCGATATGTCTGCAGGGCCAGCCAGCGCACGCCGCCGAGCAGCACTTGCAACGTGGCGAGGACCACGCGCAGCACCCGTGTGAGGATCGGCATGGATAGCATCTTGCCGTGTCCAAGCTTCAGCCGCTCGACCCGCCGATGGTGCCGTTCGCGATCGGTGGGATCGTGGCGTTCGCGCTCGCCGGCCTCGCTGTCTGGCTCGCGAACGGCCCGTCGAGCTGGCTGTGGATCTGCCTGGCCGGTTTCGTGTGGGGGTTCGTCGGACTGGCCGCGATGATCCCGCACGACCGGAAACGAAGGGGACGTCATCAGTGAAGATTGCCTTTTCGCCGTGCCCCAATGACACGTTCGTGTTTCATGCGCTCGTGCATGGGCTCGTGCCGGGTGCGCCGGAGTTTGACGTGACGTTCGCCGATGTCGACGTGACCAACACAGCGGCCCTGGACGGGCGGTTCGACCTCGTCAAGGTGAGCTATGCCGCGCTGCCGTGGCTGCTGGAGGACTATCGGTTGGTCCCGTGCGGCGGGGCGCTCGGGCGCGGGTGCGGGCCGCTGGTGGTGACGCGGCCGGGCCAGCGCATCGAAACGGTCGCCGTGCCGGGGGATCGGACCACGGCCTATCTGCTCTTCCGCTTGTGGGCCTCAACCCCGTACCAGATAAAGGTTATTCCCTTTAATGAGATCATGCCCGGTGTCGCAAGTGGACGGTTCGACGCGGGCCTGGTCATCCACGAGGCGCGCTTCACCTACCAGCGCTACGGCCTGACCAGCGTCGTCGACCTCGGGCAGTGGTGGGAGGAGCAGACCGGCCTGCCGATCCCACTGGGCGCGATCATCGCCCGGCCGTCGCTTGTGGACGATGCGACCGGCTGGATCCGCCAGAGCGTGCGGATGGCGTGGGCGGATCCCGCGATGTCGCGAGACTTCGTCAAGCGGCACGCGCAGGAGATGGACGACGACGTGATCGACGGCCACATTTCCTTGTATGTCAACAACTTCACCGAAGATCTGGGCGCCGAGGGACGCGAAGCGGCCCGGGTCCTGCTGACCCGGGCCGCCGACGCGAATCTTGTCCCCGCGGTTGACCTCTAAACTTCCAATTCTTTGGCGATGACGTGCAGCGCCTCAGCGATCTTGTGTGAGATCTTCCTATCCGGGAACCGGCCACGCTTGAGGTCCGGAAGGATCTTCGCCTCCAACACTTTGATCATGTCTTCGATCAAGGTGTTGAGCTCGTCGGCGGGCCGCCGCGAACGCTGCCGTTCCGCCTCCGCCAAGGACGGTGGCGCCTCAAGCACCTTGACCTGCAAGGCCTGGTCACCCTTGCGGCCCGCCGCGATGCCGAACTCGACCTTCTGACCGGGCTTCAGCTCGGCTATCCCGGTGGGCAGGGCAGCCTTGTGCACGAAGACGTCGTCTCCGTCATCACGGGTGAGGAATCCAAATCCCTTATCCGTGTCGTACCACTTCACACGACCCGTAGGCACTGCTGTACACCTGCTTCTTTTTCTTGTAGACGTTCCTACAGGTTAGCGATCGGGTTTAGTGTGCCCAACTTGAATCGCCTTAAGCCATCCCGGTCGATATTGACTTCCCACCATCATGAGACTAAAGTCACCTTCACTTTTAGGAAAGTTAACTAATTCTTTCTCCGGCACGGAACGGGAGTCAGCTGATGAAACGCGTCCTCCTGGTGCTGTCACTGATCGTGACCGGCACCCTCGTCGCCACACCGCAAGCCAGCGCGGCCGAGTTGGCCGTCAACGGTGGGTTCGAAACCGGGGCCCTCTCCCCGTGGTCGTGCAGCCTCGGCAGCGTCGTGTCCAGCCCGGTCCACTCGGGCACACGGGCTCTGCAGGGCGCGGCGTCCGCATCGGACAACGCCAAGTGCACGCAGAACATCTCCGGCCTGGTGTCGGGCACCTCCTACACCCTGTCGGGATGGTTCCGGGGCAACTACACCTACCTCGGCATCACCGGCAGCTCGTCCACGTGGACCCCCGGCGGCACAACCTGGACCCAGCTCACGCTGACCTTCACGGCCAGCGGCAGCAGCGCCCAGATCTATACCCATGGTTGGTACGGCCAGGGAACCTACTGGGCCGACGGCATCTCGCTGCAGGGCCAGGGCGGGGGCGGCGGTGACACCACGCCACCGAGCAACGTGACCGGCCTGACCAGCCCCAGCAAGACCAGCACGTCGATCGCGTTGAGCTGGAACGCCGCGACCGACAACGTCGGCGTGACGGGATACAACATCTACCGCAACGGCGCGGCCAGCCCGACCGGCACGTCCAGCGGGACGACGTTTACCGACACCGGCCTCACGCCCAGCACGACCTACACATACACGGTCAAGGCGCGCGACGCGGCCGGCAACGTGAGCACGGCGCACAGCAACCAGATCTCGGTGACCACGAACGCGACGGGCGGCGACACCAGCCCGCCAACGACACCCGGCAACTTCAGGGTCACCAGCACCACCAACACCAGCATCGCCCTGGCCTGGAACGCCTCCACGGACAACGTCGGCGTGACGGGGTACGAGCTGTCGCGCGGCGGCACGGTGCTGACCACGACCACCTCACTGTCCTACACGGACAGTGGGCGCACGGCATGCACCAGCTATGGCTACTCGGTGCGCGCGCGGGACGCGGCCGGAAACTGGTCCAACCCGGCCACGGTCAGCGGCACCACCACCGGCTGCACGGGCGGCGGCAACAAGCTGCTCGGCTACTTCGTCCAGTGGGGCGTGTACCAGCGCAACTACCACGTGAAGAACATCCACACCAGCGGCTCGGCCGCCAAGCTGACGCACATCAACTACGCGTTCGGCAACGTCCAAGGTGGACAGTGCACGATCGGTGACTCGTACGCCGACTACGACCGCTTCTACAGCGCGGCCGAGAGCGTCGACGGCGTGGCCGACACGTGGGACGCGGGCGCGCTGCGCGGCAACTTCGGCCAGCTCAAGCGGCTCAAGCGGATGTACCCGAACCTCAAGGTGCTGTTCTCGTTCGGCGGCTGGACCTGGTCCGGCGGATTCGGGCAGGCCGTGCAGAACCCGACCGCGTTCGCCAACTCCTGCTACAACCTCGTGAACGACCCGCGCTGGGCCGGTGTCTTCGACGGCATCGACCTGGACTGGGAGTACCCGAACGCGTGCGGCCTGACGTGTGACACCAGCGGTTTCGCCTCGTTCCGCACCATGATGCAGGCGATGCGGGCCCGGTTCGGCAGCCAGCTGGTGACCGCCGCCATCACGGCCGACGGCACCACGGGCGGCAAGCAGGACGCGGCCGACTACGCGGGCGCGGCGCAGTACGTCGACTGGTACAACGTCATGACGTACGACTTCTTCGGCGCCTTCGACGCCGACGGCCCGACCGCACCGCATTCGGCGCTGTCCTGCTACTCCGGCATGCCGATCGCGGGCTTCTGCACCGAGAACGCCATCTCGCACCTGCGCGGCAAGGGCATCCCGGCGTCGAAACTGTTGCCGGGCATCGGGTTCTACGGGCGCGGCTGGACCGGCGTCACGCAGAGCGCGCCCGGCGGCTCGGCCACTGGAGCGGCACCCGGCACCTATGAGGCCGGCATCGAGGACTACAAGGTGCTCGTGGGCCGCTGCCCGGCCACCGGAACCGTCGGTGGCACGGCATACGCCCACTGCGGCAACCAGTGGTGGAGCTACGACACGCCGAGCACCATCGCCGGCAAGATGAGCTGGACCCGCGGTCAGGCCCTTGGCGGCGCGTTCTTCTGGGAGTTGTCCGGTGACACGACCGGCGGCACGCTCATCACGGCCATGAAGAACGGCCTGGGCTAGTGCGGATTCTGCGCAACCGCGTTCATACTGCGACTATGAACGCGGTTGCGCAGACCTTCGCCCTGTTCGCGGGCGTCGTCCACATCGGGATCTTTCTCCTGGAGAGCGTGCTGTTCACCCGGCCCAACGTCTCGCGGGCCTTCTCGGGTGGCGCGCCGGTCACGCCGCAGCTGCGCACTTTCGCGTTCAATCAGGGGTTCTACAACCTGTTCCTCGCGGTCGGCGCGATCGGCGGGGTGATCGCCAACAACCCGGCCATCGCACTGTTTTCGTGCGCGTGCATGCTCGGTGCGGGAGTCGTGTTGCTGGCCTCGCAGGCGCGCCTGTGGCGCGGTGCGCTCGCCCAGATCCTGCCCGCGGGTGCGGCCCTGCTAGCTGCTCTCTTCTAGGCTGCTCGCGTCGACGATGGTGTAGCCGTAGCCCTGCTCGGCCAGGAACCGCTGCCGGTGTGCGGCATATTCGGTGTCGATGGTGTCGCGCGAGACGACCGTGTAGAAGTGCGCCTGCCGCCCGTCCTGCTTGGGTCGCAAGATGCGGCCGAGCCGCTGGGCTTCCTCCTGGCGCGAGCCGAACGTGCCCGACACCTGGATGGCCACCGTCGCCTCCGGCAGGTCGATCGAGAAGTTGCCCACTTTGGACAGGATGAGCGTCTTCATCCGACCCTCGCGGAACTCGTCGAACAGCCGCTCCCGCTCCTTGTTGGTGGTGCCACCGTGGATCAGCGGCACGTCGAGGTGCTCGGCCAGCTCGTGCAGTTGGTCGAGATAGGCGCCGATGACCAGCACCTGATCGCCCGCGTGGCGGGCGACGAGGGCCTCGACGATCGGGAGTTTGGTGCGCGCGGTGGCCGCGACCCGGTATCGCTCCTCGGGCTCGGCGACCGCGTAGGCCATGCGCTCGTCGTCGGTCAGGGTCGCGCGGACCTCCGTGCAGTCGGCGGGCGCGATCCAGCCCTGGGCCTCGATGTCGCGCCACGGTGCGTCGTAGCGCTTCGGCCCAATCAGGCTGAACACGTCGCCCTCCTTGCCGTCCTCGCGCACGAGCGTGGCGGTCAGCCCGAGCCGCCGCCGCGCCTGCAGGTCGGCCGTGAACCGGAACATGGGCGCCGGCAACAGGTGCACCTCGTCGTAGATGATCAGACCCCAGTCGCGGGCGTCGAACACATTGAGGTGTGGGAATGTCCCACCGCGCCGGGTGGTGAGCACCTGATAGGTGGCGATCGTGACCGGCCTGATCTCCTTGCGCTCGCCCGAGTATTCGCCGACTTCGCCGTCCGTCAGCGACGTGCGGGCCAGCAGCTCGCGCTTCCACTGCCGCCCGGCGACCGTGTTGGTCACCAGGATCAGCGTGGTCGCGGACGCCTCCGCCATCGCGGCCGCGCCGACCAGCGTCTTGCCCGCGCCACATGGAAGCACCACCACGCCCGAGCCGCCCGCCCAGAACGACTCCACCGCCTCCCTCTGGTATGACCGCAGGTGCCAGCCGTCCTGCCGCAGCTCGATCGCGTGCGCCTCGCCGTCGACGTAGCCCGCGAGATCCTCCGCCGGCCAGCCGAGCTTGAGCAGGGCCTGCTTGAGCCGGCCGCGCTCGGACGGGTGCACCATGATCGTGTCCGGGTCGAGGTGCGTGCCGAGCATGCCGGCCAGCTTCTTCGACTTGGCCACCTCGACCAGCACCGCGCGATCGAGGCCGCGCAGCACCAGGCCGTGCGCGGGGTCGTTGACCAGTTGCAGACGGCCGTAACGGTCCATGGTTTCCGCGACATCAACCAAAAGCGCATGCGGTACCGGGTAACGGCTGAACCGCAGCAGGGCGTCGACCACCTGTTCGGCGTCGTGCCCGGCGGCGCGCGCATTCCACAGCCCCAGCGGGGTGAGCCGGTAGGTGTGCACGTGCTCCGGCGAACGCTCCAGCTCGGCGAACGGGGCGATGGCCATGCGGCACGCGGTCGCGTCGGGGTGGTCGACCTCGAGCAGGAGGGTCTTGTCGGACTGGACGATCAGCGGCCCGTTGGTCATCGCTCAAGTCTGCCAGCCCACGGCGCGAGTTGCCTGAACGGACCGAATCGGCCGGACGAACGTACCGATTTATAGATCGAGAACAACCGTTTAGCGCCGTCCAGGTGTCTAGAAATTTGTATGTGCGTTCGGGCAGACGGATCTCGGGGGTCCCAACGGGGGAGCGCAATTTCCGCGAGCGCGGATCGCCCGGCGGTGTCTGGACTGAGCGATCTTTGATCCACGAAGTGGTCAAGATCGGGAGGGAAGACGGCGCCATCCAGGGCGATCCGCCCGCGACTTGCTTTAGCAGGAGCAAAAAGCGCAGCTGGGGCCGCCTAGCTCCGCTTCAGCAGGACACCCACGATCGAGACGATGACCAGGAGCAGCAGTCCGCTGCCCACCGACTCGCCGGCCGCGTCGAGCACGTGCCGGTCGAGGGCCAGCCAGGCGAAGAAGAACCACGCCACGAGTCCCGCCGCGACCGCCAGCACGGCGATCCTGACGGGTCGAGAGATGCCCGTTTCGGACTCCCGTTCGGTCATCCACCCAGACTGTCATCCCGCGCCCGCGACTGCCCAGACTTCTACCCCTTTCGCAGCACGAGCAAGCGGGCCGTCACGCAGTGTCGGCGGGCGCCGCGGCGGTGATCCGGTGCAGGGCGAACGTGTGGAGCATCTGGGTGCGGTCGTCCTCGGCGCGCAGGTATCCCGCGCCGATCGACACCGGTCGGACCAGGCGCGAGGCCGCGGCCCCGTGGGCGTCCACGTATCCCACCCACACCTTGACCTTGTCGCGCACCGCCTGCTGCAGCACCGAAAGCGCGTGGCTGTGCGCCTGCACCGCGGTCAGGCTGGACATCGGGTGCCCCGCGGCCGCGCGCACCGAGTCGGGTGCCCGCCGCGCCACGCGAATCCGCTCGTCGCCCCGCCGCAGCTCCTCGACCACGCCCAACAGCCGCGCCGGCGAGATCGGGAAGTCGGGCTGCGGCATCATGCCCGGCCGCCCGGGTGCCCGCCGCACGCGCGGCCGGGCCAGCACGGCG
>NZ_QJUG01000214.1 GCF_003426775.1 Allorhizocola rhizosphaerae | reverse complement strand
CTGGAGCTCGCCGCCACGCGGGTGCCCGCGCTGGGCGTGGCGGAACTTGCCGCGCGGCTGCGCGTGCCGCACGACCGGTTCGGGCTGCTGGGGTCCGGCCCGCGCGACGCGCCCGCCCGGCAGCGCACGCTGGCCGCGGTCATCGACTGGAGCTGGCGCCTGCTCGGTGAGCAGGAGCGGGTCGTGCTGCGCCGGCTCGCCGTCCACAGTGGAGGGTGCACGCTCGCCGCGGCCCAGGCCGTGGGTGGAAGCGAGGCGGTGGTGCTCGATCTGGTTGACCGGTCGCTGGTGGTGCGCACCGACGGGCCGCGGTTCCGGTTGCTGGAGTCCGTGTCGGCGTACTGCTTGGACCGGTTGCGTGAGGCGGGGGAGGAGCAGGAGGCGCGCCTCAGGCACGCGGAGTACTACCTGGAGCTGGCCGAGCGGGCCGAGTCGCAGTTGCGCGGGCCGGGGCAGCGGGAGTGGCTGCGGGTGCTCGACGCCGAGTCGGCCAACCTGCGCGCGGCGTTGGATACGTTGCGGCGCACCGGCTCGGATGGCGCGGGGCTTCGGCTCGTTGAGGCGCTTGTCTGGTACTGGATCCTGCGCGGGCGCCTCACCGAGGCACGCCGGGCATTGGCCGCGACGGGCGGCGGCAGCGGTAGGGCCGCGGCGTGGGAGGCGGGACTCGCGATGCGGCAGGGGTTGGCCGGGCCCGAGCGGATCGAGCAGGTGTTGAGGGGCCACGACGACCCGCGCGCACGGTGGTTTTTGGCCAACGCGAGCATCGATTTCGGTGATGTCGCCGCTACGGGCGCGTTGCTGGAGAGCGCGTTGGAGGAGTTTCGCGCCACGGGCGACCGGTGGGGCGAGGCGGCTGCGCTGAGCACCCGGGCCATGCTCGCCCACATGCGGGACGACCCCGATGCGCTGGAGCACGACGCCCGGCGCAGCGCCGAACTGTTCGGTGAGCTGGGCGACGAGTGGGGCGTGCTGCAGGCGACCGACTGGCTCATCGGGCATGCCGACATGATCGGCGACCATGCTTCGGCGATGCGGCTGAGCAGGGATGGGCTGCGCATCGCCGAGGAGCTCGGGCTATGGTCGGATGTGGCCGGGCGGCTCGGCTGGCTGGCGTGGATTTCGGTGCAGATCGCGGACTACGCTGCGGCCCTTGACCATGCGCAGCGGGCCAAGCGGTTGGCGGCCGAGCAGGGCGTGCGGGCGGTGGAGGTGTTCGCCACCATCGGGCTCGCGTTCGCGGCCCGGCGGGATGGACGGCGCGACCTGGCCGAGGAGCATCTGCGCTGGCTGCTGTCCACCGCGCGGGCGCAGACGGGCGGTGAGGGGCATCCGCCGTACCTCCCAATGGTTTTGACCGAACTGGGGCTGCTGGCCGCGCAGCGGGGAGACTCGGCCGGGGCGCTTGACCTGCATCGTGAGGCTTTCGAGGTGAACCGCGATCAGGCCTCGCCGCGCGGGATGGCGTGGGCGCTGGCGTGCCTGGGCGACGCGCTCACCCTTGGCGGGCGGGGTTCGGTCGCGGCGCAACTGCTCGGCGCGGCCGATGCGGCGTGGCGCAAGAGCGGGCTGTCACTGTCCACTTCGGACAGCACCGAGCTGGCACGGATCACGGCCGCTGTCGAGGCCGCCGAGCCGGCTTTCGCGGACCACTTCGCCCGCGGCGCCCAGCTCACGCCCGACGAGGCCTACGCCCTGCTGTGAACAGGCCCTTCGGGCGCCGCGCCTTGCTCCCGGGCGGGCGATTCCGCACGGCATCCGGGCCGTTGTTGCCGTGACAGTGGTTGATGAAGCGCAAAATCCCGGATATTGCGGCGGATTTCGCGGGTCTGGCGACATTATGCCGGATGTTGCCGCCCGGTTCCGGGCGCGCGACGACGTTACGCCGGATATCGCCGAAGGGGCCGGTCTGCGGCGCGCTGCATCTCTGCTCCGGCATCCCGGAGCAGAGACGTAGCGCACGGAATAGCTGCGCCGTGCTCGACGATCGGTCCGCGGCCGCCTACTTGGGCACGTAGATGTGTACGACGACCCCGGATTCGAACCGCTTCAGGTCGGCGAGCTTGAGGTGGGTGGTGTCGAATCCCGCGCCCTCGAACAGGTGCTTGCCCGCACCGACGATGACCGGGAAGTACCAGAAGTGGAACTCGTCGACCAGACCGTGCTCCACCAGCGTGCGGTCGAGCTCGCCGGTACCCCACTTGAGAATGTTCTTGCCGGGCTGCGCCTTGAGCTTGGCGACCGCCTCGGCCACGTCGCCCTCGATGAGCGTGGCGTTCCAGGTGGTCTCGGTGAGCGTGCGCGAGGCCACGTACTTCGGCGTGCTGTTGAAGACCTCCGCGTCGGGCCCCTCACGCCCCGACCACGCCTCGGCGAACCCCTCGTAGGTCACGCGACCGAGCAGGAACGCGTCTGCCGAGCCCATCAGCTCGCCGGCGTAGCCGTTGTGGTCGCCATCCCAGTATGCACTGCCCCAGTGCTGCGGCTCCGCCCGCGACGCCGTCGACGGGCGAGTGTCGTCGATGATGCCGTCCAGTGACACGAACGTTGACTCGATAAGTTTCCTCATGCCCGACAGCCTGCTGAGCTCCCCTTACGGTTTCCTTTCGATCGCCCTTACGATGGCGCTGCCGCCCCCTGGTGGGCGATGCCGCGCTGAGGACTCACTTGATGGGCGCGTCGTCTTGCAGGAGCCAGGCGGCGTGGAGTTTGGCGTAGACCGAGTCGGGGGTGGCCAGGAGGGCGGCGTGGGGGCCGCGTTGGACGATCCGGCCGGCGTCGACGACGATGACCTCGTCGGCGTCGCGGGCGGTGGCGAGGCGGTGGGCGATGGTGATGGTGGTTCGCTTGCGCGACACCGTGTCCAGGGCGCGGCGGAGCCGGGTTTCGGTGGCCGGGTCGACCGCGCTGGTCGCCTCGTCGAGCACGAGCAGGTCGGCGCCTGTCGCGTGCGCTCGGGCGAGCGCGACCAGCTGGCGTTCCCCGCCGCTGAGCCCCTCGCCGCGCTCGCCGATGGGTGTGTCGAGGCCGTCGGGCAGCCCGGCGAGCCAGTCGGCGAGGCCGAGCTCGGCGAGGATTGCCGCCACCTCGTCGTCCTCAAGCGACCGTCCAAAGCGGACGTTGTCGCCGAGTGTGCCCCGGAACAGAAAGCCGTCCTGCGGCACGAGTGTCACCCGCTCGCGCAGCGATTCGCGCCGCACCCGGCCGATGTCCACCCCGGACAGTAGTAGCTGCCCGGTGAGCGGCTCTGCCAGCCGCGTGACGAGTTTGGCCAGAGTGGTCTTGCCCGCACCGGTTTCTCCGACGATGGCCACCCGGCTTCCCGCCGCTATGTCGAGGCCGATGTCTTTCAAAACCTCTGATTTGGTACCGGCATAGGCGAACGAGACATCGCGCAGACGCACGTCGATGGGTCCCGCGGGCAGGTCGATCCCGTCGATGGGTTCCTTCACGTCCGGCTCGATGTCGAGCACGTCGAGCACACGCTTCCACCCGGCGACCGCGTTCTGCAGCCCGTTGAGCATTTCCGCCGCCACCTGAGCCGGCATGGCGAACATCGCGACCAGGAACATGAACGCCGTGATCTCGCCAACGCTCATTTGCCCCGCGACCCCGAGCAGCACACCGACGACGACCGTCGCCGCGAGCGCCGCGCCCGCCGCGAGTTCACCGACCGAGAAGGCCGTGACCGTGAGCCGCGACGAGCGCCGCGAGGCTTGGCGGTGGTCGTCGACGGCGCGGTCCAGCCGGGCGGCCGTGCGCGCCGACACGTCGTATGCCCGGATCACCTCGGCCCCGACCACGCTCTCGGAGATGACGCTCAGCATGCGTGCCGACCGCTCGCGCACCTGCATATAGGCGTCGGCAAGCCGGCGCATGCACGTGCGCACCAGCCACACCACCGGCGCGAACACCACGAACACCACCAGCGCGAGGCGCCACGAATAGGCCAGCATCACGCCGGCCGTGACGACCACTTGTCCAAAGCAGATGATGAGCACGACGCCGTTCCATTGCAGGAACGACGTGATCTGGTCGACGTCGGTCGTGGCCCGGGACATGAGCGCGCCGCGCGCTTGCGATTGAACCTGTGCCAGCGAAAGCTCGTGAATGTGGCGGAACACCTTGACCCGCACGGTCGCCAGCGCATCCTCACTCACCGCGAAAAGCCGGCGCAGCATCAGGAACCCACAAATAGTGGAAACAAAGAGGACCGCGGCGGTGACGGCGCAAATGGTGATGACGGCAGTCAGGTCGGGACCGTCCGGGGCGCGCAGGCCGTCGTCGATGGCGCGCTGGATCGCGACCGGGACGGCGGCGCGGCCGGCGGTCATCCCGATGGCGAGCGCGAGTGTCCCCGCAAGCCCTTGGTAGAGCTCGGGGGAGAGGGCGAGCCCGCGCCGCATGGTCTGCCAGATCACGCGGGCACTCCCGTCTTGACGTCATACGCGGCGAGCAGTGCGGCGTATTGCGGCACTGTCGCGAGCAGACGGTCATGCCGTCCAGTCGCGACGATCCGGCCCTCCTCCAGATAGACCACCTCGTCGGCGAGCGCGATGGTCTGCCGCCGCGTCGCCACGACAAGCATGGTGGGCCTTTGCTTTCGGGTGCGCAGGCCGGTAACGATCGCGGCCTCGACCACCGGATCGACCGCGCTCGTCGCGTCGTCGAGGACGAGGAGTCCGGGCCGGCCGACCAGCGCGCGGGCCAGGGTGAGCCGCTGGCGCTGCCCGCCGGACACGGTCACACCGCGCTCGCCCAAACGCGTCTCCAGCCCTTCCGGCAAGGCGTCAACGAAGGCGTCGGCTTGGGCGTCGGCAAGCGCTTCGCGGATCGCGTCGTCGTCGATGCCGGGACGATCCAGGGTTACGTTGGCGCGCACCGTGTCGTCGAACACGAACGACGACTGCGCGACGACGGACACGGTCGCGGCGAGCGAGGCGGCGCTCAGGTCGCGCGCGTCGTACCCGTTGAGCAGGACCCGACCCGAGTCGGGATCGATGAGGCGGGCGGCAAGCGCGGCGAGCGTGGACTTGCCCGAACCGGTGGGCCCGACCAGCGCGACGATCCGGCCCTTGGGCACCTCGAACGTGATGTCGTGCAGCACGGAAGCCCTTGTGCCATAAGCATAGCCCACGTTGTCGAAACGCAGCTCAGCCGGACCGATGTCGTGAGTGGACTGCTCGCCGTAGGTCATGTCGCCCGTCGCGGAAAGGACCGCGTCCACCCGTTCCCAGCCCGCGACCGCCCTTGGCACCGCGGTCAGCAGCCAGCCGATGGCCCGCAACGGCGCGTCCAGCAGGGCGAACAGGAACGCGGCGGTGGTCAGCTGACCCAGGTCGATCGCGCCTTGATCGAGGCGCAGGGCGCCGATCACGAGCACCGTCAGCGTGCCGAAGCTTGGCAGCGTGTCGACGAGCGGGTCGTGCCAGCCGCGCGTCCGTCCAATCGAGACGTTCACCTCGCGAAGCCGGCGTACCTCATCGGTGAATCTTTGGGTTTGATGGTCCTCACGACCGAGGCTTTTGACGGTCAGCGCACCGTCGAAACTCTCGTGCGCCAGGGAGCTGACGTTGGCGCGCATGCTTTGGGAACGCTTGTATTTCGGCGCGACGATGCGCGTGAACACGGCGAAAAGCGTGCACAGGGAAGGGAACAGGATCGTGCCGACCAGCGCCACGGCCCAGTCTATTGTGTACAGTGCGGTCAGCGTGCCGAGCAGGAGCAGCACCGTGGCGATGGCGTAGGCGAGGGTGCCGCCCGGCGACCACATGGCCTCCAGGTCCGAGCCGGCGTGCGACAGCAGCTTGCCGGTCGGATGCCGCCGGTGCCACGACGGTGGAAGCCGGAGAAACCGGCGAACCAATTTTTTGCGGTACCGTGCGTGCAGCTCAAGCTGCAGATAGATCGAGCCGAGCCGCCGGCCGAAGATGCCGACCACCCTCAGCGCGCTCAGCCCCAGCAGCGCGGCCGCGCCGCCCGCGAGCAAGGCCAGTTCGGTCTCGCCGCGGTCCACCATGGGCACGATGACGCGCTCGACGACCGCACCGACCACGAACGCGCCGCTGATCGAGAGCACGACGACCAGGCACGCCCCGCCGAACGATACGGCGAACAACCGCGGCTCCTCGCGAATGACCCGGCCGATCAGGCGCACGCCCTTGGCCGCGATCTCCCGGGTGATCCGCTCGGTCACTTCCGTCCCCCGCTTCGCTTCGGGACGCCTGGCTGCCGATTCACTGCGGGCAAGCCGTCGCTCGATGGCGTCTGTCCGCGGTGCTTCGGGGCGCTTGACCGCTGATTCGCTCGGGGCGAGCCCTCGCTCATAACGTCATGCCCCAGAGTTCGGCCACGGCGGCGGTGAACTCGGCCTCGTCGAGCGAGCCGATGCGTTGCCCCGCCGCTTCGCGGGACAGCGTGGTCCCCTCCTGCGAGTCGCGGCCGAGCAGCCCGCCGAGGTCCCCGGGCGCGGAGAGCCCGCAGAAGCCGAACAGCTCGCTCATCACGCGCTGGGGATCGGCGGTCACGTCCTCGTAGCGGATGGCGAACAGGCGCGCGCCGCGGTGCCGCAGGGCCAACGCACGCACCATCTGCGACACCCACTGGCAGGCCAGCACCTCGGACGCGGACAGCAGTCTGCCCTTGCGGGCGCGATAAGCGGAGATCATGGGGATGATCACCCCGAGCCCGTCCTGCATGCCGGCGGGATCGTCAGAGAGCGCCGGGTCGTAGTCGGCGAAGGCGCGCGCGGACGAGCGGGCCCACGGCAGCGGCTCGCGGTGCAGGAACACCGTGTGCGCCTCGGGCATGGCCGCGCTCAATGTCTCGGCGAGCTCGACGACGAAGCTGCGCGGCTTGACCACGACGGGTCGGCCGCCCATCGTCGAGCACAGCAGGCGCAGGCAGGTCACGGCCAGATCGGTGCGCTCGGGGTCGTCGACCGTGACAAGTTGCGTCAGAACGTCCGGTTCGGACAGTCCGGTGAGCCCACCGGCCTCGGCCATCGCGCGCACCAGCAGTGTGGAGCCGCAGCGGCCGGTGGAATAGAGCATCACCACGCGAGACGGGTCGAACGGGGCACGGGCCGCCAGCTCGTGCAGCACTTCGTAGGGCACGGCGAGCAGGCTTTCGGCATGCTCGAACTGGGCCTGGAACAGGAACGGCTGCGCGGTGAGGTCGACCCCGGGCGTGGTGCGCACGAACAGTGCCCGGCGCTGGTCGTGATCCAGGCAGTAGAGGCTCAGCGCCGGGTCGTGCAGCACCGCTTCGGCGTCGGCCGGACCCGCGTCGCGGCACACGAAGTCGCCCGCTCCGGCGATCGCGATCGGATGCGGCCTGCCACGGTCCACAATCGACAGTGCGCGGGCGGGCGCGTGGCGGGAAGGTGGGAGCGGGATGCCGCCCGCCCCCACCCGCTTGGGTTGGGCGTCAATCATCAAGTCATGCCGCCCTTTGTCGGGTTTTGCGTTGGCGCGCAAGGAGTCCGCCACGTGAGTTCCGCCCCCCTCGGCGCAAGATCGAAGTATGTGCGACGCTGATTCCCAGCGTAGGGAAAGCGTTTTCCCTTCACAAGGCCGACCCGATTGCAGGTTTGTTGCATCGAGTTTGTTGCATCGAGCCGGTCAGCCCGGATGGGTGGGTCGAGGCGACGTGCCGAGGCGACGGCCACGCGTGACGGGGAGAATCCTCATGAATGCGTCCACGAGCGCGTCGCCGGCCCAGCGATGGCGTTCGCGCCGGCCGGAAAGGTAGAGGCTGACCGTGGTGAGAACGGCCGCGAGCGATGCTGCGGCTGCCGACACAATGGTGGCGTGTCCGGCAGTCCTTGCTCCATGTCATATCGACGTTGGTGCAAAGGCTATGGAGCTCATGCCTGGAATTTTCAGCTGTGAGTTTCGGCACCGATGAGTTTGGTCCTGCTCGGCCGTCCTAGCGTAGAGACCGAGGAGGAGATCAGATGACAGAGTTCGAGACGCACACGCTGGACGTGCCGGGTGCGGTCGTGGCTTATGACGTGCGCCGGGTGGAGGGCAGCAGCGAGCCGCCGCTGCTGCTGTTCGGCTCGCCGATGGACGCGACCGGGTTCGCCGCGCTGGCCGTGCATTTCACCGACCGCACGGTCGTCACCTACGACCCGCGCGGGGCTGGGCGCAGCACCAAGAAGGTTCCAGGCAGCGAGTCAACGCCCGAGCAACACGCCGACGACGTGCACCGGATAATCGAGGAACTCGGCGGCGGACCGGTGGACATCCTCGCCAGCAGCGGCGGCGCGGTCAACGCGCTGGCCCTGGTGGCGCGGCATCCGCAGCAGGTGCGCACGCTCGTGGCGCACGAGCCGCCCGTGTCCACGGCCGTGCCCGACCGCGAGGAGGCGCTGGCGGCGATGAAGGACCTGCACACGACCTACCAGCGCGACGGGTTCGGCCCGGCCATGGCCAAGTTCATCGCGCTGGTCGGGTTCAAGGGCCCGTTCCCGGCCGACTACGCCGACCGGCCCGGCCCGGCGCCGTCCGACTTTGGCCTGCCCACGCAGGACGACGGTTCCCGCGATGACGTGCTTTTGGGGCAAAATCTGCTTACGTGCAGCCATTACGAGCCCGACTACGACGCCCTGCGCAATGGGCCGACCCGGGTCGTGCTGGCCGTCGGGGTCGAGTCCGAAGGCGAGTTGGCCAACCGTGCGGCCCACGCTGTTGCCGAGAAGCTCGGCACGAAGGCGGTTGCCTTCCCGAGCCACCACGCCGGATTCCTCGGCCCGAACGATTACGGCATGGCGGGCGAGCCGGAGGCCTTCGCCGCCACCCTGCGCCGGGTGCTTTCCGAGTAACGGACACCAATGCCGAGCCCGTGGCGCGCAGCCGCCATGGGCTCGGCGTGGCTAGCCGCGCAGGGCGAGATAGATCGCGCGCACGGCGAGCGTGCGCTCGATATCGTCGATGATCGGCGCGAAGAACTGCCGCCGGTGGTCCGCGTCGCTCATCGAGGTCACGGCAAAATACATGCTGCCGAATCCGGCGAAGAGCGTGGCGTTGCGCAGGAGCGCGACCGGTACCGCCGGAAAGAGCACAGAACGCGCCGGTGGCTCGCCGATCCACTGCTCGGCCGTCTCGGGCGTGACCACCAGCACGCCCAGGATGAGAAAGAACGTGAACAGCGCCAGCCCGACAACCGCAGCCTGCACGAGCTGGCGGGTGGCCAACTGCAGCAGCAGGTTGCGGGACTGATACCCGTTCAGCGGCACCGGCGTGAGCCGTTCACCGGGCGCGATTTCGGCGATGGGCAGGTCGGCCAGCGGCGTGTCGCGGCACGCCGCCGACACCCGCGACGGGCTCAGGTCCTGCTCCACCCGGCCGATCTCCTCACGCAACCGGCCCGCCGCCGCGAGGATCGTTACCGCCGCGAACAGCCCGACCACCAGGGCCAGCCGCCACCACCCGAGCCGGTTCATGGCCTGCCACAGCTCACCGGTGAAAAACAGGAACAGCGTGACGAACAGCAGCGCGGGCAGGGCACGGCCCAGCAGCTGCACGCTGTTGCGCAGGTCGTAGGCCGCGTGCCGGATCGCGCGGGCCAGCAGGGCACCCAGGCCGTACTTTGTCGCGAGCTGCGTGCCGAAGAACACCACAGCGAAGAAGATGACGAATCCCACCACGCCGACCGCGCTCCCGCCGGGAGCAGTGACCCTGCCGTCGACGGCGAGCTGCAGCAGCGGCACGGCAACCGGCATGGCCGCGTATCCGGTGAGGATCGCGATCGTCGTGCGCCGGGAGAAGCGGGGTGCCCGGCGCACGAACACGCCGAGCACCCATCGGACGGCCACGGTCACCACGATCACCCCGCCGAGCAGGATCCACCGGGCCGAGCCGGCGGAGCGCAGCGGAACGAGCCAGGCGAGGCTCGCGGCCGAGACGAGCGCCAGCGACGGGAGCATCCGGGGCAACACGTGCGTGGCGAAGCCGTACCCTTCGATCATGGTCGGCACGCCGCGGCGGATGAACCAGCGCTCGGTTCGGCGGGACAGGGCACGCGAGGCAGTGAACGGCACGGGTCGATCATGCCGCACGCCGTCGACTCACGGGCTGGTACAGCTCACGTTTGTCGGCGCCGCCGTGCCGTTGCCGTTGGCCGTGTAGCCGAACGTCGTGCTCCCATTGACGGCTATGGTCCCGTTGTAAGGCGCGTTTCGCACGCTGACCGGCCCGCTGGTGCCGGTGTTGACGCCGTTCCAGAGGTTGGTGATGGTTTGCCCGCCGGCCAGGGTCATGCGCACCGTCCATCCATTGAGGACAGACGACCCGCGGTTGGCCACGGCCACCTCGGCCTGGAATCCGCCGCCCCAATTGTTGACCACCCGGTATGTCGCCGTGCACCCGCCGGGCTGTCCCGAAGGCGAGGCGGACGGCGAGACCGATGGCGAGACCGACGGTGAGACGGACGGGCTCGGGCTGTTGGGTGGGACAAGACTGCCCGGCACCGACAGCAGTGCCGCGTACCATGCCGCCGCCATCTTGTTATAGCCATTGAGATTTGGGTGTACGCCGTCGGCCAGATCAGCGGTCGTCAACGCGTTGAACATATCGACCAGATGGATGCGCCGCCCGGCGTTGGCCCTGGTCCGCACGATGTTGGTCACGTCGGTGTTGTAGGCGCGCACCCGTGCGTCCTGCCCGGACAGCGGGACAATCGTCGCCACGAAAAGCTCGGTGTTGGGTGCCAGCGAGTGGATCCGGTCCACCAGCGTGGCCAACCGTGTCCCGGCGCCGCTGGGATTTTGGATCATGTCGTTGGTGCCGATGTGCAACAGGATCGTGCGCGGGGTCTGCGCGCGCATCCAGTTGGTGATGTTGGCGTCGATCTGGTCGATGCGCCAGCCGGAGTGGCCCTGATGGTCGTGGTCGCCGAGGCTGGCCGGCCCGTTGAACTGCGACCCGACGAAGTCGACCGTGTAGCCTCCGGACACGAATCGTTGCCACAGCCCGATCCGGTAGCCGCCGGGCACGTTGAAACCGTCGGTGATGGAATCACCGAGCGGCATGACCCGTACCCCACCATTGGATTCAGCATTGGCCGAGCCGGTGCTCAACAAAACGGCGGCGGCCATCACCGCCGTCGCCGCGGCCACACTGGCCAGCAGGCGCTTAACTCTTGCCATGGGTGGTCCCTCCTTCGATCGCGGTCTGCTCGCCCTGCCACAAGCCGGACTTTGTGCGCCAACAGAACGCCGCGGCCGGGCATGGCAGGGGGCACGCCTGTCGTTGATGGACAGTGGCGCCTCCTCGCGTGCCCGGCACGAAGAAGAGAACCGCAAAGCCTTGTGTGCTTGACTCTTCCGATGGTCGGCCGCGCCGCCGGCCATCCGGGTCGATCTTCCCCGGATATAACGAGCCTTCTCAATGCAGTACAAGAGGGGAGCGCCAAGCGGCGGCAAACCAGCGCCGAATGGCGGCACTCCCACGGCAAGCGGTTCATCTATATCCGGCCGCCGAACCGGCTTCTACGCCGCCGACCACGCGCCGCCAGCCGGCCGTCCCGAGTATCGGTGCTCAGGGATCACAATTACTGGACAGGCGTCCAAGTATTTTGCTAGCCTCTCCACTTACTGGACAAACGTCCAAGAAAGCTGGGAGGGCTAATGGCCTGGGTGTTCCTTGTCGCTGCTATCGTCGCCGAGGTGATGGCGACGATCTCGTTGCGCCTGTCGGAAGGCTTTTCGAAGCTGGTGCCGACCGTGCTGGTGGTGGTGGGCTATGCCGCCGCGTTCACCATGCTCTCGTTCGCCCTCAAGCGCGGCATGCCGGTCGCGGTCGGCTATGCGGTCTGGGCCGCAGCGGGCATCGCACTGATCTCGATCATCGGAGCGACGTTCCTCGATGAGAAGCTGAGCGTAGTGCAGATCGGCGGGATCGCGCTCGTGATAGCCGGGGTGGTGGCATTGGAGGTGGGCGGTGCCAACTGAGCCCGACGGTCGGCGGGCACGCGGGCAGGAGACCCGGCGCAGGCTCTTGGACGCCACCGTGCGGGTCGTCGGCCGGGACGGCCCGGCCGCGGTCACGCACCGGGCCGTGGCCGCGGAGGCCGGCCTGACCAAGTCGCTGGCGACCTACCACTTCGCGACGATCGACGACCTGCTCACGGCCGCGCTCATCGAGTGCACGGAAGCGTATGCCCGGCAGATCGCGGCCGACCTGCCGCCGGACTCCTCGCCGGCCGATCTGGCCGAGCACCTGGCCGCCAACATCAACGAGCACCGCCAGGACTGGCTGGCCTATTACGAACTGTTCCTGCTCGCCGTCCGCCGGCCGGCCCTGCGCGCGGCTGCCCTGCAGTGGACAAAGTGGACGACCTCCATCGCCCGCCGTTACACCGACGACCCGGTGGCCATCGACGCGTTTGTCTCCGCGCTCGATGGCCTCGGCGTGGCGGCCCTGCTCTGCGATGACCCGGTCGACCCACGACAGCTCGGGCGAATGTTCACCTACCTGCTCCGGGGGCGTCAAGGAAAACGTGGTTGATCCGCACCCGTTTGTCGAGTTCGGGAAACGCTCTTGCGGTCGCGGCACGCGGGCGGCGAGTCTTGGGTCATGCTTGAGCCGGTGGTCGATTTGGTGGTCGGCGCCGCGGGCTACGGCAAGACCAGCCTGCTGCGCCAGCGTTACCCGAACGCCACCTGGGTTCGCGGGTCGACCGACCTGGCGGGCGGCGACACCGTACTGGATGATTTGCCGAGGTTGACAGTCGAAGCGGCGCTGGCGCTGCTGGCAAGGATCGACGGGCTGCCGGCCGGCACACGGGTGGCGATCGCTTCGCGGTTTCCGCTCCCCGTTTCGACGGCCCGGCTGCGCGGGCGCGGGCTGCTTACCCAGGTGCGCCCGGCCGAGCTTGCCCTGTCCGCCGAGCAGACGGCGGATTTGCTTTCCATTCAGTACGGTGTGCGAGATCCCGATCTGTCGGATCAGCTGCACGAGGCGACCGCCGGCTGGCCGGCGCTGGTGCGCCTGGCCGGTGAGGCGGTGGCCGCGGGGGAGCCGCTGCTGCCCGAGCCCGGCAGTCCACTTTGGAGCTTTGTGAGCGAGGAGGTGCTGGCCCCGCTCCCGGAGCAGGTGCGGTCGTTGCTCACCGATGTGGCCGACTTCGCACCCGTTTCCACCGGGCTCGGTGAGGCGCTGGGTTACGACGACGCGGCCGCGTCTCTTCGCCTGCTGTCCGCCACCGGCCTGCTGCATGACGACCGGGTCGTGCCCATGGTCGCCCACGTGGCGCGCGAGCGCACCGGCTCCAGGAGGGTGGCGATGCTCGCCGCGCGCTGGTTTGAGGAGGCCGGTCATCCGGCGGCGGCGCTGAAGGCGTACGCCCGCGCGGGCGAGCTTGTCGAATGTGGACGATTACTCGACCGGTTCGGACAGGAGATTCTCGCCTCCGGGCACGGCTTGCTGATCACCGATATCCTGCACAAGGTCCCGACCCGCAGCCGCGAGCAGCACCTGCTGCTCGGTGACGCGATCCGCACCGCGGGGTCGGCCAGGCGCGCCGCGGAGGTTTATGCGCTCGTCGCCGACGCCGAACCGGTGTGGGATGCCGCGATCGCCTGGCGTATGGGGATGCTGCACTACCACCGGGGCGATTCACGCGCCGCGCTGGCGGCGTTCGACCGCGCGACCGGCGACGGTGAGCCATCGCGCGACCAAGCCATGCTCCTGTCCTGGCGGGCCTGCGCCCACCTGCAGCTGGGCGAGACCGGCACCGCTGTCGACCTCGCGAACCAGGCCTGCCGCACCGGCTCCCTCGCCAACGACGACCTTGCCTTGGCCACCGCCTACGCCACGCTCGCCCTGTGCGGCAACGTTTCCGGGCGCGACGCCGACAGCGAGGAGCTCGATGCCGAGGCATTGGAGCGCGCGGAGAAGGCGGGCAACGTGATCCTGCGGGCGCGCATCCTTACCAGCCGCACATTCCGCCTCCTCACCGAGGCGAAATACGGTGCGGCGCTTGAGGCCGCCCGGGAAAACGCGCAATGCGCCGCGCAAGCGGGCCACACCAACCTGCGCTCGGTCGCCTACTGCAACCAGGGCGACGCGCTGATGATGCTGGGCCGGCACGATGAGGCGATCAGGCAGTACCAGCGGGCAGAGGCCATCACCCGCCGGATGGGCTCGCGCCGGTCGGCCTCGGCGCGGCTCGGGCTGGGCGAGGTGTACCGCCGCCGGGGCTGGACCGAACAGGCGCGTGCCGCCTACGAGACAGCCCTCGAACTGGCCGAAGACGGTGGGCTGCACCAGGTCCAGGTGCACGCGCTGTGCGGGCTGGCCCGCCTGCTCGCCCCGGCCGACCCGCAAACCGCCGCAGAGCACGCCGCCCGCGCGGCCGCGCTCG
>NZ_QJUG01000213.1 GCF_003426775.1 Allorhizocola rhizosphaerae | reverse complement strand
CGGGCAGACGCTAGCGGAGGCCAAGCGGCCTCGCGGCCGCAGCGGCGGGCGGGAGGCCGAGGCGAGACGCCCGCGGCCGAGAGGCACGGCCCGGCTGTCGCCTATCGCGCCGACATGGACGCGGTGCCCGGCGATGCCGGTCCGGCCCACCTGTGCGGCCACGACGTGCACACGGCGATCGGGGTCGGGGTCGGGCAGGTGCTCGCGCGGCTGCGAGACCGGTTCAGTGGGCGGGTGATGCTGGTGTTCCAGCCGGCCGAGGAGACGCTCGAAGGCGCGCGGGCGATGATCGCGTCCGGCGTGCTCGAACCCGTTGCGCCGCAGGAGTTTTATGCCCTGCACAGCGCTCCGCTGCCGGTGGGCGAGTTCGCGGTCATGCCCGGCTTCGGGCTTCCCGGCCTGGACACCGGGCACATCGACCTGTCCGGGCCCGATGCCGTGGAGCACGCCAGACGGCTGAAGGCGACGATCGATGGGTGGGCCACCGTCCCGTACCCCCAAAATCCTGAAGACATCGCCCGGATGCTGCACGATTCCCTCACACCTGACGGACCGCTGTCGCGGTTCGTGGTCGGCGGCGGTGTGCTTGAGCCGCGCCCGCAAGGGACGCGAGTGCGGTTCTGGTTCAAGGCATGGCCCGACGAGCGATATCACGAGCTGCGCGACGACATCCGCCGGCTCGCGGGGTCCGTCGACGGCGCGCGGGTCGAGTTCGCGCCGGAGCCTTTTCCCGCGATGGTGTGCTCGCCTTCGCTGAGCGAGGCCGCGGCCGCCTACATGCGCGGCGTCCCCGGGCTCGGCCCGGTCACGGTGCTGCACGCGTCGTTCCCGTTCAACGGCGAGGACTTTGCGCTGTTCCTGCGCCACGTGCCGGGAGCCATGTTCTACCTCGGCGTGGGCGTCGACGGGATGCCCCACTCCCCCGGTTTCGCCGCCGACGACCGCGCGATCGGGGTGGGCGTGCGCACCATGACCGGCCTGCTGTTGGACCGCCTTCACAAACTCTAACCGCCGTGCCCGCCGTGGAACGGGGTGGTCACTGCCTCGTAGGCCAGGTGCATCGACATGCCCTGGTCGGCGTGGGCGAGGTTGTGGCAGTGGTTCATCCACACGCCGGGGTTGTCGGCGCGCAGGGCGAGCTGCCACACCTCACCGGGCCGCACGTCGACACTGTCCATCCACAGTGGACTGCCCGAGACCGCCCTGCCGTCCTTGGCGAGCACCAGCACCCGGTGCCCGTGCAGGTGCCACGGGTGCGTCTCCATGCTGCGGTTGACGACGGTGAGGCGCACCAGGTCACCGAGGCGGACATGCTGGGTGGGCACCTTGGGAAAGGCCCGCCCGTTGATGGTCTGTGCATATGCCGGTACGCCGTCGACCAAAGCGAATCCGCGGTCCAGGACGAGCGTGAAGTCCCGGTCGAACGGCCCGCGCAGTGGGGGTTCCGCCGCCGTGCCGTAGGTCGTCAGGTCGAGCTCGGGCCAGCCCGACGTGTCGACGGTCAGTTGTTCGGCAGCGGGCGCGAGCCGCAACCCGACCCCCGGATCGTCGTCCACCAGCAGGGCCACCGGGCCGGACGGCATGGTGAAGGTCAGGTCGTAGCGCCCGCCCGCCGCGAGCGACAGCGCGGTCTCGCGCAGTTCGCCCGGCCCGCGCAGGTCGTTGCCGTCCACGGCGGCGAGCGCGAAGGCCGTGCCCGCCAGGGTGAACCGGTGCGGTGTGCTGTCCGTGTTGATCAGGCGCAGGCGCACGGGCGTGCCGGGTGCGACCTGCCGCGCCTCGACACCATCGTCAAGTCCAATCACGACAGTTCCATCGAGCGTGTGCACCGGCACAGTCAGGTCGAGACCGGGTGCGCTCGTGGCGGGCCGCACGATCAGCGCGCCATACAGCCCGAGACGGACGCCGAGATCTGAAACCTGATGAGTGTGGTACCAATACGTGCCCACCTGATCGGCCAGGAATCGATAGAGGTGCTCCTGCCCGGGCAGCACGGCGTCCTGCGTCACGCCCGGCGCGCCGTCCTCCGCATTGGCCACGTCATACCCGTGCCAGTGCAGTGTCACGCCATCGGGAATGTCCACATTGGTCAGTCGCACCTCGACCAGGTCGCCTTCGGTGGCGGTGAGCGCGGGCCCGGGCACCTGCCCGTTGTAGGTCCACGCCGAGACCTGCCGCCCGGAGGCGAGCGTCACGCTGGCCTGCCGGGCCGCCAGATCATAACGGCGGACGGTGCCACCGGGGGCCGGAGCGTCGGGCCCGCGCAGCTGTGTCACGGGCACACTGACCCCGTCCGTCCTCACTGGACCGCCGCCCGCATCGAGCTCCGGTGGCGGCACGAAGGCCAGGCCCACCCCGGCGAACGCTGCCACCGCAGCCAGAGCCACACCGCCCGCGAGGAACCGGCTGCCGCCCACGGGACCGCCAAGCGACATGCTTCCGACCTTGAGAGGACCGGTCGATTCACCGCCGGCCGAAGCAGTATCAGCCGATTCGCCGCCAGCCGATTCGCCGCCGACGGATTCAGTGGCGGCCGATTCGCCCCTGGCCGATTCAGTGTCGGGCGAGGCGGGGCCGGCCGGGAAGATGCCAACCGAGACGGCGACGGGCGAAGCGCCGCCACGCGAAGGGGCGCCCGGCGAAGGGGCGCCGGGCGAAGGGGCGCCGGGCGTAGCAGGCTCGACAATGCGCCGGGCGAGCAGGCTCGCGATTGCCACCACCGCGACCGCGAGCAGCGCGTCGGACACGTCCGCCGGATAGCCCACGAGGAGCCCGGCCGCCGACGCGACGCCGATCACCATCATCCCCACCGCGCGGGAGATCAGCAGCGCCGCAGCCGCGACGGCCACCAACGGCAGGGCGACGATCACCTTCTCCTGCACGAACCACCAGCCGTACCCGCCAAGCGCGACCACGACACCCACCCGGGCAAGGGTGAGCACCGCCGCGGCGGCAGCCGCGACGCGGGTCAATGTCCCGCGCCGCATGGCCGCCGCCACGCCCGCGCCCAGCCATCCCGCCGCGCTCAGCACGACGAGCAGGAGGTCGGCCGCGATCAGTTGCTGTGCCGTCATTTCGCCGCGCTCGCAGCGGAGAGGTGATCCCGTGCACGCTTCATGACCTTGCCGGTCACGTCCAGGATGAACGCGCCATTGACGGCATGCAGGCCCAGGATGGCAAGCGACACCGCGGTGGTGCGCTGCTCGGTCGAGCCGCCGATGATGTTGCCCAGCACGATGATGAGCACCTGCACGACGAGCAGGCCGAGCGGCGCGAGCGTGAACGCGACCAGTTTGCCGGGCGCCTTGGCCAGCGCGGCCGCGATGGTCGCGAGGATCGCCAGCACCGGGAAGACGATCCGCCCGTTCGTGGCGTGCAGCGCGTAGGAGTCATCGGTTTGCGGCCGGGTGAAGGCGCCGACCGCCGCGAAGTAGAACTGCAGCGCACCGGAGGCGAGCAACAGGCCCACCAACCCGACATAGATCCGCCGAATCATCATCGGGCACCCACCGGCAGCTGGCCCGCGACGCCGAACACCTGGATCGTCACGTCCGCGCTCGAACCAGGCGCCCCGCGCAGCACCCGGGTCAGCCGGGCGCCGAGATACCGGCTGATGTCCTCGCGCCACTCCTCGGGCACACTGACCCGCACCAGGAACCGCGGCCGCTCGTCCGGCCGTCCGCCGACCGTCCAGGCCTCGGGCTCGTGCACGATGACCTCGGCGTTGCCGATCGCGGTCTCCATCGCCATCGGCAGTGCCGGGTCCTCGAAGCTCACGTCGGTCATCAGCCGCTCGGCGAGCTGCCAGCGCTCCTGCGGGCTCAGGGCGCCGCGCGGCGAAAACACTTCCACAAAAATCATGAGTCCGATCTTCGGCCGAATCCGTGCCGGTGTCGTCGCCCAGCGAGCGGCACCGCCATACGATCACGGATGCGTTGTTCTGCCGCAACGCATACGCCCGTGGACGTAGCGGCGTACGTTCGCCGACGGATTCGGTCCCGCCTGAGCAGTGGATACGATCAAGCACATGTTTTTGTTCCGCCGACGGGTGCCCACGGTAGTGCAGGACGCGGCATTGGCCGTGTTCGTCGCGCTCATGCAGGTGCAGGGCACGCGCCAGGTGCTGCTCAAAGAGGGTGTCCCGCTGAGCTTCACCGATCACGCCGTGACCGGCGCGCTGCTGGCCGGCAGCGGCCTGGTGCTCGTGCTGCGCCGGCGGTTCCCCGGGACCGTGCTGGCCGTCGTCGGCGCCGCGAGCATGGCCTACTACCTGGGCGGATATCCCGACGGCCCGACCTGGCTCGCGCTGTTCGTCGCCGCATACACGTTCACGGCCTACGGCGACGGCCCGCGCACGGTGCGCGTCGCCCTCGTCGGCATGCACGTCGTCATCGTCGTATGGCTGCTCACCGCCGACTTTGGCAATCCGGGCGAGCTGGGCTGGCTGATGTTCCGGATCGGCACGACGGTCATGGCCATCACGCTCGGCGAGTCGGTGCGCATGCGCCGGGTCCTCGCCGTGCAGGCCCAGGAGCGCGCCGAGCGGGCCGAGCGCACCCGCGAGGAGGAGGCACGGCGCCGCGTCGACGCCGAACGGCTGCGCATCGCCCGCGAGGTGCACGACACGGTGGCGCATGCGATCGCCATCATCAACGTGCAGGCCGGGGTGACCGCGCACGTGCTGGACAAGCGCCCCGAGCAGGCCCGAGCCACGCTGCGCACCATCGAGCAGACCAGCGCGCGGGCGCTGCGCGAGCTGCGCGCGACGCTCGGCGTGCTGACCGATGTCTCCGATGACCACCGCTCCCCCACGCCCGGCCTGGAGCAGCTCGACGAGTTGGTCGGTCGGGCCGAGGCCGCCGGGCTGGAGGTGAGCGTGGAAATGCCCGAGCGGCCCGGCGAGCTTCCGTCCGCATTGGACAGTGCGGCGTACCGCATCCTGCAGGAGTCCATCACCAACGTGATCCGGCATGCCGGCCCGAGCCGTGTGACCATCGCGTTGCGGGTCAGCGGCGACGACCTGCGCATCGCGATCACCGACGACGGCAAGGGCGCGCCGCCCGCGGCCGACTGCGGCGGCGGGCGGGGCATCGCGGGCATGAGAGAGCGCTGTGAGCTGCTTGGCGGCTGGCTGAGCGCGGGTCCCCGGCCGGGAGGCGGATTTGAGGTGCGGGCGTTGCTTCCGCTGCGGCCCGATTTGGTACCGGCAAAATGATTAAAGTGGTTTTGGCCGACGACCAGGAGCTGGTGCGCGCGGGGTTTCGCATGCTGCTCGACGTCGAGGACGACATCACGGTCGTGGGTGAGGCGTCCGACGGCGCTGAGGCGGTGACGCTCGCGCGGTCGCACCGGCCCGACGTGGTGCTCATGGACATTCGCATGCCAACGCTCGACGGCATCGAGGCCACGCGGCAGATCGCCGGCGTTACCGGGCTGGAGCAGGTGCGTGTGCTGATCCTGACCACCTATGACACCGACGCCTATGTGTTCGAGGCGCTGGCGGCGGGCGCGAGCGGCTTCCTGCTCAAGGACAGCGGGCCGGCCGAGCTGCTGCACGGCATCCGGGTCGTGGCGGCGGGCGACGCGCTGCTGGCACCGCGCATCACCCGCCGGCTGATCCGCCAGTTCACGGCCACGCGGACCGCGCAGCACGCGTCCGACGACCGGCTCGCGGTGCTGACCACCCGGGAGCGCGAGATCCTGGCACTGGTCGGCCAGGGACTGTCCAATGAGGAGATTGCGGCCGAGCTGGTGCTCAGCCCGGCGACCGCCCGGACGCATGTGAGCCGGGCGATGACCAAGCTCGGCGCGCGCGACCGGGCTCAGCTGGTCGTCATCGCATACCAGACCGGCCTCGCACATTGACATGGGGTAATGTCGGTGTGCATGCACATCGCCTCAGGACCCAGCCAAAGTGCAGGGACAGCACCTGACATTGTCCGCGCTGTGGGTGGTGCTACCGCACACCGGCGAGCACGGGAACGTCTGTCCCCGTCACCGGCTGGCCAACCCCACCCAGCATGCACTCGACCAGCTTTCCGAACTCGTTCACGCCCGGCGCGACCGGTCAGCGCTGCACGCGGGCGGAGCCGCCGGACATGAGAGCCTCGACCTCGGCCCGGGTGGCCATGGAGGTATCGCCTGGCGTCGTCATCGCCAGCGCCCCGTGGGCGGCGCCGTATTCGACCGCGCGGGCCAGGTCGCCGGTGGTGAGCAGGCCATAGATCAGGCCGCTGGCGAAGCTGTCGCCACCGCCGACCCTGTCCAGGATCTCCAGGCCGGAGCGGTGCGTGGCGTGGGCGAAGCCTTCCCGGCTCCAGGCCACCGCGCCCCAATCGTTGACCGTCGCACTGCGCACCGTGCGCAGCGTGGTGGCGACGACCTTGAAATTGTCGTACTCCTGCACGACCTGACTGATCATCTTCTCGAAGTTCTCGGCCGCCAGGTCGGACAGGTCCTCGGACGTGCCGGGCACCTCGAAGCCGAGGCTGGCGGTAAAGTCCTCCTCGTTGCCGATCATCACGTCAACGTAGCGGGCCAGTCGCCGGTTGACCTCCTGCGCCCGCGCCTTGCCGCCGATCGCCTTCCACAGGCTCGGGCGGTAATTGAGGTCGTAGGAGATGACGGTGCCGTGGCGGCGGGCCGCGGCCATCGCCGCCTCGATCACGTCGGGTGTGGTGTCGGACAGCGCGGCGTAGATGCCTCCGGTGTGGAACCAGCGCACCCCCAGCGTGCCGAACAGGTGCTCCCAGTCGACGTCGTCGGCGCGCAGCTGACCCGCGGCGGTGTGGCCGCGGTCGGAGACGCCGACCGCGCCGCGCACGCCGAAGCCTCGCTCGGTGAAGTTGAGGCCGTTGCGCACGGTGCGGCCGATGCCGTCGTATGGGACCCACTTCACCAGCGAGATGTCCACGCCGCCGGTGAGGATCAGGTCCTCCAGCAGCCGCCCCACCTCGTTGTCGGCGAAGGCGCTGACCAGCGCGGTGCGCATGCCGAAGCAGCGGCGCAGCCCGCGGGCCACGTTGTACTCCCCGCCGCCCTCCCAGGCGCGGAACGAGCGGGCGGTGCGCACGCGCCCCTCGCCCGGGTCCAGCCGCAGCATCACCTCGCCGAGCGAGACCAGGTCGTAGCGGCACTCCTCGGCCGCACGGGCGACGATCGGCATCAGGCTCCCCCTTCTCGGGCGGCGGCGACCGCGGCGGCGGTGCGGCGGGTGATCTCGGCATAGTCCCCGGCAGCAAGCAGGTCTGCAGCGACCATCCAGGTGCCGCCGACGGCGAGCACGGCCGGGAGGGACAGGTAAGCATCGAGGTTGGCGGTGGTGACGCCGCCGGTGGGCACGAAGCGGATGCCCGGGAACGGGGCGGACAGGGCCTTGACCATCGGCGCGCCGCCGAGCTGCTCGGCGGGGAAAAACTTCACGGTGGTGAGCCCCGCCTCCAGCGCCATCTGGATTTCGGTCGGGGTGGCGACGCCCGGGAACACCGGGACGCCCAGCTCCTGGCAGCGGCGCACGACGGCGGCGCTGAAGCCGGGGCACACGACGTAGCGGGCGCCCGCCTCGACGGCGCGCTCGGCCTGCTCCGGGGTGAGCACCGTGCCGGCCCCGACAACCAGGTCGGAGGCGGCCGCGAGGCGTTTGATCGAGTCGAGAGCGCTGGGCGTGCGCAGCGTCACCTCGATCGAGTGCAGCCCACCCGCGGCGATTGCGGCAGCCAGTGGCTCGGCCTGGTCGGCATCGGGAAGGACGATCACCGGCAGCAGCCGGTCACCGGCCAGCAGCGTGATGATGTCGGATGCGTGTTCATGTTGGTGAACTGCGGTCACGTATGTGATCATAGTGGCGGACGAAGGGAATGGCAATGAACGAGGCGCGCCCGCCGGTGAAGTCCGCCGACCGGACCCTGGAGCTGCTGGAGGCGCTGGCCGCGGGCGGCCCGCGCGGGCTGGTCGAGCTCGCCCGCGAGCTGGACATTCCCAAGAGCAGTCTGCACGGCCTGCTGCGCACCATGACCCAGCGCGGCTGGGTCGAGACCGACGCCACCGGCACCCGCTTCGGCTTGGGCATACGCGCCCTCCGGGTCGGCGCGGCCTACCTGGACAGCGACGACACGCTGGGCCTGGTCAACGCGACACTGGACGCGCTCGCCGACCGGTTCGGCGAGACAGTTCACCTGGGCCGGCTCGACGGGCCGAACGTCGTTTACATAGCCAAACGGGAATCGGCGCACCCACTGCGGCTGTTCAGCGCCATCGGTCGCCGCCTGCCCGCGCACGCCACCGCGCTGGGCAAGGCGCTGCTGGCCCAGCGTCCCGACGCCGACGTCGACCGGCTGCTCGACTGGCCGCTGCCCAGCCTCACCCGGCACACCCTCATCACGCCCGAGGCGCTGCACGCGGACCTGGCCCGGGTGCGCGAGCGCGGCTGGGCCGAGGACCGCGAGGAGAACACCGAGGGCATCATGTGCCTAGCCGTCGCGGTGCCGCTGCGCCGGCCCGCGGTGGACGCGATCAGCGTCTCCGTCCCGCTGGCTCGACTACGCGACACCACCGCCGCCGACATCGTCGCCGACCTGCTCCGCCAAGCCACCCACCTGCAAGCCGCCGCCCGCCTGCTGCCCTAACTCGCCGTCGCGAGCTGGGCGACAACGCATGCCGTGTCGACAGGGCCGCTCAGTCCATGACGCGCGGCGTCGTCGGCTGAATCGCCGGACGGCTGCTCCTGGTCCGGGCCGGCGCATGCTACTTGGCCGGCACCTGCTCGACGACCTCAAACGCTGTGTCGAGACCCGCTATGCGCCCGACGTGACGCGGTAGCAGTCCATCACGCCCTCGACGTTGCGCACGGCGTTGAGCAGATGCCCCAGGTGCTTCGGGTCGGCCATCTCGAAGCTGAACCGGCTCACCGCGATCCGATCGCGGGTGGTCGTGACGGTCGCGGACAGGATGTTGACCCGCTCCTCGCTCAGCGCGCGTGTGATGTCGGCCAGCAGCTTGTGCCGGTCGAGCGCCTCAACCTGGATGGCGACAAGGAACATCGAGCCCGCCGTCGGCTTCCACGACACCTCGACCAGCCGCTCGGGCTGCGCCCGCAGCTCCTCGGAGTTGGTGCAGTCGTCGCGGTGCACGCTGATCCCGCCCGAGCGGGTCATGAACCCGAAGATGGTGTCGCCCGGCACCGGGGTGCAGCAGCGCGCCAGCTTGATCCAGACGTTGGACACGCCCTTGACCTCGACGCCCGGGTCGTGTCCGGGCCGGCTGGTGCGCCCCGGCCGCGACGGGAGCGTGGTCTCGGAGATGTCTTCGAGCGCGCCCTCCTCGCCGCCGTAGCCGGCCACGAGCCGCTGCACGACCGCCTGCGCGGAGACCTGACCCTCCCCCACGGCCGCGTAAAGCGAGGTGATGTCGCCCAGGTGCAGCTCGCGTGCGATGGCGAGCAGCCCACCGGCGGTCAAAAGCCGTTGCAGGGGAAGGCCTTGCCGCCGCATTGCCCGCGCCAGCATGTCCTTGCCCGCGTCGATGGCCTCGTCGCGCCGCTCCTTGTTGAAGTATTGCCGGATCTTCGTGCGCGCCCGCGACGACTTGACGAAGCCGAGCCAGTCCTGCGTCGGGCCGGCCGTCTCCGACTTCGACGTGAAGATCTCGACGACGTCGCCGTTGGACAGCGTCGACTCCAGCGGCACGAGCTTGCTGTTGACCCGCGCGCCGATGCAACGGTGGCCGACCTCGGTGTGCACCGCGTAGGCGAAGTCGACCGGCGTCGACCCGTTGGGCAGCGCGATGACTTCACCCTTTGGAGTGAAGACGAAGACCTCTTGGCTGGACAGGTCGTGCCGCAGCGCGTCGAGGAACTCGCCCGGGTCGCTGGTCTCCCGCTGCCAGTCGAGCAACTGCCGAAGCCACGTCATGCCGTCGATGTGCGTGGACGGGCCGGCCATGGTCGAGGCCTTGCCCTCCTTGTACTTCCAGTGCGCGGCGATGCCATATTCCGCCGTGCCGTGCATCGCGTGCGTGCGGATCTGCATCTCGACCGGCTTGCCGGTCGGGCCGATCACCGTGGTGTGCAGCGATTGATAGAAGTTCATCTTGGGCATGGCGATATAGTCTTTGAATCTTCCTGGTACCGGTTGCCACGCCGCATGAATCACGCCGAGCGCCGCATAGCAGTCCCGGACCGTGTCCACCAAAATCCGCACGCCCACCAGGTCGTAGATCTCGTTGAAGTCCCGCCCCCGCACGATCATCTTCTGGTAGATCGAATACAGGTGCTTGGGCCGCCCGCTCACCTTCGCATTGATCTTCGCGCCGCGCAGGTCTTGCCCCACCCGCTCGCACACCTGACGCAGCAGGCTGTCGCGCTGCGGCGTGTGCTCCCCCACCAGGCGCTGGATTTCCTTGAACCGCTTGGGAAACAGCGTGGCGAACGACAGGTCCTCAAGCTCCCACTTGACCGTGTTCATGCCCAGCCGGTGCGCCAGCGGGGCCAGGATCTCCAGCGTCTCGCGCGCCTTCTGCTCGCGCTTGGGCGGCGGCAGGAAGTTGAGCGTGCGCATGTTGTGCAGCCGGTCGGCCAGCTTGACCACGAGCACGCGCGGGTCCTTGGCGGTCGACACGACCATCTTGCGGATGGTCTCGGCCTTGGCCGAGTCGCCGAGCTTCACCTTGTCGAGCTTGGTCACGCCGTCGACCAGCAGCCCGACCTCCTCGCCGAAGTCGGCGCGGATCTGATCCAGCGTGTATTCGGTGTCCTCGATGGTGTCGTGCAGCAGCGCGGCCACCAGGGTCGTGGTGTCCATGCCCAGGTCGGCCAGGATGCTCGCCACCGCCAGCGGATGGGTGATGTATTCGTCGCCGGACTTGCGGAACTGCCCGGCGTGCCACCGGCGGGCCGTCTCATAGGCGCGCTGAAGCAGCTTGATGTCGGCCTTGGGATGCGCGGCCCGGTGCGCGTCGATCAGCGGCTGCAACTCCTCGCTGATCGACGCCGTCTGCCAGGGCGCGTTGAAGCGCGACAGACGCGCCCGCACCCGCCGCCCGGAGGGCATCGCCCCGATGATGGACATGCCAAGGCGATCCGTGCCGGGGGCGGCTCGGACCTCGAGCTCCTCCGCGGGCTGCTGCGGCTGCGCCACCCCGGGCTGCGCGGTCTCAGCGAGGGGCGCAACCTGACTGACTTCCTGAGACACCGGCCGCTCCTAAGCTTCTCGGATAGCCCATGCTACCTGTCCCAGGATCAGCCAGCGCGTTTACAGCTCTGCCATGATTTTCCGTCAACGGCTGGGCAAGAGCACGGCTTCGCCTGAGCGGAATTAAAACCGCAATTTCCGGCAGCGGCTGGCCTCGGACCGCTCCGCAGCCGAACCCAACCACGCAAGAGCACGGCTTCGCCTGAACAGCGCTAAACCGTTAAACCGTCAGCAGGGCATGCACCGGACGCCCGGACAGGCGCTGCCGCCCGGACAGGAACGCGAGCTCCAGCAGCACGGTGAACCCGACCACCTGCCCGCCCGCGCGTTCGACCAGGTCAAGCGTTGCCGCAGCGGTCCCGCCGGTGGCCAGCACGTCGTCGACCACCAGCACCCGCTGGCCGGGCTGCAGCGCGTCCTCGCCGATCTCCAGCGTCGCCTCGCCATACTCTAGGGCGTACGAAGTGGAGTGCGCCACACGCGGCAGCTTGCCGGCCTTGCGGATCGGTATCACGCCGACGCCCGCGGCATAGGCGACCGCGGCCGCGATGACGAACCCGCGCGCCTCGATGCCCACGACCATATCGAAGCCATCGCCCGCCTCGCGGACGATGGCATCGATAATCTTCCGGAACGCTGCACCGTCGGCGAACAGCGGCGTCAGGTCCTTGAAGATGATCCCCGCCTTCGGGAAGTCGTGCACATCGACCACCCGATCGAAGATCAGCTTCGAGATGTCCGTCACCGGCGCTTGCCTCCGCCACCGGAGCGTGCGGGCTTGCCGCCCGGCCGGGACGGCTTCTGCTGGGCACGCACCGGCTTGGCGCCGGCCTTCGGCGCGGCTGGCGCGGCCGGTGCCTTCTCCTTCTCCACCACCTCGTCGCCGCCACCCGCAGCCGCGGCCGCCGCCTTGCTGGCCAACTGCCCGCGCCGGGTCAGGACGCGCTTGGTGTGGTTCTGGATCACCGGGTCCATCTGCTTGAGCCACACCAGCAGCGGGCTGGCGAAGAACAGCGACGAATAGACCGCGACGCCCATACCGATGAACAGCACCAGGCCGAGGTCCTTGAGCGTGCCCGCGCCGAGCAGGCCCGCGCCGATGAACAGCAGGCCGCCGACCGGCAGCAGCGCGACAAGCGAGGTGTTGATCGACCGCATGAAGGTCTGGTTGAGCGCGAGGTTGGTCGCCTCGGCGTAGGTCTCGTTGCTCTTGCCGGTGATGCCGCGCGTGTTTTCCTGCACCTTGTCGAACACCACGACGACGTCGTAGAGCGCGAAACCGAGAATCGTCATGAAGCCGATCACCGTGTTGGGCGTGACCTCGAACCCGGACAGCGCGTAGACCGCAGCCGTCGCGACGAGGTCGAACAGCAGCGAGGCGACGGCCGCCGCGGCCATGCGCCACTCGAACCGGAACGCCAGGTAGGTGGTCACCGCCGCGAGGAACACGATCAGTGAGATCAGCGCGTTCTGCGTGATCTGGCCGCCCCACGACGGGCTCACCCGGCTGTCGCTCACGGCATCGGGGCTGATGTTGAGCTTCCGCGCGACCTCAGCCACGACTGCTTCGGTCTGCTGCTCGTCGAGGGTGGGCGTGCGGATCGAGTACACCGCGCCGGTGCTGCCACCGGCGATCTGCTGCCCGGCATGGATCTCGCCGATGTCGGGGGCCACCCCGCGCACGGCCTCGTCGACCGCGGTCTCCACCTGCTGCAGTGAGCCCGCGCTGACCGGCACCTGGAACTCGTTGCCGCCCTCGAACTCGATGCCGAGCTTGAAGCCGAACACGAACAGGCTGATCACCGAGACCAGCACGAGGCCCGCCGCGACCTGGAACCACAGCTTGCGCCGACCGACGATGTTGAAGTTTGCCTCGCCCCGATAGAGGCGACTCGCGAGGCCGCTCATGCCTGGCTCTCCTTTGCTTCACGCAGCACGCGGCCGAGGCCGCTGACCCGCGGGGAAAGGAACGCGGGGGTGCGGGCGAACAGCGCCATGATGGGGTACCGGAACAGGAACACCACCACCAGGTCCAGCGCGGTGGCAAGGCCCAGCGCGAACGCGAAGCCGGCGACCGGTCCGGACGAGATGGCGTAGAGGATGACCGCGGCCATGAGCGTGATCGCGTTGGCCGTAATGATGGTCTTGCGGGCCCGGGTCCACGCCCGCTGCACCGCGTTGCGCGGCGTGCGGCCCTCACGGATCTCGTCTTTGAGCCGTTCGAAATAGATGACGAATGAGTCGGCCGCGACACCTAGTGACACGATGAAGCCCGCGATGCCCGCGAGGGTGAGCGTGAAGCCCATCTCCCGGCCAAGGAACACCAGCATGCCGAAGGTCAGGATCGCCGAGAGGATCAGCGACAGGAAGATGACCGAGCCCAGCAGGCGGTAGTAGAAGAACGAATAGATGATGACCAGCGCCATGCCGATGCCCGCGGCCAGCAGACCGGCCCGCAGGTATTGCTCGCCGAGCGTGGCCGTGACGTTCTTGAGCTCCTCCTGCTTGAAGCTGACATTCAGCGCGCCGAAGTTGAGCCCGTCGGCCAGGTCCTGCGCCTCCTGCGCGCTGAACTGGCCGGTGATCTGCGAGTTGCTGGTGAGCACGCCCTGGATCTCCGGCGCCGAGATCACCGCGTTGTCGAGCACCACGGCAACCAGGCACTTGCCCTCGTCACCGAGCTTCTCGCACTTGGGATCGCCGCTGTTCTCGAAGGCCTCCTTCGTCAGCGCCGTCCACTTGGACTGGCCGCCGCTGGTGAACTCCATCGCCACGACCCGCTGTCCGGTGGTCTGGTCGAACTGCGGTGACGCCTTGGCGATGTCGGTGCCCGCGACCTTCGCGATGTCCAGGTAGTACTTGATCGAGTCCTGCAGGCACGCGACCGCACGCTTGGTGGGGTCTTGAATCGCGCCGGGGATCCGCTTGTTGAGCATCGCGCACGTGATCTGCGGGACGTAGAACTGCATCTCCGGGGTCAGCGCGCCCAGGTCGGTCTCGGGGTCCAACTTGGAGAACGGGTCGAGCGCCGTGATCTGCGCCTGGTCTGTCGGCGCGGCGGCCAGCGCCTTGGCCGCGTCCCAAGCGGCCGCGCCCACCTTCGCCCTGACCTCCGCCTCGGTGGCGGCGCCCGCGGCGCCGGGGCTCGGCGAGGCGTTGGGGCTCGCCGACGGGGAGATGCTCGGCGAGGGGGTCTG
>NZ_QJUG01000212.1 GCF_003426775.1 Allorhizocola rhizosphaerae | reverse complement strand
GCGGGACTCGGCAGCGGGACTGGTCCCGCACAGCGGTGGGCGGGTGCGGGACCGAACGGGACCCACGGGCGGCGATACCGCGCCGCCAGCTCGCCGGAGAACGCGCGGGCGGGACGTGGCTGCTTAGCCACGTCCCGCCCGTTATGCGATGATCTGCTGGTCGCGAGCTGGCCCAGCTGGCCAGCCGGTTCAGGATTCCTGAAGCCGCGAAACCCCTGCTAGCAGCGCCGGAGCACCAGCACATCCTCATGTGCCACCAGGTGCACGGGGATGCCCTCGGCGCGGGCACGACGTACCGCCATCAGGCCAAACATCGAGGCGCGATGCACGATCTGCCCGTCGCGGACGGCGGCGAGCATCGCCGCGCACCGCTCCACCGGGACCAGGCCGACCGACTTCGCGACCGCCAGCAGCTCGCCGGGCAGGTCGATGAAGTCGTTGGGCTTGCGGCGTACTGGGCGGCAGGTGATGACCACGGTCCCGCCGGGACGCAGCAGCTGGTAGCTCGCGGCCAGGATCTCGGCGAACCCGTCGAGCAAACGGGACCATCCCGCATAGGCGAGGTTGCCGGGGTCCCGGTCCCCATAGGCGTGGTCCCGCTTGAGTACCCCGGTACTCGTCGCCCGCACGAGGCCGTGGGTCCCGCGCCCGTACGGCGGCGAGGTGAGCACGAGGCTCACCTTGCCGACCGCCGATGCCGGGACCAGATCGAGCAGGCCGGTGGCGTCGCCGGTGAACACCTTCGCCGTGCCGGCCGCGCCCTGGCTGGCGGCCAGGTCGAGGTTGGCGTGGGCGAGGGCGGTGAACCGCGGTTCGATGTCCACCCCGAGCGCGTCGCGGCCAAGGTGCATGGCCTCGACCAGGGTGGTGCCCGACCCGCACATCGGGTCTAATACCAGCTCGCCGGGCGCGGTGTAAGAGGCGATGGCGTGTGCTGCCAGGTTGGGCAGCATCTTGCCCGGGTGACTGGAGGTCTCCGGGACGTAGCGGCCCCTTCGCTGGTCACGGGCCGGTTGCTGGCAGGTCAGCCAGACCGACGTGACCGGAAGTGTCTCAGTCATCGGTGCCCCCGCTCTCGAGGGTGCCCTTGGTGAGGATCAGCACATCCGTGTGGATGGACAGCTGACCGGTGCCGTTGCGGACGATGGCGTCGGTGGCGGCGACGATGTGCTGCAGGTACGCCAGCCGCGCCGCCTTGGCGGCGGCCACGACATCGGCGGGCAGGGTCGGGTCGCCGTGGGCGAGCAGCACCGCCACGCAGCCACCAGGGGTGAGCTTGGCGCGGCAGGCGGCGAAGAACTCGCCTTCGGGCGCTCCGACCGGCCAGCCGGTGACGATCAGCGGCGCGTTCTGCCTGCCCCAGCCCACGGTCTTGGTGGACTGGAGATGGCTGCGCCGCCGGGCGTTGATGATGGCTCGGGCCAGCTGCGGCCCTTCGGTCAGATCGATGATGAGGTCTCCTGGGTGGGTGAAGCCGTGGACCAGCCGCACGCCCATCGCGTTGGACATGGTCTCCCCGCGTCGCGGGGCGGGCACGGGCCAGACGGTGATGGGCACGGGCGGGTCGCCGGGCACCACGTCCCCGACCGGGACGGGCGCGTTGTGGTGGGTGTTGGTCATTCGTGGTGGCCCCCGCTGGGACCGGTACGGCGTTCTGACGTGACCCAGTGCCGTCCTGACAGGCCGATCGAACCCGCCCCGCGCCTGACCGGACCTGTCAGAAACGGGGTCTGACAGCCCGCGAACCTGACACGATCTGTCCGAACCTGTCGCGACCTGACAGAGGCTTGTGGTGTCAGGTCGGCCTGTCCCAATCGGAGAGCACGACGCCCCGCAAACCCTTGCGGGGCACCGCTTCTTCGAGAGGGAAATGCGATGCCTTCCACCAACACCACCTCGACGCTCACGTCCGCCGAGACCGCCTTCGGCCTGCTGACCTGCGAACCGGCTCCGCTGGTTTTCGACGCCCGCCCGGTGCCGGGGCTGCCCAACCGCACGATGCCCCTCGACGAGCTGCGCACGCTGCTGGTCGGCGAGCCGCACTACGTGGAGACCACCGACGCGGTGTGGCGGCAGCTGGCCGCTCACGCCCGCGAATGGGGTCCCGAATGGGTAGTCGGCGCGGTCGGCGTCGCCCTGCCGGGCCTGACCCGCATGGCCGCCCGGATCGCCCGCGCCGCCCCGCGCCACGCCGACGACATCGACTCCGAACTCCTGGCAGGTTTCCTGCAGGCGCTCAAACACGCCCCGCTCGGTCCGCCGCGGGTGTGGCTGCGGTTCTGCTGGTCGGCGTGGCGGGCCGGCGTCTCGGTCATCAAAGGCGAGCCGACCGAGGAACTGCCCGCCGACCTGTCCACCGGCTCGCGGTCACCGGCGCTGCCCTACGGGCACCCGGAGCTCATCCTCGGCCGGGCCGTGGCCGCCGGCGTCGTCACCGCCGCACAGGCACAGCTGATCGCCGAGACCCGCTTCGGTGACGCGCTGATGGAGCAACTGGCCACCGAACTCGGGGTGCCCGCACCGGCCCTTCGGATGCGGCGCCGCCGCGCGGAACGAGCCGTGGCCAAGGCCGTCCTCGCTGGGGACCTGTCCGGCCCGATCCGCTTCGCGCACCACCGCAGCAGGCCGGTCGTGGCC
The DNA here is from genome assembly GCF_003426775.1 of Allorhizocola rhizosphaerae. Classification (GTDB taxonomy): domain Bacteria; phylum Actinomycetota; class Actinomycetes; order Mycobacteriales; family Micromonosporaceae; genus Allorhizocola; species Allorhizocola rhizosphaerae. The sequence goes on along the minus strand of NZ_QJUG01000212.1, from coordinate 11,763 downwards.
GCCGCTGCGTAACACCCGCGCAGCAAGGCCGGAATCGAGGCGTGGCAGGGCTTTCGAGCCCGGCCACGCCTTTCTGCTGTCCAGGACTCGTCAGCGCAGGTTGATGCCGCGGCAGGTGGACAGCCACGCAGCCCGACTCCTGAACAGCACGCTGGGCCTCCGTCTGACGTGACAGAAAGCGTTGCGGGGCAACGGTTGTCAGGTCTGGTCAGGTCGAGACAGGTCCAGACAGGTTGGCGGCGAGTTCATCTGACCTGACAGCCGAGATCTGGGCGGTGCATGCCATCCACGGCATGCCCGCCCGGTGAGGACACCAGCGGCCACAAGGATTCTCGCGGACCGGCATGGCATCGGCGACGGCGTACTGACATCGAGCCCTTCGCAACCTGCAAGGGAGGAGCGCCCCCACCGCACCCCGCGACAGTCCTTTGTGGTCAGTCCTCACCGCGGCGGCCCCACGCCACTTGTGGAGCCCCGCAATGCAAACCACTTTCTCTGTTCTGGCTGACCTGGCCGCCGCTGCCCCGCAGCCGCTGGCGGCCCCGAAGTCCATCGGCGAGGTCATCTCCGGCATCACCGGCTGGATCATGGGCATCCTGGCGCTGGTCGCCACGATGTTCCTGGTCATCGGCGGCCTGCGGTACATGGCCGCCGGAGGCGACCCCGCCCAGGTCGAACAGGCCAAGGGCAACTTCAAGTCCGCGCTGATCGGCTACGCCCTGGCCGTGTTGGCACCCGTCGTGCTGTCGGTGCTGCAGAGCATCCTCGGCGGCTGAGGACGGCCGTCATGGTCGACTGGCTGATGAACGGCCTGGTCAACTGGCTCGCTGAGAGGGTCGTCGACCTTCTCAGCGGCCTGTTGGCCTTCCTGACCTCCTCGGTGTTCCTGTCCCCGGACGTCACCGTCCTGCCGCAGGTGCAGACCATCGCGGGCAAGTCCGCGCTGGTCGTCAACGCCTGCTACATCCTGGCCGTCATCGTCGCCGGGATCACCGTCATGGTCGGCGGCAGCGTCGAAACCCGTTACTGCGTCAAGGAACTCGTGCCCCGCCTGGTGGTGGGGTTCATCCTGTCCAACTTCGCGGTCCCGCTGTGCTCGGTGCTGATCGAGGTCGCCAACGCGCTGACCGTGTCGATGGTCGGTACCGCCGCGCCGACCAACCAAGCCCTGACGATGGCCAAGACCCATGTGGCCTCCGCGCTGACGGACGAGGGCACAGCGATCCTCGCCCTGATCATCGGGCTGCTGATCGTGTTCCTGTTCTTCGCGCTGCTGTTCGGCTGGATCGTGCGCGTCGGCGTCCTGGTCATCCTGGCCGGGCTCGCCCCGGTCGCGCTGGCCTGCTACTGCCTGCCCTACACCCAGCCGGTCGCCGCCCTGTGGTGGCGCTCGGTGCTCAGCTGCCTGGGCACGGCCGTCTTGCAGGCCATCGCCTTCAGCACCGGCATCCAACTGCTGATCGACCCGAACTCCAGCCTGCCGGTGCTGCTCGGGCTGCCTGGCTCCAACGTGATCAACCTGCTGCTGGTCGTGGTCGTGCTGTGGACCACGGTCAAGATCCCCGGCCTGATGCGCAAGTACGTCACCCACAAGGGCGGCGTCAACATGGCCGCTTTGATCCTGCGCTCGGTGGCGATCCAGACGGTCGCCCGCCGCCTGCCCTTCGTGAGAGGTAGATGATGTCCACCAACAGTTCCGACCCGCCGCCCCGCGCGGCCGTACCCGCCAACGTCGCTGAGGCGGATCGCATCGCGTTCGGTTTGACGTTCCGGCAGCTGGCCATCCTCGGCGGCGTCGGCTTCGCCGGGTTCGGTCTCTACCGCACCTACGGCGACCTGCTGCCGCCGCTGGTGTGGCTGATCCTCGGCCTCCCGGTCGCCGCGGTCACGGTGGTGATCGCGCTCGGTCGCCGTGACGGTCTGCCGCTGGACGTGTGGCTCAAGCACGGCTTCATGCTCACCCGCACGCCCCGCACCCTCGCCCCCGGCCAGCCTCGGGCGACCTCGGTCGCCGCGGTGGCCGGAAAGCCGGTGTTGCCCGCACCGCTGCGCTCCCCGGCGACCGCGATCAGCCCAACCGGGGTGCTGACCAGCGAGGGCGTCAACCGGGTGGTGATCGCCTGCGGCACCACCAACATCCACCTGCGTACCGGCGATGAACAGGCCGGGCTGCTGGATGGGTTCGGCCGGTTCCTCAACAGCCTGACCGGCCCGGCGCAGCTGGTCGTCTCGGCGCACCGGCACGACCTCGGCCCGTACGCCCAGGCCATCGCCGACAACGCGCCCCGCCTGCCGCACCCGGCCTTGCAGGCCGCGGCCGACGACTACGCCACCTTCCTGCTCGAGCTGGACAGCTCCCGCGACCCGCTACGCCGCCAGGTTCTGGCGGTCGTGTCGGGCGAGCAGGCCGCCGACACCGCCACCCGCGCCCTGTCCGGGCTCGGTGTGGAGGCCGTCGCGCTGGACGGCCCTTCTGTGACCGCCGCGCTCGCGGCGGCGGTCGATCCCTTCACCCCGCCGGCGCCCGGCCCTCGGGCCGTGCCCGGCACACCTATCACCCTGCGGAGAACATGATGAAACTCAAAGCACACAAGAAGAAGACGACGGTCGCGGCCAGGGAGCAGATGCCCTCCCCGGCCGCTTTGTCTGTCACCCCAACGCATGTGAAGGTCGGCGACGGGTACGCGCAGACGTTCGCGGTGACCGGCTACCCGGCGGAGGTCGGCCCGGCGTGGCTGGACCCGCTGCTGTCCTACCCCGGCCGCGTCGACGTCGCCGTGCACGTCACCCCGGTCCCGGCGCAGCTGGCCTCACCGATGCTGCGCAAGCAACGCGCCCGCCTGGAATCGACCCGGCGACTCGACGCAGACCAGGGCCGCCTCGGCGACCCGGCCACCGAGGCCGCCGCCCACGACGCCGCCGATCTGGCCCAGCGCGTCGCGCGGGGCGCGGCGAAGCTGTTCGACACCGGGATCTACGTCACCGTCCACGGCCGCGACCTCGACGAGCTGGCCACCGTCACGGCGGGCGTCAAGTCCGCCGCCGCATCGGTGCTGCTTGATCTATCCCCGGCAACGTTCCGGCACCAGCAGGGCTGGGTCGCCACCCTGCCGGTCGGCGTGGACCCGCTGAAGATGCGCCGCATCCTGGACACCACCGCCCTCGCGGCGGCGTTTCCGTTGGCGTCGGCCGACCTCGCCGCCCCGGCACCGGGTCTCGTGGTGCCGCCGGAGGGCGTGCTGTACGGGGTAAACACGACCTCGCCCGGCGTGCTGATCTGGAACCGGTGGGCGCAGGACAACCACAACTCGGTTGTCCTGGCGCGGTCTGGTGCCGGGAAGTCGTACTTCGTCAAGCTGGAAGTGCTGCGCAGCCTGTATCAGGGCGTGGACGTGTCGGTGATCGACCCGGAGGACGAGTACGCGGTCCTGGCCGAGCACGTCGGCGGCACCGTCGTGCAGCTCGGCCAGCCCGGCGTACGCATCAACCCGCTCGACCTGCCCGACGATCACCGGGCCGACACGCTCACCCGGCGTGGCCTGTACCTGCACACCCTGATCGCGGTCATGCTCGGCGCGACCCCGCCGCCGACCGAACGTGCCGCGCTGGACCGGGCGATCACCGCTACCTACGCGGCAGCCGGGATCACTAACGATCCGGGCACCTGGCGGCGACCGGCTCCGCTGCTGCGGGACCTGGCCGCCACCCTGCACGCCGACCCCGATCCGGCCGCCGCGCAGCTGGCCGCGCGGCTCGCGCCGTGGACGTCGGGCAACTTCAGCTCGCTGTTCGACGGCCCGACCTCCACCCGCCCCGAAGGGCACCTGGTCGTGTGGAGCTTGCGGCACCTGCCCGACGAGCTGCGCACCGTCGGCACCCTGCTGGCCCTGGACTCGATCTGGTCCGGGATCGACACCCCCGCCCCGCGCGGAGCGTCGCCTCGGCAGGGCCGGCGGCGGCGTCTTGTCGTCGTCGATGAGGCGTGGCTGCTGATGCGCGACGGCGAAGGCGCGCGGTTCCTGTTCCGCATGGCCAAGGCCGCCCGCAAGCGGTCGGCCGGGTTGTGTGTGATCACGCAGGACGCCGCCGACGTGCTGTCCACCGACCTCGGCCTCGCCGTGGTCAGCAACGCCGCCACGCAGGTGCTGATGCGCCAGTCCACCCAGTCCATCGACGCGGTGGCCGAAGCATTCAGCCTCACCGGCGGCGAATCGCGGATGCTGCTCTCAGCAGCCAGAGGCGAGGGTCTATTGGTTGCTGGCCGCAACCGGGTGCCCTTCCGAAGCCTGGCCTCGGGAAACGAGCACAAATTGGCCGTGACCGGGATCGGGGAGGCCGACTGATGTCAACCACCCCAACGATTCCCGCGATCCTGCCCGAGGCGTGGGCGTGGGTTTCGGCCCGCCCGTGGCTGGCTTTCGTCGCCGCCGCTGTCGTGGTCGCCGCCGTGTTCGGCCGCGACCAGCTGCTCAACTGGCGGCACCAGCGGTTCGCCACCGGTGCCCGGTGGGTGACCGTCGCCGCCCCGCCCGAGGTCACCCCGGAGTCGGCGGCGGCGTTCTGGACCACTCTCGTCGGTGTCCTGACGCCTTCGGTGTGGCGGCGGCGGGTGTTCGGCATCCCGCACGTGGCGTGGGAGTACACCTGGACCGGCCGCCAGCTCAACATCCGCATCTGGGTACCCGGCACGATCCCGCCCGGCGCGGTCGAAGCAGCGGTGCGGGCGGCGTGGCCCGCCGCGACCGTCGAAGTCACCGACGCCGGGCGGCCGGTGCCGCTGGAGGTAGCCGATCAGGTCGGCGGGGCGCACTGGCCCCAGCAGGCTGACATCTTGCCGCTGCGCACCGAGCACGACGCCGACCCGCTGCGGGCGCTGTTCGCGGCCGGTGCCGAGGTGCACCACCGCGAGCACGCCTGCGTCCAAGTCCTGGCGCGACCGGCCACCGCGCGGCGCGTCAGGCTGGCGCGAAGATCGGCGGCAACCAGCGCGAACCCCTCCGGGCGGCCCGATGTGGCCGCCCGGACTGTTTCCGGGCTGGCCCGCGCGTTGATCGAGCCGATTCTGTGGCTGGTCGAGGTGTTCATCCCCGGCCCGGCGACCCGTTCTCGCACAAGCACCCACGCGACCGTGCGGGCCGAGGTCCGCGACCCCGTAGCGACGGCCGACGCGCGCACGGTGGTCGAGAAGGCGGTGAAGGTGCCGCACTTCGAGATCGCGATCCGGTACGCGGTCGCCATGGACCCGGAGCCGCGTCCGCCGGACGCGGAGCGGGCCAAGCAGATCCACGCCCGGCTGGCCGGACTCGGCCACACTCTGGCGGCGGCTGCGGCGGCGTACACCGGTCCGAACCGGTTGCGGCGCATGAAGATGCCCGCCCCGGTCGCGAGCCTGGCGGGCCGAAGGCTACGGCGCGGGTTCCTCGCTACAGTGCCGGAGCTCGCGGCGCTGGCCGGTCTGCCGCAGGACTTGGCGGTGCCGGGCCTGGACCGGGCTCGGGCCAAGGCGATGCCGGCGCCGGTGCAGGTTCCCTCCGGGGGCCGCGGAGTCAAGGTGCTGGGCCGCTCGCAGATCGGCAACCACAGCGTCGGCCTGAACGTGGTCGACGCCCGGCAGCACATGCACATCATCGGCAAGACCGGCGTCGGCAAGTCCACCCTGCTGCTGAACATGATCGTCGGGGACATCAAGGCGGGCCGAGGGACGGTGGTCATCGACCCGCGCGGTGACCTGATCACCGACGTCCTCGACCGGCTCCCGGCCAGTCACGCGAAGCGGATCGTACTCATCGATCCAGACCAGGAGAACCCCGGTCACTTCAACCCCTTGGAGGACACCAACGATCCACACCTGGCCGTGGACAATCTCGTCGGGATCTTCGCGAAGATCTTCCAGCGGCAGTGGGGTCCGCGTATGGACGACACCCTGCGCGTGGCCTGCCTGACGCTGATGCGTCACGCCGGGTCGACGCTGAGCCTGGTGCCGCCGCTGCTGTCGGATCGCACCTTCCGGGGCCGCTACACCGTGGGCCTGGACGACCCGGACGGCCTGGCCGGGTTCTGGACCTGGTACGACTCGATCAACGAGAACTTCCGGGGCCAGGTCATCGCCCCGGTACTCGCCCGGCTACGCCAGTTCCTGCTGCGCGATTTCGTCAAGTCGGTGATCGGCAACGCCACCAGCTCGTTTCGCATGGGCGACATCCTCGACGGCGGAGCGCTGCTGTGCCGGCTGCCCAAAGGCCAGCTCGGTGAGGAAACCAGCCGCATCCTCGGATCACTGATCGTCGCGAGGGTGTGGCAGGCCGCCATCGCCCGCGCCGCGATCCCCGAAGACCAGCGAAAAGACGCCTGTCTATACGTTGATGAGGCGCACAACTTCCTCACGCTCCCGGGCAGTGTCGACGACATGCTCGCCGAGGCGCGGGGATATCGCCTCGGGCTGGTGCTGGCGCACCAGGATCTGGCTCAGCTGCCCAAGGAGACGGCCGCTGCGCTGTCTGCCAACGCGAGGTCGAAGATCGTGTTCAACGTGGACCCGAGCGATGCTCGGGAACTGTCGCGGCACACCAAGCCGGAACTCGACGACCACGACCTGGCGCATCTCGACATCTACACGGCGGCAGCCAGGCTGCTGGTCGGCAACCGGGAGCTGCCCGCGTTCACTTTCACCACCAACCCACCGGCGCCAATCGTCGGCGAGGCGACCGCGATCCGCCAGGAGGTCGCCGCCGCCCACGTGCCGCCCGGTGAGGAACCGCCGATGCAGCGGGTGGCCCGCAAGGCGACCCGGCAGCGCATGAACGGCACCGACTGACCCGGATCACCGAGGCCGCCGGGGATGCCCCGGACGGCTGCACCGGGGGCTCCGCTGGGGGTGTTCACGATCGGAGCCCCCAGCGGAGCCAGCCCTCCACCCCCTGTCAGGTGCCTGACCAGGCCATACACCGGCACATGCAGGGCCCAGAAACAAGATCCACTCATCCAGACTCCCTACCGGGACTCCTCTCCACACCAGGGGTGATGCCTTATGACGCTCACGCGATCCGCTCATGGCCTGCTGGCCATCTACCCGCACATCACCAGCCGCGACCGCAAGATCCTTCAACTGCTCGACGACCACCAGGTCCTGACCACCGACCACATCACCAGGCTGTTCTTCCACTCACCGCGTACCTGCCGTCACCGCCTGTCCGAGCTTCTCGGCCTCGGCCTGCTGGACCGGTTCCGGTTCGCTCGGCCGGGCGGCGGCACCGACCCCTACCACTGGGTCCTCGGCCACGAAGGCCAGCGGTTCCAGGCCGCCGCCCGCGGCGAAGCGGAGCCCACCGCCCGCGCGAGCAGCCAGCACATCGCCCGGCTGTCGGCCAACCCGCGCCTGCAGCACCTGCTCACCGTCAACGAGTTCTTCGTCCGGCTGGCCGAGCACGACCGCTGGCACCCGGCCGCCACCCTCGTGCGCTGGTGGTCCGAGGCGGCCATCAAGCCGTTCCAGACCAGGATTTTGGTCCGCCCGGATGGGCACGGCCTGTGGACGGTTGGCGAGCGCACGGTCGGGTTCTGGCTGGAGGCCGACACCGGCAGCGAACCGCTGACCCGGGTCATCGCCAAACTCGAGACCTACCGCAAGGTGCCCGCCAATGGCGGCCCTCGCTATCCGGTGCTGTTCTGGCTGGCCAGCTCCACCCGCGAGGAGCACCTGCACCGGCTGCTGCGCACTGAGTACGCCGACGTGCTCACCGCGACCGCCACCCACGACACCAACCCGGCCGAGGCGGTCTGGCTGCCCGGCGACGGCCACGACCGGGTACGCCTGGAGCAGCTGCCCACCTTCCACGGTCCCCCCGGTGCCGACAATCCGAACTACAGCAACGGTGTTCTCGTCCTCGGGCCGAAACCGGCTTCCTGACAGAACCTGTCCGGCCACGCGGCCAACCTGACACCGCAGGTCAAGGGCATGATCGGTGAACCTGACAGAGGTGGCGCTGTCAGGTCACGAAGCTACGGTGCTCCCAGTTTTCTTTTCTTCTTTGCTCGCACCGCCGCCCCGTCCTTCCCGGACCTGCCCGCGCCAGCGGGATCACCCATAGCCCACCACTGGTCGGCTCCGTGATCCACCGCCGCGCACCACTGGCAGCACCCTCCGGCACGACGGCCGCGATCCGGTGGCACCACGCACCAACATCCACTCCTTCGCGAAGGGAGCACCTTGCCATGCCCACCAACATCCCGACGACCGACCGTGTCGTCACCGTCTGCTTCGCCCCCGGCACCGACGCCGATTGGTTCTCCGCCTCCGAGATCGTCAACGACCTCATGGCCGCCAACGGCACCCCGGCCCGCCGCTACCACGTCCGGCACCGCAAGCTGATCGGCTGGATCACCCGCTGGTTCGGGTACTTCCTGCTCGACGCCGCCCGCAAGTTCGGCGCGATCACGCTGGCCGCCGGAGGCCGCAAAGGCCGCCTGGACCTCAACGGCACCGCCGCCAAGGCCGCCAACGAGGCCCGGCTGCGCTACCGCGCCTTCTGCAACCACATCGCCGCCACCACCCGGCCCGCACGCACCTGGGAGGACTTCCTCGCCCAGCACCACGCCGACCCAGCCAAGGTCAGCCTCGCCGAGGCCCGCCGCCGTTTCGAGAACCAGCCCCGCGTGCTGGCCATGCTCGGCTACGCCGGCGCCTACACCTTCGACCCCTACGAGCTGGCCGTGTACCAGGCCGACGAGGCCACCTACGTCAACCTGCACTGGCGCATCGCCCTCGTCGGAGACGCGCTGATCACCACCGATGGGCGCCTGATGGAGCCTGCCAGCCCGTCGATGGCCGACCGGCTGCGGTTCCTCAACGACGCCACCCGCTACCTACGCAGCCTGCGCTCGGCCGCCCGGCTGTGCGCCGTCGTCATCTCCTAACACCTCAATCAACAACCGCCTGAAGGACCGGTCACAGCCCGCTGGGCTGCGACCGGCCTTCGGCATACCCGAAACCCGCCCCCTGAAAGGAGATTCCTCGTGTTCCTGTCCGATCCCGCGCTGCGGCGCATCGCGGCCGAGACCGGCGACGTGTGGCCCGAGCACCTGTGGCGGCACGACACCGCCACACCCGGCCCCACCGGCGTCCTCGCCACCCTGCTGCACACGGTCACCCTGCGGTTCAACGACAACGCCGCACGGCTCGACCAGCTCCTGGCGACCCTCGGCCAGCAGGCCGACAGCCTTCGACAGGCGACCGCCCGGCACGGCAGCATCCCGCCCAGCCGCCTGGACCGGACCGCCACCGACCTGCTCGACCAGATCGGACGGCGCGTCCTGCTGGAGCAGCTGCTCCTGGACACCTACGACGCGTGGCACACGCACCGCCAGCCCGAGCCCGGCAAGGACGAGCAGCATCTGCTGCTGCGCCCCGGCGACCCGGCCTTCGGCGTCGCGACGCTGCGCCGCCTCGACGAGGCCACGTGGCTGGTGTCCCCGGACGCCGAGGCCGCCGCCGCATTCGCGATCCCTTACGCCGCAAGGCTCGTCGGCGAAGTCACCGAACACGGCGACGGGTGGAAGCCGACCGCACACAGCAACCCAGAACGCCGCTACCTCGGCGGCGGCCTGGCCTACGAACTGCCACCCCAGGACGACCTTGTGACCGCCTGCCGCACGCTGCTGCGCTGGTGGGCCTTGCGGCACTCCGCCGCATGGCGCAACCGCCGCCCCGAACAGCTCACCGAAACCGAACTGGCCGACCTCGCCCGATAGGAGCAACGCTCATGCACCCACGAGACCCGGTATCACCGCCCAGCCCCGCCCACGTCCGCCTCGAACAGATCCGCCGCCGCCTGCTGGTCGCTGTCGACGAGCTGCGCACCCTGCTCATCAACGGCGATGACCTGCACCGGCCCGCCGACACGGCGCTCGCCGAGCCCCTGGCCGGCATCACGAAGCTGGCCGAGGACTACTGCGACGCCCGCGGTCAGGCCGAAGCGCAACCCGGCGACGTGACGAGCGGGCTGCCTCGCCGCCGCTACGTGAACCCCGGCGACACGATCCTGGTCGTCCTGCCCGACACCGAGCACTGCCGCCGAGCCCACCTGGCCGGGCGGCGCACCCGCGTCCACGTCACCGCCGTCGACGCCGAACTCGACCTCACGGTCGGTCCTGGGCAGCTGCGCCTCGGTCACGAAGACGCCGGAATCCACCGCGACCCGGACTCGGACCGGCTCTACATCCTTACGCCCGAAGGCGGCCACGGATGATCCGGCCACCGTGCCCGGCCTGCGGCCACAGGTTCGGTCACGCCGACGACTGCCCGGCCGTCACCCACCTGCACCAGGGCAGCCAGTGGCCCGGTAACCCGTACTTCCGGCACCTGTGCAGCACCACGTGGCAGACCTCGGCGATCAACGCCAAAGACGCCTTCGCGATCTGGCTGTACGAGGTCGAACTGGGCCGGATCACCGACCCGGTACGCAACCGGCACCTCGGCATCGCCCGCCGGTTCCGCGACGCCCTGGCCTCGACCACCGTGTCCTAGCTCGAGCCGCCCGGCATCACGTTCAACATCATGCTGCCCGGCAGCTGGCAGATCTGGATCGAGATCGTGCCCGGCTACCGCTGCCGATGGGACCAGCGTCAGCCACCGACCGGGTTCGACGGCGAGGCCATGCGGACCGCGCTGCGCCAGCTGGAATTCCTGGCCCGCCTCGTCCGGGACGCCAGGTGCCCGTGCCAGTACCGGCTGCGCACCGTCGGCGGGGCCGAGCACCCGCCACACTGCGGCTGCTTCTGCCACCAGATCCCATAGCAGGCAGCCGACAACCGGCCAGCGCCCGCCACCGAGGCGCGGCCGACTTCTAGGCCACCGGGCCACACCTTCCCGCACCGCCCTGCACGGCACCGCCATCGGCGCGTGCCGCGATGACGGCTGCGCGCGGCCCGGCGCACCACCGGCCCGGCACAACGACGTGCCGAGCCGCACCACGCACCACCAACCCAAGAGAGGGGACATCCCCATGCACGACCTGTCCACCAGCGCCCAGCAGGTGCTCGACGCCCTCACCGAAATCGGGCAGGGCACCGTGGCCGAGATCCGGGAGAAGACCGGCAAGTCCGCACGGGTCACCGACAAGGCGATCAAGGAGCTGGCCGAGGCCGCACTGATCACCGAGACCGACCCCGGCGACGGCAACCCGGCCCGCTGGACCATCGTCGCCCCGGCGGCCGAGGCGACCGACGCCGACACCGTGACCGACGCCGACCGCGTGACCGACGCGGAAGCGGATTCGGGCGCCGACGTCACGGCGGACGAGACAGTCGGCCTCGCCGAAGGCGACCCGTCCGAGGGCACCGACCCAAGCCAGGTCGACCAGCAGGGCCAGCCGCTTGACCCGGACACCGACCTGGGCAACGACGCCACGGACCCGGCCGCCGAGGACAACCCAGCGGACGGCCAGGACAACGAGGACGGCGACGGCGGCTCCGGCGAGCCGGCCGACGACACGGGCGACTCCGACGCCGAGACCGAGCAGGTTCCCGCCCGGCCCAAGCCGCCCGCCGACCGCAAGGTCCTGGCGGTCGCCGGGGTGCTCGGTGACTACCCGGACGGCGCCACGATCGACGAGATCGCCGAAGCGTGCGGGTTCAACCCCGGTGTCGTGGCCCGCCTGCTGCAGGCGATGGAGCAGGGCGACGCCGCCCGCCGCATCCCGGCCGACGCCGAGGCGGGCACCCCGGAGCGGTGGCAGCCCGGCCCCGGCAAGGCCAGCGAGGTGGACC
>NZ_QJUG01000211.1 GCF_003426775.1 Allorhizocola rhizosphaerae | reverse complement strand
GCCGAGGCACAAAACGAGCGTCTTGAGGCGCTCGACCGGGCCAACCGCGCGATCCGCGAGTCGGCCTCCCCCCAGGCACTGGCCGCCACCCCCACCCAGTCAGCCACCCCCTCGGCCGCAGCCCCCGCGACCACCACCCCCGCACCCGCGGTCACCAAGCAGGCCCCGGCCTGGGTCAACCCCATGCCCGCGGGCCAGATCAGCTCGTGCTTCGGCCAGCGCTGGGGCGTCCTGCACGCGGGCGTCGACCTGTACACCGACGCCGGCGAGCCCATCGTGTCCGTCGGCGCGGGTGAGGTCGTCGCCGCGGGCTGGGCCTACAGCGGCTACGGCATCTCGGTCGTTGTCGACCACGGCAACGGCTACCTGACCCACTACGCACACATGCAGGCCGACGCCGTCGGCGTCGGGCAGTGGGTCAAGGCCGGTGACGTCCTCGGCTACGAAGGCAGCACGGGCGACTCGACCGGCCCACATCTGCACTTCGAGGTGCACAAGGGAATGTGGAACCAGATCGAGCCAGCCCAATGGCTGCGCGATCGCGGCGTGGAACTCGGCGGCTGCTAGAACCTCCCTGCTTTACCCATCCCCCAATTGAAGGTGGTCCGGATCCACAGATCTGGACCACCTTCAATGTTCAAGCCCACCGCCAGGCGCGGATTAGAGTTTTTCGATGGGGGCGTGCCGCAGGACCAGCCACAGGGTCTGGTCGCCGAAGTCGACCTGTGCCTGGGCGCGTGCGCCCAGGCCTTCGACCGCGAGCACCCGGCCCAGCCCGTAACGCTGGTGGTTGACCCGATCGCCGACCGCGACGGACGGGCCTGCCTTCAGGTCGCTCGCCGTCGCCAGCCTGCTCGGATCGATGCCGATCTTGCTGGCCAGCGCGGTGGCCTTGGACGTGCCGCCCACGAACGAGTTGTTGCGCTGCGCCACCCGCTCCCGGCTGCCGATCCCGCCCCCGCTCCACGAGGTGTAGGCGTCGGCCGTGCGCTGCCAGTCGATCAGCGCGGGCGGAAGCTCCTCCAGGAAACGCGAGGGCGGGTTGTATTGCGGTTGCCCCCACGCCGAACGTGTGACGGTGCGCGAGATGTAGAGCCGGCGCCGGGCGCGCGTGATCCCGACATAGGCCAGGCGCCGCTCCTCCTCCAGCTCCTTGGCGTCGCCGAGCGAGCGCAGATGCGGGAACACGCCGTCTTCCAACCCGGTGAGGAACACGACCGGGAACTCCAGCCCCTTGGCCGTGTGCAGGGTCATCAGCGTGACAACGCCCTGATGGTCGGGGTCGTCACTCGGTACCTCATCGGCATCGGCGACAAGGGCCACCTGCTCCAGAAAGCCTTCCAGGGTCGGCTCCCCATCGCCCAGCGCCTCGATCCGCTCGGCATATTCGCGGGCGACGCTGACCAGCTCCTGCAGGTTTTCGACCCGGCCCTCGTCCTGCGGGTCGGTGCTCTCCTCCAGCTCGGCCAGCAGACCCGACCGCGTGAGGATCATCTCCAGCACGTCGGCCGGCGGCGCCACGACCGACCGGTCGCGCACCTCGTCGAGCATGGCCACGAACTCCTCGATGATGTTCATCGCGCGGGCAGCCAGGCCGGGCACCTCGCGCCGGCGGCGCAGCGCGGCGCCGAACGAGATGCGCTCGCGTGAGGCGAACGCCTCGATCAGCGACTCCGACCGGTCGCCGAGCCCGCGCTTGGGCGTGTTGAGGATGCGGCGCATGTTCACCGTGTCGTCCTCATTGGACACTGCGCGCAGGTAGGCCAGCGCGTCCTTGACCTCCTTGCGCTCGTAGAACCGGACGCCACCGACGACCTTGTAGGGCAGGCCCAGCCGGATGAACCGGTCTTCGAACACGCGGGACTGCGCGTTGGTGCGATAGAAGACCGCGACATCGCCGGGGCGTGCCTCGCCCGCGTCGTTGAGCCGGTCGATCTCGCGCGCCACCCAGTCGGCCTCGGCGTGCTCGGTGTCGGCCACGTAACCCACGATCTGCTCGCCCATGCCCTGATCGCTCCACAGCCGCTTGGGTTTGCGGTCGGGGTTGCGGTCGATCACCGCGTTGGCCGCGTCGAGGATCGTCTGCGTGGAGCGGTAGTTTTGCTCCAGCAGGATCGTGCGCGCCTGCGGATAGTCGCGCTCGAACTCGAGGATGTTGCGGATCGTGGCGCCGCGGAACGCATAGATCGACTGATCGGCATCGCCGACGACGCACAGCTCGCCGGTGCTGCCGACAAGTTCTTTCACCAGAACGTATTGCGCATGGTTGGTGTCCTGATATTCGTCGACCAGCACATGCCTGAACCGGCGGCGGTATTTCTCCGTCACCTCGGGCTTGGACTGTAGCAATTGGACAGTGCGCATGATGATGTCGTCGAAGTCGAGCGCGTGCGCCTGCTGCAGCCGTTGCTGGTAAAGGGTGTAGGCCTCGCCGAGCGCGCGCTCTGCCGGACCGTGCGGCTGGAACGCGTCGGGGGCGATGAGCTCGTTTTTCAGGTTGGAGACCTGCGCGGCCAGGCCGCGCGCGGGATAGCGCTTCGGGTCGAGATCGAGCTCACGCACCACGATCTGCATCAGCCGGCGGGAATCGTCGGCGTCATAGATGGAAAACGTCGACTTGAGCCCGGCATGCTCATGCTCGGCGCGCAGCAGCCGCAGGCATGCGGAGTGGAACGTGGACACCCACATCAGCCGGGCACGCCCGCCGACCTGATGCTCCACCCGCTCCCTCAGCTCGCCGGCGGCCTTGTTGGTGAACGTGATCGCGAGGATCTCGCCCGGGTGCACCTTGCGCTCCGCCAGCAGGTAGGCGATGCGCTGGGTGAGCACGCGGGTTTTGCCCGAGCCCGCCCCCGCCACGATGAGCAGGGGCGCTCCGACATGCGTGACCGCCGCACGCTGCGGCTCATTCAGGCCTTCGAGTAGAGCTTCCATCGGGGTCCGAGTCTATGCCGCCCGTATGACATTCACCCTTCACCAGGCTGCACTAGAAACTGCCGGACCGATCGCGCAAGATGGCCGCATGCTTTTACGCACTCCCCCACTTCGCTTTCTGCGGCGGCTCGCGGTTCCCGCGCTCGCCCTCGGCGTGATCATCGCTTTGCCACTGGCCCAGGGCGCCACGCCCGGCACGACCCAGGCCGGCTGGACCCCGCTCACCCCGGTCGCGGTGCAGCTGGACGACATCCCGGCCCGCCACGCCGCCAGGGGAAACCTGTTGGCGTTCAACGACTTCCACGGGGCCATCGACCCGCCGACGGGCAGCGGCGGCCTGGTGGTCGGCAATCCCGCGGGCGGCGTGGAGTTCCTCACCACGTGGGTCAAGCGGCTGCGCGCCGAGGGCCAGGCCGCCGGTGAACAGGTCGTGACGGTCGGCGCGGGGGACATGGTCGGAGCGACGCCGCTGGTCAGCGCGGCGTTCCACGATGAGCCGACGATCGAGCTGCTCAATGAGCTCGGCATGGACATCAGCTCGGTCGGCAACCACGAGTTCGACGAGGGCACGGTCGAACTCAAGCGCCTGATCAACGGCGGCTGCCACCCGGTCGACGGCTGCGCCGACGGCGACGGCTACGACGGGGCCGAGTTCACCTATCTGGCGGCCAACGCGGTCAACAAACGGACCGGCCTGCCGATCCTGGCCCCATTCAGCATCAAAATCATTCAGGGTGTACCGGTGGGCTTCATCGGCATGACGCTTGAGGGCACCATGTCGATCGTCAACCCGGGCGCCCCGGGCAACCCCGACATCCAGTTCCTCGACGAGATCCAGACCGCCAACAAGTGGTCCCGGTTGCTGCGCGCGTTCGGCGTCAAGGCGCAGGTGCTGCTGATCCACGAGGGCGGGCTGCAGACACCGGCCAACGACGTCAACGGCTGCGCCGCGTTCGCGGGCGCCATCACCGACATCGTCGCGGGCCTGCGTAACGAGTTCGGCGTCGTGGTGTCCGGCCACACGCACAGGTTCTACTCGTGTTCGCTGCCCAACGCCGAGGGCAACCCGGTCGTGGTCACGAGCGCGGGCAGCAACGGCACGCTCGTCAGCGACATCTCGTTCACGCTCGACAAGCGCACGCGCAAGTTCGCGTCGATCGAGGCGCGCAACGTCATCGTCGAAAACGGCATCCGCAACCCCGACGGCTCGTGGGGGCGCGACGCGCAGGGCAACTTCCTGCGCAACCCGGCGCTGATCGACCCGGGCGCGAAGGTGATCTCGGACAAATACCGGACCGCCGTCGCCCCGATCGCCAACCGGGTGGTCGGCAAGATCACCGCGGACATCTCACGGGACGCGGTCGCCAGCGGGGAGAGCCCGCTCGGTGATGTGATCGCCGACGCTCAGCTGGCCTACACGGCCGCCGCCGGCGGGCAGATCGCGCTGATGAACCCGGGCGGCATCCGGGCGCCGCTGACGTTCGCCAACTCGCCCGGTGGCGAGCCCGCGGGCGACGTGACCTATGGCGAGTGCTTCACGGTGCAGCCGTTCAACAACCTGGTCGTGACGCAGACATTTACCGGCGCTCAACTCAAGGCCGTGCTCGAGCAGCAGTTCGCGGGGCACGCGGGCCAGACCGTGACCCGCATCCTGCAGCCGTCGGCCGGTTTCACCTATTCCTACGACACCACCCGGGCCCTGGGCGACCGCACGTTCAACCTGGCGCTGGGCGGCACACCCATCGATCCGGCGGCCACCTACCGGGTGACCACCAACGACTTCCTGGCCAACGGCGGCGACGGCTTCACCACCCTCCAAGCGGGCACCGACCGCGCCACCGCACCCGGCTTCGACGTCGACGCCCTCGTGGCATACCTGGCCACCGGCCCCATCGCGCCGGGCCCGGCCAACCGCATCATCAAGATCGCCTAGCGGCAGCCCGCCGCGGGTACGCACAATTCGCCCAATACATCAATGTGATCAATAAAACCCATGGTCTTCCGACCATTCTTGCTTTCAGAAGCAAGCACAGGCATACTAGCGAGCGTGCTTCAGCAGGTGCGGTTCTATTTTTATGGCTCCGGAGTTCCGGCAGCCATAGGTCGCGCCTGAGCAAGACAGACCTAGGAAAGGCCCCGGGCTCCTCGAAGCCCGGGGCCTTTCGCCTTCTCCCGGGTGCCAAAGGAGCGACAATCAGCCCAAGGAGAAGTGATGATCACCATGACGCAGCAGAGCTCGACCGAGACCGGGACCAGCGCGCCGGAGGCGGCCAGCGAGATCATGTCCATGCGCGCCCGGATCGATGAGATAGACGCTCAACTGATCGCGCTGTGGAAGGAGAGAGCCGCGATCTCGCAGCAGGTCGGCAAGACCCGGGTCGCGTCGGGCGGCACGCGGCTCGTGCTCAGCCGCGAGCGCGAGATCATGGACCGCTTCCGAGCCGAGCTCGGCCCTGACGGAACTCAGCTGGCCCTGCTCATCCTGCGCGCAGGCAGGGGTCCGCTCTAGGCCACGGCCGTCCGAAGGTCACACGGCAGCGCGGTCGCAGCTCCCCTGCGGGACCCTGCGACCGGCCACCGGCGCGAGTGCTTGCCCACGCGCTACACCCGTTCCCCAGCATTCCCATCGCCGCGCGTCACGTTCGCCGTGTCGCCCGCGTTCGCGGCGACCCCCGTACACTGCGGAACTGCTGAGGAGAACGACGCTATGCGGCCGCGTCCTCGTCTCGTCCCGGATCCGTCCCGGGAGTAGGGTGCCACTACGGGACGTGCGACCGTCGCACCGGCTGCTCGGTCCCCTGGAGGTGTGGGCCGGTGAGCAGCGCCTGGCCCTGGGTGGGCCGCCCGCAGGCCATCATGGCGATGCTTATCGCGCGCCGCAATCGCCCGGTCTCCCTCGACGAGCTGATCGCTGCGACGTGGGACCACTCGCCGGGCTCGTTGGGCCCGGATTCCCTCGGCCAGCAACGCTTCCGCCTGCACGACCTCGTGCGGCAGTTCGCCACGGGGCAGGCGGTCAAGCAAAAGTCCACTTTGGAGCGGGCCGACGACAAGATGGGCATCGCCTGCGGTCTGACCATGCTTGTCGCCACTTACAGCTCAATGGGCGGGCTGGACGCCGCCGAGGCGCACGCGAGCGACGCTCTTGCCGCCGCCGAGGCGACGGGGAATGCGTGGCTGGCCGAAATGCTCGGACTGCGGGGCAACATCTTCTCGAGGCGGGTTGACATCCCGCGGCAGAGGCAGGTCCTCGAACGTGCGGTGGAGTTGCACCTGGCGGCGGACGAGCTCGTCAACACGGGCCGGAGGCTTACCAGCCTGGGCGAGGCGGCCGCACACGTCGGCGACCACGCGGCCGCCGCCGAGTACTTCGAACGGGGTGTGGCCCTGCTGCGGCGGATGCCCGCCTCCGTCCCGCTGGCATGAGCCTGCGGCGGCTGGCCGTAACGAAATGCGGATCGGCGACGCTTCCGTGGCGGCCCAGGCCCGCGCGGCGCTGGATTACTTTTGCCCGTGTGGCGGCGGCCGGCGGAGGCTCACCCACCGTCTGCCACCACACGGGGGACTGTGTTATTGCGTCGCGTGGATGACGTCGCGCTCCTCGGCGAAGTGGCACGCGCTGGGGTGTGGTGACTTGTCCCGCGGCTCCAGCGCGGGCTCCTGGGTGGCGCAGATTTCCTGCGCCTTCCAGCAGCGCGTGCGGAAGCGGCAGCCCGACGGCGGGTTGGCCGGTGACGGGACGTCGCCCTGCAGCACGATCTGGTCGCGGTGGCCGCGCAGGGTCGGGTCCGGCACGGGCACCGCGGACAGCAACGCCTGTGTGTAGGGATGCGTCGGGTGGTCATAGATCTCGGTGTCCTTGCCGAGCTCCACGACCTTGCCCAGGTACATGACCGCGACCCGGTCGGCGATGTGGCGCACCACCGATAGATCGTGCGCGATGAAGATGTAGGAGAGGCCGAGCTCGTCCTGCAGCTCCTCCAGCAGGTTCACCACCTGCGCCTGGATCGAAACGTCCAATGCCGACACCGGCTCGTCGCAGAGGATGATTTCCGGTTTCAGGGCAAGCGCTCTGGCGATGCCGATGCGCTGCCGCTGCCCGCCCGAGAATTGATGAGGGTACCGGTTGATGTGATCGGGATTCAGGCCAACCAGCTCAAGCAGCTCATGAACGCGCTTGCGGATCTGGTTCTTCGGCGCCACGTCCGGGTGGATCTGGTACGGCTCGCTGACGATGTCGCCGACCGTCATGCGCGGGTTCAGCGACGTGTATGGATCCTGCATCACCAGCTGGATGTTGCGCCGCGCGAGCCGCATCTCTTCGCCCGACAGCTTGGCCGTGTCCTGCCCGCGCACCACGATCGACCCGCTGGTCGGCTTTTCCAGCCCGACCAGCAGCTTGGCCAGCGTGGACTTGCCACAGCCCGATTCGCCCACCACGCCAAGCGTTTCGCCCCGGCGCAGGTTGAGGTTGACCCCGTCCACCGCCTTCACGTCGCCGTACTTCGTCTTGAACAGGATGCCGCGGGTAAGCGGGAAGTACTTGACCAGATCCTTGGTCTCGAGCACCAGGTCACTCATCGCCGCGCACCTCCTTCCAGAAGTGGCACGCACTGCTGATCCCCGGCTGGACCGGGTACAGCGGCGGTGGCGGATCGGCTTTGCACACGTCCTGTGCATAGCGGCAGCGCGGGCTGAACGAGCAGCCGACCGGAATCTGGGTGAGGTTCGGCGGCAGGCCCTTGATGACGTTGAGCTGCTGGCCCTTGAGGTCGACCCGGGGGATCGATTCGAGCAGCGCCTTCGTGTAGGGGTGCGACGGCTTGGCGTAGATGTCGAACACCGGCGCCTTTTCCACGATCCGGCCCGCATACATGACATTGATGCGGTCGGCGACGTCGGCCACCACACCCATGTCGTGCGTGATGAGGATCAGCCCCATGTTGCGCTCGCGCTGCAAGTCGGCCAGCAGGTTCATGATCTGGGCCTGCACGGTCACGTCGAGCGCAGTCGTCGGCTCGTCGGCGATGAGCAGCTCAGGATCCAACGCCAGCGACATCGCGATCATCACGCGCTGCCGCATGCCGCCGGAGAACTGGTGCGGGAAGTCGTTGACCCGCTGCCGGGCCGCCGGGATGTTCACCAGGTCGAGCAGCTCGATCGCTCGCTTCTTGCCGTCGCTGCGGGTCATGCCGCGGTGCTTGCGGAACAACTCGGCGAGCTGGAACCCGACGGTGAACACCGGGTTCAGCGACGACAGGGCGTCCTGGAAGACCATCGCGATCTTGTTGGCCCGGATCTGCCGACGCTCCTCTTTGGACCGCTTCAACACATCGACGCCGCGATACTTGATCTGCCCGCCGGTGATGAACCCGGGCGGAGTGTCGAGGATGCCCATGATGGCCTGTGCCGTCACGGACTTGCCGCAGCCCGATTCACCAAGGATGGCAAGGGTTTCGCCCGAGTTCACCTCGAACGAGACACCGTTGATGGCCTTGGCTATGCCTGCTCTGGTACGGAATTCGACCCGCAGTTCCTCAACGGCCAGCAGTGGTGCGGACGGATCGGTGCCCGGGATGCTCGGGCCGAACCGGGCCTGCACTTCGGTTGTCGGTGCCACGCCGCTCACCTCAGCTTCGGGTCGAGGGCGTCGCGCAACGCGTCGCCGATCAGGATGAAGGACAGCACCGTGCCGACGAGCACGGTGACCGGGATGAGCGTCAGGTGCGGCCACGTCTCGATGAAGTCGTCATGCCGCGAAATCATCAGGCCCCACGAGACGGCCGGCTCCTGCAGACCGACACCGAGGAACGTCAGCGTGGCCTCGGCAGCGACGAACCCGCCAAGCGCGATGGTCGCGATGACGAACACCGGCGCGATGGCGTTGGGCAGGATGTGCCGGAACATCAGCCGGGAGTTCTTGGCGCCCAACGCCTTGGCGGCCTGCACGTAGTCCAGGTTCTTCGCCGCGATCACGCTTCCGCGCATGATCCGGGCGACCGTTGTCCAGCCGAGCACCACGAGCACGAGCGTGATCGTCCAGATGCTGTACTTGCGCAGCATGCCGAGGATCACCAGCGCGCCCAACAGGAACGGCAGCGCAAACACAATGTCGATCAAGCGCGAGATGAGCGCGTCGACCCAGCCGCCGTAGAACCCGGCCAGCACGCCGAGTGGCAGCCCGATGGCCACGATGCCGACGGTCGCGTAGAGCGCGATCTGCAGCGACGGGTTGGCGCCGTAGACCGTGTGGCTCCAGTAGTCGCAGCCCCGCTGGCTCGTGCCGAGCCAGTGGCCGGGCGTGAACATCGGCTCGCCGCTGCCGTAATTGAGCTGGCAGTCCTGCGGGTCGACACGCGTCCACAGCTTGGGCACGAAGGCGAACGACATCATGATCAGGATGTAGACGCTCGAAATGACGAAGATGGGATTGCGCAGCAGTTCGCGCCGGGCATCGCTCCAGAGGCTGGCGCTTTGGTCCTTCGACGGCTCGCCAGGGCCGACCGGTGCCGCGGGCGCCGCGGGATTGTCCACACTCATGGTCGAAAGTGGTTCACTCATAACGGATCCTCGGGTCGAGCACGGCGTAGAGCAGATCGACGAACAGGTTGAGTACCAGATAGACCAGCACGAGGACGGTCGTCAGCCCGATCAGCACCATGGGCTCACCGGTGGCGATCGCCTTGAGGATGGTGAAGCCGACCCCGGGCACGCGGAACACTCCCTCGGTCACGACCGCGCCGGCCATGTAACCGCCGATCGACAGGCCCAGTGTGGTGACGACGGGGATCAGCGAGTTGCGCAGAGTATGCACACCGATGACCCGGTTGGTGGTCAGGCCCTTGGCCTTGGCTGTGCGTACGTAGTCGGCGCGCAGGTTTTCCAGCAGGCTGCCCCGGGTGAGCCGGGCCGTGGAGGCGAGGGTCAGCATCCCGAGCACGATGCCGGGCAGGATAAGGCTGAGCCAGGGGAACTCGGCCTTGTATGCGGCGCCGAACAATCCGCGCCCGAGCCATTCCGGCGCGTCGAGATCCTGGCGTAACCAGTTGCCGAACTTCACGCCGACGAACTTCTGCACGAGCACAGCGGAGACGAAGATCGGTACCGAGATCATCAGAACCGTCACGATGCGGACCACATAGTCGGAGAACTTGCCGTTGCGCAGGCCCGCAAGCACACCGGCGGCGAGGCCGAGAACGGCCTCCACGATGAACGCGATGATGGTGAGCTTGATGGTGTAGGGCAAGGCATCGGCCAGCACGTCGGTCACGTCACGGCGCGGGGCAAGGCTCTGCCCGAAGTCGAATCTCAAGAAGATGTCTTGCATGCGTTCCCAGAACAACCCGAAGCAGGGATTTCCCTTCTGCTGTAGGCATGGATCGCCGAGCCCGAACTGCTCGGTCATCTGGCGCAGTTGCTCTTCCGGCGGCGTGCGATCGCCGAACAGTGACCGGACCGGGTTGCCTCCAAATTGGATCGCCATGGAGGTCAGATAGTGAAGCAGGAACAAAGTTCCCAGGACAGTGGGGATGAATTGCAGCAAACGTCGCACGACGTAGCGCCCCATCTGGTCCTCCTCTCGGAGCCATCGGGGCGGTGCCCAAGCCTTGTGGCGCTTGGCGCACCGCCCCGCGTTAGGCGGATCAGATATCGATGAGCGTCAGATCACTTGTTGAGCTCGACGTTCTGCAGCTCAACACCCGAGATGGTGTTGTACGGGATGCCCTTGACGTTCTTGCTGTACAGAACCGTGGCCTTGCCGAACCACATCGGAAGCACCGGCAGGTCACGGACCAGGATGTCCTCGGCCTGCTGGTAGAACTTGATGGCCTCGTCGATCGTCTTGGCGGCGTTGCCCTTCTGCACGAAGTCGTCGAACTCCTTGTTGGCGTAACTGGAGTTGTTCGACGAGCCACCGGTGCCATACAGCGGCGCCAGGTAGGTTTCGAGCACCGGGTAGTCCGGGTTCCAACCGAGGCGGAACAGGCCGGTGAACTTCTTGTCGTCGGCGGTCTGCAGGTACTGCGGGAACTGCAGGGTCGCGTTGATTTCGTAGTCGATGCCGAGGTTAGCCTTGAGCTGGTCGCCGACCACCGCAGTCCATTCCTCGTGACCCGCGCCTGCGTTGGCCCAGATGACCAGCTTGCCGCCAGGCCAGCCGCCGGCCTCCGCCAGCAGCGCCTTCGCCTTGGTCGGGTCGTACTTGCAGTTCGCGCAGTTGCCAGGGCGGTTGCCGCCCTGGAAATTCGGGCTCACGAAGCCCTCAGCGGCACGGAACCGACCGAAAAAGATCTTGTCGATGATCTGCTGACGGTCGATCGCCAGTGAGAGTGCCTGGCGGAGCTTCACGTTCTGGAACCGCGTGTCGTACATCGGGAAGCCGAGGTAGGTGAAGCTATTGCTGGCCTGCTCGAACAGTGTGTCCTTGTAGAGGCTGGTGGCGTCCTTGTACTTGGCGGGCGGGACGTTGTCGAAGATGTCCAGCTCACCGGCCTCGTAGTCGGCGTAGCCGGTGGTGTTCTTGTCGTAGATCTTGTAGACGATCGAACCGACCTTGCCCTTTTCACCCTTCCAGCTGTCGCTGCGGACGACCTTGACCTCGACGTTGTGCTTCCACGAGCCGTCCATCTTGTACCGGCCGTTGCCGATCGGAGTCTCGTTGCACTTCTTGGTGTCTGCGAGGCATGCCTTCGCCATCGGGTAGAAGCCAGCGTAACCCACGGTCGCGGGGAAGCCGACAAACGCCCGGTCCAGCGTCACGGTGAAGGTGCTCTCGTCGACCTTCTTCAGGCCGGACATCGTCTTGGACTTGGGCTCCGGCGCCTTCTGCGGGCCGTCGCCGTCCGGGTCCTCCGACTGCGTGTCGGCGTAGCCAATGATGTGCGACATGAAGTAGGAGTTGGGCTGGGCGTTCGGACCGTAGGCGACCCAGTTCCAGGCGTCGATGAACGAGTCGGCGGTGACGTCCTCGCCGTTGTCGAACTTGTAGCCCTTCTTCAGCTTCACGGTCCAGGTGGTGTTATCTGTTGACTCGATGCTTTCGGCAAGCTGGTTCTTCACGGCGCCCGTCTTGGCGTCGAAGTCCACCAAACCGGCGTAAAGCTGCCGCAGAACCTGAATCGACGGACTGTCGTTGGCTCCGGTCATCAGGCCGGCCGGTTCGGTTGCAAAGACACGGAGCGTGCCGCCATCGCTCGGAGCTTCAGGCTCCGATCCCGACTGGCAGCCCGCCGCAAAAAGCGCGATAGCGGTCGCGCCGACCGCTACCTTCATGGGGAATTTCCCGCGCATGCGTAAGCCTCCTCAGGCGCTCACGAGGGGGTGTGAGGTGGCCACACTCTCGCACCCCAAGACACACACGGGAAGGGCCTGATACCAACCCGTTACCTTGCCGGGACGGCGTCGATATCGCCCAAACCGGATTGCTAGATCGACAACTAGCGCTGTGACCTGCTTCTTCGCCAGCGGCATCAACGAGCTAGATCAAAAATGGAAACCTGGGCGAAACCGATGTCCCAGCAAATGGGAGATTGTCTACAGGAGCCTCCGGTCGGCCGCCCATCGAGACAGCTCATAGCGATTGGACATCTGAAGCTTGCGCAGGACGTTGGAGACGTGGGTCTCCACGGTCTTGATCGAAATGAACAGCTCCTTGGCGATTTCCTTATATGCGTACCCTCGGGCGAGCAACCGCAGCACCTCGCGCTCGCGGTTGGTGAGCTGGTCGAGCTCCGGATCCGCGAGGCTGCTGTCCGGCCGGGCGGCGAACGCGTCCAGCACGAAACCGGCCAGGCGCGGGGAGAACACCGCGTCGCCGTCGGCCACCCGCCGGATCGCGCCGACCAGATCATCGGGCGAGATGGTCTTCGTGACGTAGCCCCGCGCACCGGCCCGGATGAGCCCGATGACGTCCTCGGCCGCGTCCGAAACGGACAGTGCGAGGAACTTCACCTGCGGATGCGACTTGCGGATCGACTCAAGCACCGCGCGGCCGCCGCCGTCGGGCATGTGCACATCGAGCAGCACCACGTCCGGCTCGGTCGCGGCGATCATCGAGATGGCCTGAGCCACCGTGGCCGCCTCGCCGACGACGTCCACGTGATCACCGAGCTCGGCGCGGACGCCCGCACGGAACATGCCGTGATCGTCCACAAGGAACACCTTCAGCCGGTCAGTCATGAGACTCCTCCTTAATCACGGCGACCGGCAGGGTCAGCCGCACCTCCGTGCCCTCGCCCGCGGCGCTGCGGATCTCCGCTTCGCCGCCGTGCCGGGCCATCCTGCCGATGATCGAGCCACGCACCCCATGGCGCATGTCCTCGACGCTGTCGATGTCGAATCCAACGCCGCGATCGCGGATGAAGACACTGAGCTCGGCCGGCTCGACCTCGGCGTAAAGGGAGATGGTCGTGACGCCCGCGTGGCGGGCCGCGTTGACCATCGCTTCGCGTGCCGCGGCCACGATCGCCGCGACCTTCTCGTCCACCATGCGGTCGCCGACGATGACCGTCTCGACGGCGATGCCGTATGTGTCTTCGACCTCCGCGGCCGCCTGCTCCAGCGCGGCGGCGAAGTGCTCCGTGGGCGAGCCGGTGGGCTGATAGAGCCAGTTGCGCAGGGAGCGCTCCTGCCCGCGGGCCAGCCGCTGCACCACGGCCGGGTCGCCCGCGTTGCGCTGGATCAGCGCGAGCGTGTGCAACACCTGGTCGTGCACCATGGCAGCGAGCTCGGCCCGCTCCTGCTCGCGGATGCGGCCCTCCCGCTCGGCGCGCAGCGCGGCGAGCATCTTCCACAGCAGCGGCGCGGACACCAGGCCCACGCCGCCGACCGCGATCACCGCGAAGGCGAGGGCCTTCCACAGGTCGGACCAGCTGAGGTTGACGTTGGCGGGTGAATAGACCGCGAGCAGGCCGATGACGCCGGCCACGACGAGCGACCCGCCGGCGATGAAGCGCAGTAAATAGGCGCGCCGGTCCTTGAAGTTGGTGAGGATCGTCAGCCAGCCGTCGGTGGGCGAGGCGGCCCGCTGCGACTGGTGCCAGATGATGCCCGCGCCGACCGCGATCAACGCGACCAGCCAGCCGGCGATCATCGAGAAGGCGTCGGTCCGGTTGAAGATGGTCGCGGCCATCATGAGCCCGAAGCCCACAAGGACGAACGGGAGCAGCCGCAGCGGTTGCCGGCGCTGCGCCGGTTGGTCGCCCGCCGTGGGCAGCACCGCCCAGAACACCGCGTAGAGCAGGGCGCCCAACCCATTGAACGGCATCAGCACCACGAACGCCGACCGGATCACGGTCGGCGACACGGAAAGGTGTGCCGCGATGCCGCCCGCCACGCCGGCGACCAGGCGGTCCTGCCTGGAGCGGGCGAGGCGGGGGCGGGCGAGGGTCTCGGGCACAGGTAGATCGTTCCACGCCCGGCCAGACAGCGCCCACAGGAAAGCCCCGGAGTTCGTGACGCTAAGTTTCTCAGGGTTGGCTCAGGGTACGCGCCTGAGGCGGCTCGGACCTGATCGGAAGCAGTATTTGAGGATGACCGACGACACGTCAACGTCTCACGCGGCCGCACCCCCGCCGAGTGAGCCGCGGCCACCCGGTGAGGCGCCGCCGAACACCCATGAAGCGCCGTCCGCGGGCGGGCCGGAGCCCGCTGCGCAGGAGCCGTGGG
>NZ_QJUG01000210.1 GCF_003426775.1 Allorhizocola rhizosphaerae | reverse complement strand
AGAGGGCGGGGGACTCTTGGGGGGCGGGGTCGGGGTCGGTGGGGTTTTGTCGCTTGCGCCTTGCCCACAAAGCCACCGCGCGGCCGGCGTTGATCGCCGGTTGCTCCACGAATCTATAGGTCAGCTGGCTCAACCCGAGCGTGAGTCCCAGCCACACGATCAGTGAGAGGATCGCTGGTCCGGGCATGGGCGGAACGGCCTGCAGCACCACCCAATGGACCAGATAAACCGAATAGCTGATCCGGCCCAGCCACTGCAGCACCGCGGGCCAGGTGATCTTGTTGCGCAGCGCGTGCGCGCCCAGGAACACCAGCAGCGCCACCACCGCCGCCACGGACTCCGTCCACCATGCGCCGCCGACCTGCCCGTAGGCGCCGCCCCACGGCTCGAAGTAGAGCCGGAACGAAATCGTCGCCGCGATCGGGACGATCGCCAGCGTCACCCAGCCGAGGCGTTTGGACATCTGGCCGGACGACATGCGGTAGATGACCGTGCCGGTGAACATCAGCATCAGGAAGATCGTGGCCTGGTGGATCGGCCACGAACGGTTGAGGAACAGCGCCATGGCGACGAACCACACCCCGGCCGCGTAGAGCGCCATCTGCCGCCCGCGCGCCGCAAGGGCCAGCGCGGCGGCGGTCGCGGCGGCGA
The DNA here is from genome assembly GCF_003426775.1 of Allorhizocola rhizosphaerae. Lineage (GTDB taxonomy): Bacteria > Actinomycetota > Actinomycetes > Mycobacteriales > Micromonosporaceae > Allorhizocola > Allorhizocola rhizosphaerae. The sequence goes on along the minus strand of NZ_QJUG01000210.1, from coordinate 14,284 downwards.
TCAGCAGCACCCGCACCGGATTGCCGACGTGGTGGGGATCGCTGGCGGCCTGTGGTGTCAGGGCCGAGTCGACCAGGAAGGTGTCGGCCGCGAACAGCGCGAAGACCGCGAGAAGCAGCGCGAAGCCGGCCGAGGCGCGCCGGAAGCGGGTCACGAAGATGACCGATGTGAAGGCGTAGAAGCAGATCTCGTAGGGCAGCGTCCAGGCCGGCCCGAGCAGGTGCGGCGCACCGACGAAGTTGGTCATCAGGGTGGCGTTGCCGAACAGCACCACCAACGGGTACTTGAAAATCCACCAGGGTAGTTCGATCAGCCGCAGCTTCCAGAGCACCACGACGGCCAGGGAAAGCAGCCAGAACAGCGGCACCAGACGGAAGAACCGGCCGATCCAGAACTCCACCAGCGAGCCGCGCCGCTCCAGCGAGGCCGGGATGATGAAGCCGCTGACGATGAAGAAGAGCATTACCCCGAAGCTGCCGAAGTTGAGCAGACTGTGGCTGATCCAATGAAATGTGGAGTTACCGACCGGGGCCGCGTTGCCGATGTGAAACAGCGCGACCAGGAGCGCCGCGATGCCACGGAGGACGTCGAGGAAGCCCAACCGGCTGGGGTGATCCTCGGCTCCTTGGCTCATGGCGCACCAATCTACATACGGGCGGGGCGTACGGCAATTCGCAGCCGCCACACCGATTTCCCGGCCGGAGCGTGGCCGGTGAGGCGCGTTCGGTAAACCGTGTCGGGTCGTCCAAAGTGGTCAGTCGTCTGCAGGGTCTCGGCGTGCGCGACCAGGCCCGGGTGGTCGAGCGTCACGAAGGCCGCCCAGTCGACGCGGCTGATGAGCAGCTCCTCGAACGACACGGGCCGGTCGACGGTCAGCTCGTCGGTGACCGTCAGCCGGCCGTCCTGGTGCCAGTCGAAGCGCCGGATCAGCGAGCGCAAGCCGTCCACCGCGTAGGCCTGCGTGAGATCCAGCTCGAACACCAGTCCCTCGGCCGCCGGCTCGGCCCGCAGCACGACCGCACGGCGGTCGGCGCCCGAAAGTTGCGTGCAGCCGTCAATGATTGGTACGGAATGCCCGAGCGCCGACGGCTGCAGGGCCCGATAGCGGTCGGGACCGAAGTACTCGCGTGTGTATTCGCCCGCGCCCAGGTCGTCGAGCACGTTCACGCCATCCACTCGGAGCACGAAATGCCCCAGATCATGGTGGTTGTGCGGTTCGTCGTTGTGCCCGCCCTTGGCCGCGAACGCGCACCGGTCGCCCCGCGAAACGACCCACCCGAGGTCGTCGAAGATGTTCACCGCACTCGACGAATGCGCGGGAGGCGCAGGCCGGTACCACGAAAGCGTTCGCGACAGATGGGCCCATCGATAGCAGTGATCGTCGTGAAAGGACGGTACCGTCGCGGGCGGGGCCGTGCCGAACCGCTCGTGCAGCCGGCTCATCAGCCCGGCGGGCAGCGACGGCCGCTCGGTGGTGTCGCTGAACGGCACATACGCGTCGTCGCCCAGCCACACCCGTTGCGGAAACGCCGCGATCCGGGCCACCTTCGCCGAGTCCAGCAGATCCCCACCGAGTGCCTCGGCGAAATACACGAAGTACCCGAACCCATAGGCCCAGTAGCCAACTCCCTCGGCACAGCCACCGTCGTCGCCGTACCCACTGAGGAAGCTCGCCATGGCGCGGCGGCAGCGCCCGATTATGGGCAAAGGGTCGTCAAGGAGAGCAAGCGCCGCCATGCCCACCGCGCCCGCGCACACCGCCTCCCAGTTGTTTCGCGACCCCTCCCACGGAAACGGCGTGGGATCGGCGAACGGCTCGAACACGCGCCGCCGCACCTGCTCACGCACCCGGTCGGCGACGCGCGCGTCCAGACGTGACCCCAACGCCGTAACCGTTTCCGCAAGCGTGTGCGCGGTCTCGGCCGCGAACAAATCGACGGTCCCGGGCAGGTGGGCGGGCAGCGCCCACGTGTGCTCGTCGCACACCGACCACATCGCGTCCGACAGCGCGTCAACGCTCGCGCCGGGCCGCAGGACCGCTTGCGCCGCAAGGGCTACAAGCTTCGCGCGACGTGCGAAATAGGCGCGCTCATAGCCCAGCCGCCGCCCACTGTCGCCGAACTCCCGGAACAGGCTGAACGGCAGCTCCGGCATCGCCGGATCGCTTGCCACGGCGTCGATTTCAGCGATCAGCGGCGCGAGGCTCACGCCAGCCTCCCGAGATTTTCCAGCAGCACGGCACCGAGCAAAGGCTCACCCCGCACAAGCCGTTCCACCTCCGCCACCGCGAACTCGCCCAGCCGCAGGCGTTCGCGTCCCTGCGCACCGGCGATGTGCGGGGTCACCAACACGTTCGGCAGGTCGAACAGCGGGTGCCCAGCGGGCAGTGGCTCGGGGTCGGTCACGTCGAGCACCGCGTCGATCCGTCCCGCCGCGCAGTGCCGCACCAGCGCATCGGTATCGACGAGGCTTCCCCGCGCGGTGTTGACCAGGACCGTGCCGTCCCGCATCAGCCCGAGCCGCCGGTCGTCGATCATGTGCCGGGTGCTGGGCAGCGCAGGGGCGTGCAGGGTCACCACATTGGACTGCCGGCACAGGTCGTCGAGGTCGATCGAGCCCGGAACATACGGGTCCGACACGAGCACCCGGTAGTAGCCCAATCGCTCCAGCCGCTCGATGACCCGCCGCCCGATGCGGGACGCGCCGACGACGCCGATCGTGAGCCCGTCGTTGCCGTCGCCGGTGCCGTGCGCGAGCGAGTGGATCCGCCCGGCCGCGTACTGCCTGGCGTAGAAGAAGCTTCGCTTGCCCGCCAAGATGATCAGGGCCAGCGTGTAGTCGGCGACCGGTTCGGCGTTGGCGTCGGCCGCGCTCGACACGGCGATGCCGCGCCGCCACACCGCCTCGCGCAGGTGGCCCTTGACGGTCCCGGCCGCGTGCACGACGGCCCGCAGTTTCGGCAGACCGTCGAGGGTCTCATCGCTGATCACCGGGCAGCCCCACCCGGTGATCAGGATTTCCGTGCCGGCGCCCAGCGGTCCGAGCTCGACGGTCGCGCACAGGCGGGCGAGCAGGCCGTCGCTGAAGACCGTGGGTTGCAGTGCCGCGGACATCCGGATCGCGGCGAGCGGGCGGGAAGGCATCTGGCGAGTGTAAGCGCTTTCCAACATCCGGCAACAGACCTCGGACATATGGCGTTGGCAGGCGGCAACCAGCATCTTCCGCTCCCTTGACGAAGGGCTCCGGACCTCCCTATGCTTCCGGAAATCAACTGACTTGAAACGTTTCGATAAGCGATCTTTACAAAAGAAAGCGCTTCCCCCACACGACCCCGATACGACCCCCACCCGACGAGTAGGGAGCTGGCGTGGCGATGCAGGCTCGGCGCCGATTGACACTGCGGCAACGGCTGCGGCGCGACGGGATGCTCGTGCTGCTTGCCGTGCCCGGCATCGGCATCCTGCTGCTTTTCGAATACATCCCATTGCTGGGCAACGTGATTGCCTTCAAGGACTACCAACCGTTCCTCGGCATCGGCGAAAGCCCGTGGGTCGGCTTCGAGAACTTCATGGTGCTGCTGCGCGGCGATCAACAGTTCCTCAACGCGCTGGCCAACACGCTGATCATCACCGGGCTGCAGGTGCTGTTCGTGTTCCCGGCGCCGATCGCGTTGGCGTTGCTGCTCAACAGCCTGCTGTCGGAGCGGCTCAAGCGCCTCGTGCAGTCCATCCTGTACCTGCCGCATTTTCTCTCCTGGGTCATCGTGGTGGCCATCTTCCAGCAGGTGCTGGGCGGCAGCGGCATGATCAACAATTATCTGCGCTCACAGGGCCAGCCGACGTGGGACATCATCGGCAACGCCGACTGGTTCGCCGAACTGCTCACCGCGCAGGTGATGTGGAAGGAAACCGGCTGGGCCACCATCATCTTCCTGGCCGCGCTGTCCCAGATCGACCCGGGGCTGTATGAGGCGTCCAGTGTGGATGGTGCCAGCCGCTGGCGGCAGCTGTGGCACGTGACCCTGCCGGGCCTGCGCGGCGTCATCATCCTGCTGTTCATCCTGCGCCTGGGCGATGTGCTGACCGTCGGGTTTGAACAGATCATCCTGCAACAGGGTGCGGTGGGCCTGAACGCGAGCGAAGTGCTCGACACCTACGTCTACAACAACGGCATCATCAACGGCCAATGGGGTGTGTCGGCGGCCGTCGGCCTGGTCAAAGGCCTTGTCGGGGTGGCGCTTGTCCTCGGCGCCAACAAGGTCGCGCACATCTTCGGCGAGAGGGGGGTGTACCAGAGATGAACGCTGCGCCGTCGCTTGCCATGCGCGCCGTCAAGGGTGTCGTGCTGATCATCTGCTGTGCGCTGGTGTTGGTGCCGTTCCTGGGCGTTGTCTCGACCAGCCTGGCCGACCAGGTGCAGGTGATCAACTCCGGCGGCTTCGTGCTGTTCCCGGACAACCCCAACCTCAACGCCTACCGGTCCATCTTCGCCGGGGGCGTGGTGACCCGAGCGGTGCTGATCAGTGTGATCATCACGGTGGTCGGCACGGCGATCAGCCTCGCGTCCACGGCGATGCTCGCCTACGCGCTGTCCCGCCCGGGGTCGCTGGCGCACCAGCCACTGCTGATGGTGGTGCTGATGTCGCTGCTGTTCACCCCGGGCATCATTCCGAGCTATCTGATGGTCAAGCAGATGGGCATGCTCAACTCGTTGTGGGCGCTCATCATCCCGACCGCCGTCAGCGGGTTCAACGTCATCGTGATGCGCGCGTTCTTCATGGAGCTGCCCGCCGAGTTGATCGAATCGGCGCGCATCGACGGGGCGAGCGAGACCCGGATCCTGCTGCGCGTGGTCCTCCCGCTGTCCAAGGCGGTGCTGGCCGTGATCGGCCTGTTCTACGCCGTGGGCTATTGGAACGCGTTTTTCAACGCGATGCTGTACATCAACGACAACGACAAGTGGCCGCTGCAGCTGATTTTGCGTACCTATGTGGTGAACAACGCGATGCTGGGCACCGATCAGCTTGGTACGAGTGAGGCATTGCCGCCGCAGCAGTCAATCCAGATGGCGATCCTGGTGATCGCGCTGGTGCCGATCCTTCTTGTGTACCCGTTCCTGCAACGCCATTTCGCCAAGGGCGTGCTCACCGGCGCGGTCAAGGGCTGACCCTGGACCGTCCACTAAGGAGATTCCAATGGCTGCATATTCCGTCGACCGTCGCACCCTCCTCCTAGGCGCATTGGGCGCGGCGACGCTGTCCGCCTGCGGCACGGGCGGCGGCACGCAGAACGCGCCCAGCAACAACGCCAAGGTCAAGATGCCTACGTACACGCCGTTCACCCAGGGCCCCAAGCCGGACCTGCCCGGCACGCCGGAAGGGGTGCTCGACGGCTTCCTGAAGTACCCGGCCAACCCCATCAAGGTGACCGCCGGCCCGCCCGGAGACGGCAGCGCCGTCAGCGTCTTCGTGCAGACTTACAGCCCGGTGGCGCCCGGTATCGGTACCAACAAATATTGGCAGGAGCTCAACAAGGCGCTCAACGCCGACATGAAGATCTCGGTGGTGCCCGCCAACGACTACAGCCAGAAGTTCGCCGCGCTGGTCGCCGGCGACGAGCTGCCCGACCTGATGCACGTGCGCACCAACGTGGTCGACATCCCGGCGCTGATGAAGGCGAAGTTCCAGGATCTCACCCCATTCCTGTCGGGCGACGCGGTCAAGGAATACCCGTTCCTGGCCAACATCAAAGAGATCTTCTGGAAGCAGTGCATCCACAATGGAGCGATCTACGGCATCCCGATCCCGCGCGCGGTGCAGGGCGGTCTCATGTTCCGGCGCGACGACCTCATCGCCGCCAAGGGGCTCAACCCCGATCCGGCCACCTACGCGGATTTTCGCAAGCTGTGCCAGGACCTGACCGACCAGAGGGCCAACCGGTGGGCGATCACCGGCCCCGACGTCGCGGTCCTGTTCATCATGCAGATGCTGGGCATGCCCAGGGGCGAGGGCAACTCCGGCTGGAAGCTCGACGGCGGCAAGCTCACCATGACCTGGGAGCTGGAGCAGGCCAAGCAGGCCATGGCCGACGCCGCGCAGCTCTGGAAGGACGGCGTGATCCACCCGGACAGCTTCCCCGGCCCCAACGCCGACCTGACCGCCAACTACAAGCAGTGGTTCAACGCCGGTTCGGCCGCGCTCGCCGGCGACAACTATCCCGCCTGGCCACAGTTCTATGTGCAAAACGTCGCCGGAGCGGGCTTCAAGGTTGGCGGCATGATTCCGCCCAACTACGACGGCAGCACCAAGGCCGTGACCTGGCAGGGCACGCCGAGCTTCAGCTTCACCGCGTTCAAGAAGGCGCCCGAGGCCCGGATCAAGCAGCTGCTCAAGATCTGCGACTGGATGGCCGCGCCGTTCGGCAGCGCCGAATACCTGTTGAAGAACTACGGCGTGGAGGACATCGACTGGAAGCGCAACGCCGACGGCGACCCGGTGCAGACCGACACCGGGAAGGCGGAGGTGCCCGGCCTCGGCGTGGGCTACATCGCTGCGCCCCACTTCCCGCTCTATTATCCTGGGCAGTCCCAGGCGACCAAGGACGGTCATGCCTACCAGTTGAAGGCGGTGCCCATGTCGGTCGGCGACCCGACCCTCGGCATGTATTCACCGACCGCGTCCCGGCAGAGCGGCGCGTTGAGCACCAAGCTCTCCGACGCACGCTACGCCATCATCCGCGGCGAGAAGCCGGTGTCCTCCTGGGACGACGTGATGAAGGACTGGCGCACCTCCGGCGGTGACCAGATCCGCAAGGAGTTGGAGCAGGCCATCGCGCAAAACGCTTAGCGGTCCGGGCTTCCCTAGGGCCCTGCCGCTACTGTCGCCGTCCTGCCAGACGACGGTGACCGGACCGGCGCCGACCTCCACCCCTGGCTGCCCGGGTGTGGGGCCGGCGCCGGTCTTGTACTTTGCGGTCAGCCGCAGGTGAAGTCGGTCGTGGTCCGGCCGCCGCCATCCCACGTGATGCGGATGTAGTGCCGTCCCGGCGCACACGTGCCGAACGCCGACGGGCTCTCGTTGAAGTTCGGCAGGTGCACGCCGTCGAGATACCACCGTTCCCCTGAGTGGTAGGAGTACACCAGCCAGCAGCCCCAGAAGTCGCCTTGGACCTCACATTCGACCTGGGGGCGGGCGGATGCCGGGCTGCTCACCGCGGCGGACAGGGTGGCGGCGGCGAGAGCTATCGCCGCGCCTGCGGCGAGCCGTCTCCGAACTGCCATGGTGCTCCTTCCTCCGATCACGAAGTTGCCATTCGCGGCAATGTAACTATTGACCGTGGTGAGAGCAAGAGATGTAAATAATTTACACCCGGAGCAGGGTGCGAAACTGAGCCCAGGTGGCCACCGGAGTGGCCCATTCGGGCAAGGCAGGCGTGGGGTGCCGGCCGAACAGGTACCGATGCTCGACCGATTCCAAATGGGCCAGCACATCGAGCCGGTCGTCGACGAAATGCGTGATGCCGAGGCGCTCGCACACCGGTGCCTTGTCGCGCCGCTCGCGCACGAAGTGCACATGGCTCTCGGCGATGCCGGTCCGCTCAAAGAACCGGTGGTGGGCCAGCCAGGCGCGGGTGTTGCCGGCCACCTTCGGCCCGGCCTTGGACACCAGATGCACCCGTCCGGCGAACGGCTGCTCGGTCAGCGCGGCAAGCGCCTCCATGACGCCCGTGATCGCCGGGGTTTCCAGCGGACGGCTGCCGAAGAACGACGTGTCCTCGGCGCCTTCCTCCGCGAGCGCGACTATCACGCCGCCGACGTCCACGCCGAGCGTGGAGGGACGCACGCGTTTGCGGCCAGGCATCCCCCCACGATAGGTCACGGCGATCTAGAAGTGGACCCCGATGCCACCCGGTCGTGTGGCGCTTCTACATAGATTTAGAGGGTACGGCCGAGGGCCAGCAGGTGGTCGGTGGCGTGGCCCAGGGTGAACTCGTTGCGCTTGGCCACGACGAAGTAGCGGTGCATCGGGTGGTCCAGGTCGATGCCGACCCCGCCGTGGACGTGCACGGCGGTGTGTGCGACCCGGTGCCCCGCGTCGCACGCCCAGAACTTGGCCGTCGCGATTTCGCCCGCGCACGGAAGGTCTTGCGACAGTAGCCACGCCGCCTGCCACATGGACAGCCGCACCGCCTCGACGTCGATGTAGGCGTCTGCCAGGCGCTGCGTCACCGCCTGGAACGTCCCGATAGGACGTCCAAACTGGACCCTCTCGCACGCGTAGGCCGCCGTCATCTCCAGCGCCCGCTCCAGCACACCCAACTGCAGCGCGCACAACCCGACCGTCGCGTGCGCCCGCATGCCGGCGTCGTCTCCGACATCGTGCGCGAGCACGCCTTCCTCCGACCCGTCCACGATACGGTGCCGTTGCATGCCGTCCGGTGACACGATCCCGCCCGGCCCCACGATGATGTCGGCGTCGGGGTTGGGAACCCATCGTCCCAAGGCGATCGAGTGAACCCCGTTTTCGTGGCTTCGGGCCGTGACGTGCCAGAGATACGGAATCGGTACACCCGCACGGCCCACCTCGATCAGCACACTGCACTGTTGCAACAGAGTGAACGACGGGTCCAACAGACCGGCCGCGTCGAACTCCTTCCACAGTGGACGGTTGCCGCTCAGGATCTGCCGTGCCAGCCCGGCCAGCTCCTGCTGCTCCTCGGTGAGGCTGAAGTCCATGGCCCGCGCTCCTAACGTCTGGTCGGGGCCGGCAGGCCCAGTCCGGTGGTGGCGATGATGTCGCGCTGGATCTCGTTGGTCCCGCCCCCGAACGTCAGGATCAGGCACGCGCGATGCATCCGCTCCAACCGTCCGTTGAGGACACCCTGCTTCACCTGGGCCTGCGCGCCAACGACCTCCATGAGCAGCCGGTAGGCCTCCGTCGCGAACTCCGTCCCGAACACCTTGGTCGCCGAGGCGGCGGCGGGATTGGGCGCGCGACCGGCCTCCGATGCGATCTTCCAGTTGATGAGCTTCAAAAACTCGACCTTGGCGTGCACGCGCGCGAGGTTGAGGCGTACCCACTCCTTGTCGATCGCTTCCGTCAGACGAGCCCATTCGGTCACCTCGCGCAGCGCGAGCCGGATGGGAGCCGACGAGGTGAGCGCGACTCGCTCGTGGTTGAGCTGATTGGTGATCAGCGGCCAGCCCCGGTGTTCCTCGCCGACCAGGTTGCCCACCGGCACGCGCACGTTTTCGTAGTACGTCGCGCTCGTGGTCGGGCCGGCCATCGTGCGGACCGGAGTCCATGAAAATCCAGGCGCGTCGGTGGGCACGATGATGATGGACAGCCCGCGATGCCGTTCCGCGTCGGGATCGGTGCGGCAGGCCAGCCACACGTAGTCGGCGTATTGGATGAGGCTCGTCCACATCTTCTGCCCGTTGATGACGTACTCATCGCCGCTGGGGGAGCGCACGGCACGCGTGCGCAGTGAGGCGAGGTCGGTGCCGGCGTCGGGCTCGGAATAGCCGATGGCGAAGTGCAGCTCGCCGGCCTCGATCCGGGGCAGGAAGTAGTCCTTCTGCGCCTGCGTGCCGAAGGCCCGGATGGTCGGGGCCACCGTGTTCAGCGTCAGGAACGGCACCGGTACCCCCGCGATGGCCGCCTCGTCCATGAAGATGAGCTGCTCGACGGCGGAGCGGCCGGAGGCGAGCCACCCGTCGCTGCCGAGCTGCTTGACGACGCGGCGATAGGCGTGACCGTCGCCGTATTCACCCTCGGTCGACGTGAGCTCGTCGCGCAGCTCGGGCGTCATCAGCCGGGCGAAGTAGGCGCGCAGCTCGGCCGCCAGCGCCTGCTGTTCCTCGGTGTAGGCAAGGTGCATCTATGCCCCCATTTTTAGAACGTGTTCTAATACTGTACATGGGAGAGGCGTACATTGTGGAAGCCGTCCGCACACCGGTCGGGCGCAAGAACGGCGGGCTCGCGACCGCGCACCCGGCAGACCTCGGCGCGCATGTGCTCGCCGCGCTCATCCAGCGGGCGGGCATCGACCCCGCGGTGGTCGAAGACGTCATCTTCGGGTGTGTGGACACCCTGGGGCCGCAATCCGGGGACATCGCGCGAACCTGCTGGCTTGCCGCCGGTTTTCCCGATGCGGTACCGGGGGTGACCATCGATCGGCAGTGCGGCTCCAGCCAGCAGGCCGTGCATTTCGCCGCCCAGGCGGTGATGAGCGGCACAGCAGACGTGGTCGTGGCGGGCGGCGTGCAGAACATGAGCATGGTCCCGATCGCGAGCGCGATGCAGGCCATGTCGCCGTTCGCCGGATCGAAAGGCTGGCACGCCCGGTACGGCGATCAGGAGGTCTCGCAGTTCCGCGCCGCCGACATGATCGCGGCCAAGTGGGACATCTCGCGCGAGGAGATGGAGCAGTTCGCGTTGACGAGCCACCAGCGCGCGCTGGCCGCCTCGTTCGAAGGCGAGATAGTCCCGTATGGGGACGTGAAGGTGGACCAGTGCCCGCGCGCGGACACGTCGCTGGAGAAGATGGCCGCGCTCAAGCCGCTGCGAGAGGACGGGCGGATCACGGCCGCGCTGTCGAGCCAGATCGCCGACGGAGCCGCCGCTCTGCTGGTCGTGTCTTCAAAAGCGTTGCAGAAGTTTGGATTGCGCCCGCGAGCCCGCATCCACCACATGAGCGTGCGCGGCGACGACCCGGTGATGATGCTGACCGCGCCGATCCCGGCCACGGCCTACGCCCTCGCGAAGGCGGGCATGACCATCGAGGAGATCGACCTCGTCGAGATCAACGAGGCGTTCGCGAGCGTGGTGCTGGCGTGGCTCAGGGAGACCGGAGCCTCACCGGATCGTGTCAACGTCAACGGGGGAGCGATCGCGCTCGGCCACCCGCTCGGCGCGACCGGCGCGCGGCTCATGACGTCGCTGCTGTCCGAATTGGAGCGCCGGGGAGGGCGGTACGGCCTGCAGACCATGTGCGAGGGCGGAGGTCAAGCCAACGTCACCATCATCGAACGCCTATAGGCTGGGGGTTATGTTCGATGTTGACGTGTTTCGCCGGGAAGGTTACGTGGTGCTGCGCGACGTCGTGGACCACGGATTGCTCGACCCGTTCATCGAGGTGCTTTCCCAAAAGGTCGGCGAGCTCGCGGGCGGGCGGTTCGCCGATCTGCCGTTCGACCGCCGGATCGGCGCGCTGTACCAGGGCCGGACGTTGAACACGCGGGAGTGGCAGAGCGCGCTGTTCTGCCGCGAGTTTTGGGCCATCGTGACGGCGCCGCAGATCACCGGTCCGCTGCGGCTGCTGCTCGGCGATGAGATCACCTATCAGGGCAACGCGCATCTGCGGCCCTATCTGTCGAACCATCTGGATCGGTTGCCGTGGCATCAGGACGGGCAGTTCTACGGGGCCGGGATCGAGTCGATGGTGTGGAGCATCGCGCAGGTGTGGCTGCCGCTGACCGATGCCGGTGCGGACGCGGGGTGCATGGCGCTCGTGCCGCGCAGCCACCACTGGGGTCTCATCTCGCAGGAGGCCGGGCCCGACACCGACCCGGAGGAGATCTACCGGCTCACGGCTTCGCGGGTGAAGTTCGAGCCCATTCAGTTGGTGCCCATGCGCAAGGGCGACCTGCTGCTGTTCACGAACCTGTTGGCGCACACGGGGACCGAGAACCGGTCGGGGTTGGTGCGGTGGAGCGTGGACATGAGGTTTGAGACCACGTATGGGTCTCGGCCGTTGACGCCCGCATTGAAGGACGGCTATCGCGTGACGCGGCGCCGGATGGCCTCACGCAACGCCCGTCCGCTGCGCGTCTGCGGCGCCGCCGGACCGCAGAGTTGGGAGGAGTGGGATGCAAACGGCCCTGACTGAGCTGGTGGGGGTGCGCTATCCGATTGTCCAAACCGGAATGGGTTATGTGTCGGGCGCACGCCTCGTCACCGCGACCGCTCGCGCCGGCGGCCTGGGCGTCATCGCCTCCGCCACGATGAGCCTGGCCGATTTGGAAGCGGCGATCGACGAGGTGTCGGCGGCCACGGATGCGCCGTTCGGCGTGAACCTGCGCGCGGACGCACCGGACGCGCCGTCCATAGTGGACTTGATCATCGCCAAGCGGGTGCGGGTGGCCTCTTTCGCGCTCGCGCCGTCGCCAAAACTCATTGCGCGGCTCAAGGAAGCGGGCGTGATCGTCATCCCGAGCGTGGGCGCGAAACGTCATGCCGAGAAGGTCGCGGCGTGGGGCGCCGATGCGGTGGTCGTGCAGGGTGGGGAGGGCGGCGGGCACACCGGATCCGTGCCGACATCGCTTCTGGTGCCTCAAATCGTTGATACGGTACCCATTCCGGTCATCGCGGCCGGTGGCTTCTTCGACGGGCGGGGGTTGGTCGCGGCTCTGGCCTACGGCGCGTGCGGCATCGCGATGGGCACGCGGTTCCTGCTGACCACCGACAGCCCGGTGAACGACGCGGTGAAGGCGCTCTATCTCGGCGCCGACTTGACGGGCACCGTCGTGACGACGCGCGTCGACGGCGTACCACACAGGGTCTTGAAAACATCTTTTGTCGATGGCCTGCAGCGTTCGTGGGGCTGGGCACGGGCGATTCGCAACGCCGGGCGTTTCCGCAAACTGTCCGGCATGTCGTGGCCGTCGATGGTGCGGCAGGGTCTGGCCATGCGGCATGGGCGCGAGCTCACCTGGCCGCAGGTGCTGATGGCCGCCAACACACCCATGCTCCTGCGATCCGCGATGGTCGACGGTCGCCCGGACCTCGGCGTCATGTCCGCCGGCCAGGTGGTCGGCGTCATCAACGACCTGCCCTCGTGCGCGGAGCTCATCGAGCGCATCATGTCCGAGGCCCACGACTGCCTGGCCCGCCTCAGCGCGACCGCGCGCGGTGCCCACGACGGCTATCCCGTGGAGTCAAGATAGGCGAGCACGGCCAGCACACGGCGGTGGCCGCTGTCGTCAGGGGCGAGGCCGAGCTTGGCGAAGATGTTGCCGATGTGCTTGTGCACCGCGTTGTCGGTGATGACCAGGCGGCTCGCGATCGTGGTGTTGTCGTGGCCCTGCGCCATGAGCGCGAGGATCTCGCGCTCGCGCCGGGTGAGGGTGGCGACCGGGTCGCCCCGGTGCGCCAGCAACTGCGCGACGACCTCGGGGTCGAGCGCGGTGCCGCCCTCGGCGACGCGACGCAGCGCGTCGACGAACTCGCTGACCCGGCTGACCCGGTCTTTGAGCAGATATCCGACGCCGCGGGGCGTCCCGGCGAGCAGACGGGTGGCGTAGGCGTGCTCGACGTATTGCGACAGCACCAGCACGGGCAGACCGGGATGGCGCCGGCGGGCCTCCAGCGCGGCCCGGATTCCCTCGTCGCGAAAGGACGGTGGCAGCCGGACATCGACGATCGTCACGTCCGGTCGGTGCTCGTCGACGGCGGTGAGGAAACGGTGGGCGTCCGTGGCGATCGCGGACACCTCGAAACCGTTGGTGCGTAACAGCAACTCCAGCCCACTGGACAGCAGGACGTTGTCCTCCGCGATCACCACCCGCACGGCAGCTCCACGGTGACGGTGGTCGGGCCGCCCGGTGGACTCGTCACGGTGAGCGTGCCGTCGAGCGCCTCGGCCCGGCGGCGGATGCCGGCCAGGCCCGTGCCGCCGGACTCGTGCGCGCCGCCCGCGCCGTTGTCGCGTGCCACAAGGAACAATCGGTCATCTTGGCGGCGCAGGTTGATGAAAGCCTTGGTAGCGCGGGCATGCTTGGCCGCGTTGGTGAGCGCCTCGGTGGCGGCGAAGTAGGCGACCGCCTCCACGGCGGCCGGGATCTGACCCAGCTCGCCGACCTCGAGCTCGGTCGGCACACCGCCGCGGGCCACGACCGCCTGCAGCGCGCCCGCCAGCCCGTGATCGGCCAGGACCGGTGGGTAGACGGTCCTTATGACCTCGCGCAGTTCGGTCATCGCCTCCTCGGTCCCCTCGTGCGCCTCGCGCAGCAACTGCGACGCCATGGCGGGATCGTCGGGCAGCGCCTGCCGGGCGACGGCCAGCCGCATGGCGATGGCCACGAGCCGCGCCTGGGTGCCGTCGTGCAGGTCGCGCTCGATCCGGCGCAGCTCGGCGCCGTGGGCCTCCAGCACGTCCGCGCGGGTGCGGGTGAGCACCGAGACCCGGTGGGCGAGCCGCTCGGCGGCGGACGGTGCGAGCAGGGCAAGGGTGAGGCGGGCATGCGCGGCGGCCAGGGGCGGGAAGGCGACCGAGCCGAGCGCGGC
>NZ_QJUG01000021.1 GCF_003426775.1 Allorhizocola rhizosphaerae | reverse complement strand
CGGCCGGCACCGCCGTGAGCTGATTGCCGGACAGGGACAGCGTGGTGAGCGAGGTCAGGTTGCCCAGCTCGGCCGGCACCGCCGTGAGCTGATTGCCGGACAGGGACAGCGTGGTGAGCGAGGTCAGGTTGCCCAGCTCGGCCGGCACCGCCGTGAGCTGATTGCCGGACAGGGACAGCTCGGTGAGGGAGGTCAGGTTGCCCAGCTCGGCCGGCACCGCCGTGAGCTGATTGCCGGACAGGGACAGCTCGGTGAGGGAGGTCAGGTTTCCCAGCTCGGCCGGCACCGCCGTCAATCCTCTGCGCGAAAGGTCAAGCGTTGTTGCCTGCTCTGCTGCTGCCTTGACTATGACATCAGCCACCGAGAGTTCCACATGTTCTCCGCAACGTCTGAGAGCTTTTACACCCAAGTCAGCCACAATAAGGCGTGAATCAATGTCATCCCAACCTTTGGAGCCAAAGCGCCGACGGAGTCGTCGGTAACCCATGTGACTGGATCCCAGTGATCAGATCACATGGACCAGAAACTAGGTTCCAGCCATAGAGTAGTGAACCACGTCTGTCACGAGCCACATACTAATGCCGATTGCCGCCATAACGGACAATTCATCATGAAACGTTGATGTCTCCGATCGGTGCCCGTCGTCATGGGAAACATGGCAGACGACGAACCTTGCCGACACGTCGCCTCGTGGGTACAGCAGCCGTACCGGACAACAGTGTCCAAAGGCGACCCTCAGCACCACGACGAGCACGGCAATGGCCGTGGATGAGCTTCGTATGGTTAATCCGCGTTTCAGGGTTCGGGCGGTTATCGACCGAGGTCAAGCTGGCAGCAGCCGATTCCTCTTGACTGGACTTTCAATTCGCTGGCCGTTTACCGACATGATTGCTGCCAACTACGTGGTTCCGACCAAACTCCGTCGTTCTCCCCGTGGTTCGAGTAGCGAAGCGCGTGGAAATGTGCGTTAGTCCGGACAAACGGTTCAAGACTGCTGCCGGGCCGGAAATACATATGGCGAGCCGCACCACGGATCTGATGGCGGTTTAGAACATCAACCTGGTCTTGACTAAGTGGAAGATATGTGTCGGTTTCGCCTAGCGCGATCATGCAATATGGCGTGATAGGGAGAGCGATAGTGATGGCCTCGTTGAGGCCAACGCCATCTCGAAGGCCAATCCGCCCATCACTGGAAATGGCCAAAGCAGGGGCGTCTCCGAGCAGAAATTCGCCGGTTTCCGGCGTGCAGACCTGGAGGCCCCAACCAGCCAAAGTGGAGACGCTGAGGCGATACAGACGCTCGAGACTGTCGCGGAAAAATCCGTCATCGCGCCATAGGGCTTGCATCGGGGCAAGGGCATCATCAACTATGAATTCCAAACAACCGGGGCCAGGAACTAAGCCGTGATATCGACGCCTGAACTCATATTCGGCCATCGATCGACGTTCAGTTAGGAGAAGTCGGCGTAAGGCGGCAACCCGATCGTGCCAAATTGGATCAAGGAAAGAGCGGAGGTGAACGTTCCGTACATGATGCATGGCTATCGCCCCTTTTAAGACCTCTACTAAATCGGGGCGAGATAAGACAGTCCTTTCTAGACATGCATCGATGGCTTCTGGAAGGCGATTTTCGGTCTCATGCCAAACCATCTCCATCGTCTTGGAGGCGAATCGCACGAAGTCAGCGATATAACCGGTCCCAGCCGGGAAGTAATAGCAGGGCTTTGCCGAAGGCCACTCAAGGTTGATGCTTCCAATCCGTCCCGCATGCGGCAAGCCATTCGGCGCAGCGAAGCGCCGAAGGATTAGCTGCGACACCACGTGTTGCTTGCGGACATGGCCCCCCGACTGCACGTTTAGTACCCGAATCTGCTCCACCGTTCGATGTGGGTAACGCTGTGGGATCATCAAGGTCATAGCATCATTGTCGCAAAGGCGAACCGCCAGGCCGAGTTGTTATCCGCTCCGGAGGGCTCATGCAGTCATCTCCGCAATGTGGTGCGCACGGCCAGGGGATCATGCAGGTCGAGGCTTGGCTGACAACGGAAGTTCACCCACCATTCGAGCGGGCCCTCAAGGTCGGGTGGTTCCTGTCCACTACCCAGCCACTAACCGCGAACGTGCAGAAGGCCGAGGACTGCGCTGGTGGCGATCGCCCAGATGCGTTGGTCGCGAACACGGTTGGCCTGCACCAGCTTCCTCCTTGGAGGACGTCAGGAATCGAGAGCAGGACAAGGCTAACTAAGGTTACAATACCGCCGATTCGCGATCATGAGACGCATAAAACCAAGATCGATCGTGCCCCCGTATGCGCCTCGAACCGGTTCCTTCGGGTGTCGCGAGCGGTCATTCGCAGACGGCGCGAGCAGGACATTCGAACATATACCACTTGATCACGGAGGCTTCCAAGCCGATTCTCCGGAGGTTCCCGTGCCCGCCGACTTCGGCGGTATCGGTCGGGCAGAGGACCGAGCGGTTCGGGATATTTCCGGGATGATCTTGTCCTGTTGATAGGGAAGAATCGACGTCAGTTGAGGCCACGACTGCCCCCGGCAAGGTGCCGTGATTGGACTCATAATCCGCCGGTCGCGGGTTCGATCCCCGCCCGCCCCACCAGATGATCGTTTGCTGGCTAGCCGGTAGATTTCGCGTGGCTTGTTGAGCAGGTCGAGCAGGATTTCGATGGCTTCGCGCCTGGCGTTGATCTGTGGGTTGCCGGTCTCGGCGAGTTGGCGCTGTAGGCGTTCACGTTCGTCGCGGACTGGCGGAGCCGTTGGCTGACCTTCGCCTTGGGCCACTCGGGATCGTCGCGGCAGGTCAGGTGCTGGGAAGAAGCGGCGGGATCCTGCCCGAACATGAGCTTTGTCGCTGGCATGTTTCGTAGGCCGCTGATCGGGTCACAGGATTTGGTATGACCGGACGCTGGTACCAGAAAGCTGTCATTTACTGCCTGGACGTGGACACCTTCGCCGATTCGGACGGCGACGGCGTCGGCGATTTTCGGGGCCTCATCGGCCGGCTGCCCTACCTTGCGCGCCTCGGTGTGACCTGTGTGTGGCTGCACCCGATCCATCCGACAGAGGGCCGTGACGACGGTTACGACGTCACCGACTTCTACGGCATCAACCCCGCCCTGGGGACGCTGGGTGACTTCGCCGAGTTCCTGAGGGAAGCCGAAAGCACGGGCATCAAGGTCATCATCGATCTGGTGGTCAACCACACCTCCGACCAGCATCCGTGGTTCCGCTCGGCCCGCGCCGACCCCGGCTCGCCATATCGCGACTTCTATGTATGGAGCGACGAGGAGCCGGCCGACCGCCATCAGGGCATGGTGTTCCCCGGCGAGCAGGCCGAGACATGGAGCTACGATCGCACCGCCAAAGCCTGGTTTTACCATCGTTTCTACAAATTTCAGCCGGACCTCAATTTCGCCAACCCCGCCGTGCGCGAGGAGATCAAGAAAATTGCCGCCTTCTGGTTGCAGCTCGGGGTGGCGGGGTTCCGCATCGACGCGCTGCCGTTCATCATCGAGCTGACCAAACCCGGCGACGCCGAGGCAGCGAAGGATCTCTCGTTCATAGCCGAGCTTCGCCAGCATCTACAATGGATTCGGCCCGATGTGCTGCTGCTGGCCGAGGCCAATGTGGAAGCCGACCAGCTGGTCCGCTACTTCGGCGACGCGCCGGACTCCAACAACGGTGTGCACATGCTCTTCGACTTCATGCTCAACGGCCGCATCGTGCTCTCGCTGGCGCGCCACGATCCGGAGCCGATCATCGACGCGTTACGTGACACCCCGGTCCTGCCCCCGCATGCGCAGTGGGCCACCTTCCTGCGCAATCACGACGAGATCGACCTGTCCCGGCTGACCGCCGAACAGCGCGGTGAGGTCTACGCAGCCTTCGGCCCGCAGGACAACATGCGCCTCTACGATCGGGGCATACGGCGGCGGCTCGCCCCGATGCTGGCCAACGATAGGCGCCGCATCGAGCTCGCCTACGCCCTGCAGTTCTCGCTGCGCGGAACCCCCGTCCTGCGCTACGGGGAGGAGATAGGCATGGGCGAAGACCTCTCCCTGCCTGGCCGTGAAGCGATCCGCACCTCGATGCAGTGGTCGTACAAGGCCAACGGCGGCTTTTCCACGGCCCCGGCCACACAGCTGACCCGCCCGGTCATCTCCGGCGGCGACTTCGGCTACCAGAAGGTCAACGTCACCGCCCAACGGCACGACCCCCGATCCCTCCTGGCCTGGTTCGAACGCATGATTCGCACTCTGCGTGAGGCGCCGGAGGTCGGCATCGGCACCTGCCGCCACGTCGACATCCCGCTACCATCCGGCGTGCTGGCCCACCGCGCCGACGGCGAAGGCGGATCGTTGCTATTCCTGCACAACCTCGCCGATCAGGACGTGACCGCGGACTTGAGCTCACTGGCCAAAGAAGCCGACCAGCCTAACGACATCCTCGCCGACCAGGACTACGAACCCACCGCCGATCTGGCGTCGCTGCGCCTGGCCGGCTACGGCTACCGTTGGATTCGCCTGTATCGCAACCCATAAACCGGCGCGGCGGGAGGCGCCCAGGCCGTCAGCTCGACCGTCGCGGGACCGGCTGGGATGTCCTTCCCGCGCCGGGCGTTGTCTCACACTGGATCCCGAACCTGCACGGCAAGCCCTAACCAGCAACGATCCTGATTGGACCTGCAAGCGCCGTATAACAACTGGAACCGGCCGTCGTGTGCCATACGGCCGATGTCCCGTCGCTGTTCACCTGAGCGTTGCTGTCCGTGACCGATGCCGTACGCGGAGGCAACCATTTCGTCGCCCGCTGTGCGACGCGCCAGGGTGGCGGCCGGGTGTCTGAGATGGACGCCCGGCCGCACCCGGGCGCCGTTACCGTTCGGATGCCTCGTCCGGCGCATAGGCGAGATTCAGCACACCGGACTTGAAGGTCTCGGAGGAGAGCAGCTTCAGCGGAATCCGCTTATCGCCTTCGTCGAACAGGCGCATGCCGTCGCGCACAGCGATCGGGTGCATCAGGAGGTGCAGCTCGTCCAGCAGGCCTGCGACCAGGAGCTGCCGGACGATCGAAATCGAGCCGCTGACCGCGATGGCGCCGCCCGGCTCGTTCTTGAGGGCCGTCACCGCACCGACGAGGTCGCCGCTGAGCTGTTCGGAGTTCCGCCAGGTGAACGCGAGCCGCTGACGCGATACGACAATCTTGCGGTTGTCGCCGAGCGACCTGGCGATGGCCGCGTCCTCCTCGCCGGCCGCCTCGCGCTGCGGCCATGCTCCCGCGAAGTCGTCGTAGGTTACGCGGCCAAGAAGGAGGGTGTCGGCGGCGCCGACCGCTGCGGCGACGGCGGCGCCCATCTCGTCGTTGAAATACGGGAAGTGCCACTGGTCGGGCGCCTCGACGACTCCGTCGAGCGAGATGAACAGGCTGGCGATGATCTTTCTCATGACTTTTCTCCATCGAAGGTGTCGGGGATGGTCCGTTCACCACAGCCTCCAACCGGCGACGCGTACGATCATCGGTGCCGACCACCTATCCACCACCCATATGGCCACGGAGACCTTAGGGGCGATGACGACTCAAGCGGTGACAGAGCGGGAGGCGCAGGTCCTGACACTGCTGGCGGATCGGCTGTCGAACGCCCAGATCGCCAACCGGCTGCACATCTCGGTGCGCACCGTCGAGCACCACGTGTCCGCGCTGTTGCGCAAGCTCGGTGCCGACGACCGGCGGGCACTGGCCGAGTTCGCCGTCCGGCACCGGGTGGGCGTTCGCCGGCTGGCCGGACTGCCGAGGCCGCACACGAGCTTCGTCGGCCGCGCCGTGGAGCTCGATCTCGTCCGGGCGGCGTTGGAAGGTAGCCGGCTGGTCACGCTGGTCGGTCCAGGCGGCGTGGGTAAGACCAGGCTGGCGGTCGCCGTGGCTGAGGCGATGGCGCCGGCGTCCGGAAACAGGGGCGGGTTCGTCGACCTGGTGCCGGTACGCGACGGCTTCGTCGGCCCGGCTGTGGCGGCGACCCTGGGTGTGGCACAGCGGCCGCATCAGCCGCTGTCCGACACGATCGTCGAGTACCTCGGCGACGCCCCGGCCCTGCTGGTGCTCGACAGCTGTGAGCACGTGCTGGACGGGGCGGCCGAACTGGTGGCGGCCGTGCTCGCGGCCTGTCCAGCGGTGCTGGTGTTGACCACCAGCCGAGAACGGCTGCGCCTGCCGGGTGAGCAGAGTGTGCCGGTCGAGCCGTTGCCCGTCGCCGACGAGGCGGTGGCGTTGTTCCGGGACCGGGCCGCGGCGGCCGATCCCCGGTTCGGCGCCGAGCCGGGCACGCTGGCCCGGATCTGCGCCCGGCTGGACGGCATGCCGCTGGCCATCGAGCTGGCCGCCGCACGGGTGGCCGCGCTCGGCATCCAGGGCCTGATGACCGCGCTGGATGACGCCGTGCGGGTACTGGCCGGCGGTCGCAACCCCGATCCGCGGCACCGCTCGTTGCG
Organism: Allorhizocola rhizosphaerae; assembly: GCF_003426775.1. Taxonomy (GTDB): domain Bacteria; phylum Actinomycetota; class Actinomycetes; order Mycobacteriales; family Micromonosporaceae; genus Allorhizocola; species Allorhizocola rhizosphaerae. The sequence continues at coordinate 48,444 of NZ_QJUG01000021.1, read as the reverse complement.
GGCGGTCATCGACTGGAGCCACGACCTGCTCGACGAGGCCGAGCAGGTGCTGTTCCGGCGCCTGGCGGTCTTCGTCGGCCCGTTCGACCTGTCCGCGGCGACGGCGGTGGCCGACGCCGGTGACGCCATCGCCGTGGCGAACCTGCTCGGCCGATTGGTGGACAAGAACCTGGTCGTTCTCCTGCCTGGCAGCGGGCGGTGGCGGCTGCTGGACACGATCCGCGTCTACGCCCGCCAGCGGCTGGCCGCCGACGAGTGGGCCGCGGTCCGGCGCCGCCACCTGGGCTGGGCACAGGTGATCGCCACCGCGATCGAGGACCGGCTCGGCGCGAACTGGTCAGACGAGTTTGATGCCGTCGTCGACGACCTGCGAGCAGCACTGCAGGAGGTGCCGCCCGGCCCCGATGACGTCGCGCACCGGTTGGCCCGCGGCCTCGGCCGTCTCACCTACGCCCGCCAGCTCAGACAGGAGGCGGTCGACCGCTACCAGCAGGCCGCCCGGCACGCTCCCACGGCCGCCGACGCCGCCGCCGACCTCGACGCCGCAGCGGACTGCGCAGTCGTCACCTACCGCGCAGACATGGCGTTCGAGCTGTGGCTCGACGCCGCCGACAAAGCCGGCCAGGCGGGTGAAGCCGACACCCGGGCCGCGCTACTGTCCCGAGCGGTCGAGATCAGCTGCCGGTATCCCGCGACTTTCGCCGTCGCGATACCCCACGATCGGCTGCGCGAGCTTCACCGCGAGGCGACAGCGTCAGCTAGCTCGGACAACTCCCGTACCGTGGCCGCGCTCGCCATCAACGCGGCGTGGCTGGCCGGACCGCCCAGTCCGGACCAGGCGCTGGCCGAGCGGGCGCTGGTCGCCGCGCGGGCCGCGGGCGACCCGGTGCTGCTCTGGGCGGCCATCGACACCGCCGCCTCGATGTACGAGCGGAAGGGCCACCTGCAGCGGGCGCATGAGCTGGCCCGCGCCGGGCTGCCGCTGCTCGCCGAACTGGACCGCAGCCAGCCCCGGGCCGGTGCGACCGTGCGCTCCATCCACTACCTGGGCGGCGTGCTCGCCATCGCGGTCGGCGACCTGCCGGTGGCGATCGGGGCCGCGCGGGCCGCCGCCACCGATCCGATCACGGCGGAACCCATGGCCCTGGGCAGCCTGCTGGTGCCGCCGCTGGTGCTCAGCGGCGACTTCGACGAGGCCCTGCACCACGCCGACGCTCTATGGCATGCCTGGGAAGCCGGTGGTCGCGCTGTCGCTGGCCGGCTGTGGTTTCCCGCCGCTACCGCCGCCCTCGCGCACGGGCTCAGCGGTAACCGGAGCGGCTTCCGCCTTTGGCGCAACCGGATGGGCAACCTCGCCGGCCCGCACAACGCGTACCGGTTACGCACCGCCTCGTCGGCCCGCTTCGCCGACGCCCGCATGGCGGTGCACACCGGTGACCTGACCGACGCCGCCGCCATCGTCGATGACGCGTTCTCGGACCCGGCGCCATCACACCGCTACCGCGTCTTCGCACAGGCCGCCGCGGCCGAACTGGCCGTTGTCGCGCGCCTGCCCAACGCCCACCGGTACCTCGACAGGGCGGCCGAACTCGCCACCGAAAACGCATGGGCAGCCGCCTGTCTGGCCCGGGCCCGCGGCCGGAACCACCGCGACCCCGGGGCCCTGCGGGAGTCCATCAACGGCTGGGAACGCATCGGCGCGCGCTTCGAACACGCCTACACCGTCGAGCTGCTCGAGCATGGCTAGGCCGAAGTTGGGGTCATTTCCCAGTGCCCTAGGGCCACATCAATCCCGAACACCTCGATCGCCGTGGCGCCGACCGTGCCCGCTCGGATGATCGTGGGGCGCCAACGGCCGCGAGACAGCGGATGCTGAAACCAGCGACCCGGATCGTCCGGTACCCCGCTACCTATAGCTGACATAGTTGAAAATGGTGTACCGCGAACGCTGAAATGGCCTCTGGCCGGCGTGAATGCGGTTCGGATTCTGCCACCTTAAGTCCACTTAAGTACATGAATATGTTTCCGACCTGGACATTCATGGTTCGAGAGACGCGTGTCGATGCCGACTCCGGCAGCTGCGGGTGGTAGCCCGCGCTCGGCTGATTGACTTTGAGTGGGCTGAACTGGGGTTTCGGGATTCGGGTTCTGCGACTTCGCTATGCGGATGACTTGAGGCGGCAGAATCCGAACCGGTTTGGGTGCTGATCAAAAGTGGCAGATCCGGACGGGTTGAGCCTGCCCGCCGCCGGTTCTATCGGCGAGCGCGGTGCCTCGTCAGCTCGAATTCGGCTTGGACACCGGCATGGGTGGTCGCTGCCGAAGCTTTGCTAGAGGCCGAGTTGGACCGGATGCGCCGGGGTGCCTGTGGTGAGAAGCGCCGTCAACGGTGTGGCGAGGTCGCGGGGCGAAAACAGATCATGGCCGGCGTAGCTGACGATCTCCGAGAGCTGCCACCAGCGGAACGCGGCCAGGTTCTCGGCGGCGAGTTGGTCGTCGGTCCGTTCGCCGCGGGGCTGGAAGTGGCTCGCGCGGATGAGGAAGTAGTCGTTGATGATGCCGTCGAAGCCGGGCGCGTGGTCGGCGGCGACGACTTCCTGGTGCCAGACGTGCGGTGGGTCCACGGTGACCGCGAGACCCGTCTCCTCGCGAAGTTCGCGACGCAAGGCCGTCAGCGGGTCCTCGCCGGGTTCGATGCCGCCGCCTGGTGCCGCCCACACGACCTTCGCGTGGCCCGGCACTGCCGGGTGAGGGAAGACGAACCGGCACAACAGTATGCGATCGTCCTCGTCGAGCACGATCGCACGGACGGACCGGCGCAGGTTCGGCGTCATGGTGTGTCGGACGCGGCGCCGGGGCGAGCGATGATCGACATGTCCGGAGACTATCAGCCCCTCACTCGATCTATGTGCCTTGCCGTGCCCTTGTACTTCCAGCTGGTTCGTCTGTCCGAAGTGGATGATCATGTCAGCGGGGCCGAATCTGAACTCACCTTGTATGGGCTCAACCGAATCCCGTTTCAGTTCGTTCTCCGTCGTGACCGTGTCCAGCTCGTTGCGGACGAACGCGGCGTATTCAGGCTCCGCCGCATCGGCGAGTGCGTGTGCCCTTACAGCGGAGCCGATTTTCACCTTGCCTCTGGCTGCCGCCTTCAGGTTGAATGCTCGGCAGTGGCGGCACCCGGATCGACCGCGACCGTCCGTGAGTTATGAACTATTACCGCTGTGGCTTTCCTCAGCTATCCCATTCCAGGTGTCCTCACCGTGATGTATGTACATGTATACGAGGCGCCAGGAGTATGGTCAGGTGATCGCCAGTCGTGGCACCATCAGCCCGACGCACCACCGATCGCCCCACCAACCAGCCCGACCCACGGAGAACGCCGGAACGACCCGCGATCAACCACACCCCAACCCGAAACCATCCATCAACACCTAGAGGAGCTGGTTTGTCCAGCACCGCTTTTACTACGCCATGTCGAAGCAGGGTAGGACGATCGGTTGAATAAGGGTTGGCGAAATATAGACGTCTGCCTGTTCGGCCACATACGCTCGCCAAATTGTTTCGTCAAATCGTGGAGTTTCGTTGAACCAACGTCAGTGGCCAGTCGGGAAAAGACTGGCCTTTGTTATCGCGTCCGTCGTCGGCGCGGGTGGCCTCGTGGTCGCCGCTCCAACCACCGCAGCGCAGCCAGCTTCCGAAATCGCCATGGTGCGCGACGACAAGGGTCGTGTACGTGCAGTCCATCCGGCCGCGCAAAAGGTCATCAAGCCCAAGCCGATCAACGGCAAGACACCGTCGACACCCGCGGAGGCGGCACGCTCACACGCCAACCAGCTCGCGAACATGTTCGGCGTCCGCGACGCGACCAAGGAGCTGGGAGTCTCTGGGGAAACGCAGCTGAGCGACGCCAAGGTCGTTCACTTCGCCCAAACCATCAACGGTGTTCCGGTCATCGGCGGTGAGATCAATGTGCTGGTGGACGGGGCTGGAAACCTGCGCGGCATGAACGGCGAGACCAGCACGGCAGCCCTGTCGGGCAAGGCGAAGGTCACGGCCCGTGCCGCCGCCGACACGGCCATCAAGGCCACCGCCAAGGCCACCCGCATGCCGGAGCAGGCGCTCAAGGCCGGCAACCCGGTGCTGTCGGGTTACGACCCCGTGCTGATAGGCGGTCCCGGATCCGCTGCCACGGTGTGGAAGGTCGAAGTGACCGCCGGCAAGGGCATGGGCGTACGCCAGCTCGTTCTGGTCAACGCCGAGGACGGGCGGGTCATGCTCAGCTTCTCGCAGGTCGCACACGCCGACCGGCGAGTCTGCAACTTCGACAACGTTGTCAACCCGGACAACAGCTGCCCGGGCGGTGCCACCGTCGCCCGGCCGGAAGGACAGGGACCGACCGGGAACTCGACCGTCGACGCGGCCTACGAGTTCTCCGGCGCGTACAACTCGATGCTGGCGACGCTGGGCCGCAACAGTATCGACGGCAACGGCATGGCGCTGGTGTCCTCTGTGGACTTCTGCCCGGAGGCGCCGTGTCCCTACGAGAATGCGTTCTGGGACGGCGTACAGACGACCTACGGCCGGGGCTTCATGACCGAGGACGTGCTGGCGCACGAGTTCACCCATGGCGTCACCGAGTTCACTTCGAAGCTGCTGTACTACTACCAGTCCGGCGCCATCAACGAGTCGATCTCGGACGTGCTCGGCGAGGCGTTCGACCAGCTCTACACCGGTCCGTTCGCAGGCAACGACACAGCGTCGGTCAAGTGGCTGATGGGTGAGGACGCGACGGGCGGTGCCATCCGGAGCATGGCCAACCCACCGGCGTTCAATCAGCCCGACTCCACGTCGAGCTCCCTGTGGAAGCCGGACCCGTTCGATCTGGGTGGCGTCCATATCAACAGCGGCGTGGGCAACAAAGCGGCCTATCTGATGACCGATGGCGGCTCGTTCGGCGGGTTCGTCATCCCGCCGATCGGCGACATCCTCAAGGTCGCCCGCATCTGGCTGACGGCCGAGGGCCTGCTGACCGCCGGCTCGGACTACACCGACCTGGCATACGCCCTGCACCAGGCGTGCATCAACCTGACCAAGACACCGGCGTTCGGGATCACCAACCAGAACTGCTTGTCGGTTCTCTACTCGACCGGCGCGGTCGGCATGTCCAACACCCCGGTGGCCGAAGGGGCGATTCCGCAGGCATCCCAATGCACCCCCGGCACGGCGAGCACCAACGTGCTGTTCGAGAACTTCAACTGGCCGGCCAGCGCGACCCTGCCCCCCGGCTGGTCGGAGTCGGGCGAGTCGTCCATCGACGGCCGGGCGCGTCCGAGCAGTTCGGCGGGCAACGCGCTGTTCATGCCCGATCCGTTCATCGATCCGTTTGTGACCGAGACGGTCGAACGCACCTCCTTCGTTCAGCTGCCGGTCTCCTCATCGCTGTTCGCCTACTTCAACCACCTCTACTCGTTCGATTTCGTCCCGCCGGGTCTTCCGGGCCAGGGCTACTTCGACGGTGGCCGGGTGGAGATCGATGTCGATGGCGACGCCTCCGGCTGGATCCCTCTGGACACCGGCTGGAACGTCGGCCCGGACAAGTCACTGTCCGGCAGGTTGGGCCTCTGGTTCAGTGGTGACAGCCGTGGCTGGACCTCGAGCCGGGTATCGCTGGCGGCGTACTCCGGAAAGCGGGTCAAGCTTCGCTTCGTCGTGGGGACCGACGGGTTCACGCCCTACTCCGCCGCGCATGGCTGGTGGATCGACAATTTCAAGATCTACAATTGCTCGGGCAAGAGGCCGCTCACCACCGACATCAACGGCGACGGCCACGGCGACGTGGTCATCGGTGAGCCCGGTAGGAGGGTCTCCGACCTGGCCAACGGCGGGGACGTGCGGATCGTGTGGGGCAACTCGCAGGGTCTGGACGTCTTCGGAAACGAGGTCTTCAGCCAGGACAACGCCTTTGTGGCCGGTACAGCCAATGTCAATGGACGGTTCGGCGCCGCGGTGGCGACCGCCGACTTCCACGGTGACGGCTTCGCCGACATCGCCGTCGGCGCGCCCAACAGTCCCGAGGGCGAGGGCTCGGTCACGCTGCTACGGGGGTACGCGTGGGGCGTGACGACACAGAATTCCTTCGTCGCCGCACCCGCCGGCACCTCGGTCCCGGCGCCGTTCGCCAACAGCAACTTCGGTGCGTCCCTGGCCGTAGGTGACTTCAACAATGACGGGTTCGGCGACCTGGCGATCGGCGCCCGCGGCCACAACGCCGGACGGGGCGGGGTCAAGGTTCTGTATGGATCGGCCAGCGGCCTGGTCAGGACGACCGGCGCCACCAACTGGTTCGTCCAGGGTGCCAACTCCGTGCCGGGCACGGCCGAGGAGGGCGACGGCTTCGGCTCTTCCCTCGCGGCCGGGGACTTCAATGGCGATGGCCGGACCGATCTGGCGATCGGTGCGGTCGGCGAGGACATAGGTGCCGCGACCGACGCGGGTTCGGTGACGGTCCTACTGGGCACCGCGAGCGGCCTGAGCGGCACCGGTGCTCAGGAGTTCACCGAGGGCGCGGCGGGCATGCCGGGCACGGCCGAGTCCGGTGACCAGCTCGGCTTCTCGCTGGGTGCCGGTGACGTCAACGGCGACGGCAAGGCCGACCTGGTCGTGGGTGCTCCCGGCGAGACGGTCGGGGGCAACGCCAACTCCGGGGCGATCTTCCTCCTGCGAGGCGACACCGCCGGTCTGTCCACTATCGACAGCCAGGTCATCGACGAATCCAGCGCCATAGTTCCGGGTGACGCCGGCACCGCCAAGTTCGGTTACTCCGTCGCGGTCGGTGACCAGGACGGAGACGGTCGGGCCGAAGTGGTGGTCGGCGCCCCCGACAAAAACGTCGGCGGCCAGGATCAGGCCGGCGCGGTCACCGTGCTTCCCGGCTCGGCCTCCGGCCTTGTCGTCGCGGGCACCACCTGGAGCCAGGGCACCAACGGGATACAGGACACAGCCGAGGCCAATGACCACTTTGGCGCGGCGGTCCGGATGGCGAGAATCCGCTTCCAGTCGAGGTTCGACATCGTGGCCGGTGCTCCTGACGAGACCGCCGCCTTCGTCGAGCAGGGCCTGGTGCACTTCCTGACCAACACCGCAACCGGCAACCAGGCGGTCAGCTCCAGCAACCTCATCGGCGGCGGCATGGACAACGCGGATTTCGGGGCAGCAGTGGGCTAACCGCGGCCCGGCGGAGGGGCGGCCCATAGGCCGCCGGAGTAACAAAGGTCGGCAGCGGGTGTCGCTCGGTTCGCCGAGCGGCGCCCGCTTCGCCACACATGAACATGTAGGAATAGAGGCATCTCTTGCCGGGCGATTGTCGTCACTCCGGGTGACTGCGACATTTACGCAGGGGAATTCTTGGGTACCACCTTATCCATTTTGGACAGCCGACGTTCCGGGCGTCGTTGCTGGCACAGGCATTTCAGCCGACCGGGGTTGGTGGTGAGCCGGACGGGCTGTATTCTCCTCGCGAGCAGATGCTCGGGGGGAGGAAGCCTTGGGCCTAAATGACGAGCGCGCACTCTACGGGTTAGAGGGCGATGACGGCCGACCCGACCCGGCCACTGCGCGCACGGCTACCGAATTCGTTGCTCTACTCGGTGCTTTGGTCGAACAGTCCGGGCTGTCACTATCCGAGATCGAGGAGCTGGCCGCGGCCAAGGGCTATGTGCTGCCAGAGCAGATCGTCGCAACGGCGCTGAGCAATGATGCCTTGCCACCCCAGCAGCTGGTCGTCGCGTTGGTGCGTTCCATCGGCACCAACGACCGCGAGGTGAAGTACTGGGTGGAAGTATTGTGGCGCTTGGAGTCCAGGGCCGCATACGACCCTGCTCAGGCCGATCAGGAGCATGAGCGCAAGGCGCCGCGTGACATCGAGCAAATCTATGGGCCCGAGGACGAGCCCGGACCCTCGGAACCATACGTGGTCCCGGCGCCCTATGACGTCGGCCGGGTCCCCGATGTCGACGAAGCATATGAACAACAGTATGCGGCACCGATGTCCTATGAGGCCGGTCAGGTCCCCGGCGTGGCTGAGCCTGACGAATTCCCGCAGCACTACGGCGCCGAGCAGGGTCAGGCGGTCGGCGAGGCTTACGGAGCCGAGTCGCATCCGGGCGAACGCAGTTCGCGGGCGGGCATGCACCGCCTCCGTGACGACGAGGACGATGACGGCGGCCACGCGGACGACGCACAACTTCTGCAGCACCACGAGACCCAGGACACCGGGGTGGTGCGGCCGGGGCGCCCGCGAATCCGGCATCTCGCGACCCGGCCGATCCGCCGGGTCAACCGGAAAGCCAGGTGGCCGCTGCCAGTCGCGGTAGGACTGTCCGTCATGCTTGTCGTCTCGGTCGTCTCCTGGATGGCGTTCGGCGGTGACGATGACGGGAAGCTACTCCCCGATGCTGCCGGTTCGCGGCCAGGCGGCACCCACAACCCGACGCGCACTGGCAGCGGGACAACGGGAGGGCCCGGCAGCCCGACCGTCGGCGAGGGTGGCCTGCCGAGCGGGGCGCCGGAGGTCATCCCGGGGACCAGTGCAAAACCGCCGGCCAATCCCGAGATCCCCAACCCGCCACCGACCACACAGGGGCCGGGGCCGGATCCGGTACCGACCCAGACGCGCACCTACGGCACGCAGCTGTCCGGCACGGGCAGCACCAGCTGCACAGCCGAGGGCGGCCAGTGGCGCGTCCGAATACTGGTCAATGTCACGGTCAGCGATCCCCCGCCGGGTCTCGCCCCGCAGGGACAGGCCGGCCTGTCCGGCTCGATGCAGGGCTTCTCGCTTTCCGGCGGCGGCACCTCGTACAGCGGCTCCACTACCATCTCGGTGGGTTCCTCCTCTTCGCCGAACGTGGGCACCGTGCAATGGGTGGTGACCATGAGTGTGCCGGGTGGCCGGACCGCCCGTGACGAGAGTTTCGAAGGCTACAGCTGCTCCTGATCCGCTCGGCGACACGGCTGCCTGGCCTTGCCCGCGACTTTCCAGGGTTGCTCCTTGGTCTTCGGGCACCTGCACGGCATACGCTTGCACCAGTTCGCGGATCCGCGCATGGGCGACTCTCAGCACTTCCGCCGTATCCGATCACTCTCAGTTATTTACCTGTCGCATGCAGTCGCCGGTCGGCCTTGGGGCGCAAGCTTTTTCGGTCCGTATTCGCTGTTATCCAATTGTGATCAATCACTGTCGGTGACCGCCCGGGGGGTATCGCGGCCGCGTCGAGCGGACGTTTATACCGATGTCCGGTCCAACGTGGACAGTGATCGTCACTGTCGGGATTGGTCGGTCGGCGCCCGGCTTTTCCGGTCCGGTGTACTGACTGAGCGGCGCGGTGGGTTTTGCCTTAACCTCATCACCGTCTTGGGGATTCCCATCCATCGATCCTGGGGAGGATCTGTGCGAAAACGTGCTGGTGCGTTAGCGCGTAGACGTGCCTGGTTAAACGCCGGTGTGGTTTCCGTGTTGGCAGCGGGCTTTGCGGTGGGTCTCCCTCCCTCTGCCGCGATGGCTGTCGACGGCGGGCCGGCGGAACAACCTGTCTCTACGTCGCCATTGCCTTATCAGGCGCCGGATACGACGAACCTGCCACAGTGGACGGCGCCCGCGGCGCCGGTGTGGCCGGTTGCCGGTTCGGCCGTAGTTGACGTGACGAGCGGCGCGCCGTCGTCGCTTATGGACGGTGGCGTGGGCATCGCCAGCACGGTTTCGCCTGGCGGGCTGCCCATCACGGTGACGGCGCCCAGCTCTTCCGCCCTCAGCGAGGAGGAGATGGAGGAGCGGGCCATGAAAAGGATGCCGCTCGGCGTCCAAGCCGCCTACTCGACCACGCTGACCGTTTCCACCTACGCCCAGACGGCGTCGCAGGCGCTGGGTTTGCGCGGCGTGATGCTGTCGCTGCAGCCGAGTTCGACGCTCCCCCCATCGTCCTGGTTGCAGGTGTCCGTGAACTACAGCGCGTTCGCGCGGGCCTTCGGCGCCGACTTCGGCGACCGGCTGCGGCTGGTCGCGATGCCGGCGTGCTCGGTGACGACCCCCTCGGACCCCGCCTGCCGCAAGCAGGCGCCGCCGCCGTCCGCCACCAACACCACCGCTACCGACCGGGTGTCGAGCACCGTCGACCTCGGCTCGCCGGCCTTCCCCAATTCCTCGCCGGGGATGGGGGTTGATGCCGGGATCAACGCGGGCGCGCAGATCGTGCTGGCCGTGGTGGCCGGCACGTCGTCGGGCACCGGCGACTGGTCGGCCTTCCCGCTGGCGCAGAACAGCGACTGGGCGGCGACCCCGTACGCGGACGACAACGGTTGGTCGGCTGGATCGGTGGCCGGTGACTTCACCTACAAGGTGCCGGTCGACGTGCCGCCCGCGCCTGGCGGACTGGAGCCGGAGGTCGCCCTGACCTACTCCTCGGCCCGCGTCGATGGGTTGACCAGTTCGAAGAACACCCAGGCCTCCTGGGCCGGGGAGGGCTGGGACTACCACCCCGGTTTCGTCCAGCGGGACTATCGGCTGTGCCGCTACGACGGCATCTCCTACACCGGCGGCGACCTGTGCTGGATGGCTGTCTCGCCGCTGACGCTGTCCCTCAACGGAAAAACGACCCGCATCGTCGCCGCGGACACCGGGTGGAAGGCCGAGGACGACTCTGCGGGTTGGAAGGTCGAGCGACTGACCGGAGTCGACAACGGTGTCCGTGAGGGCGAGGCCTTCAAGGTGACCACCCGGGACGGTACTCAGTACTTCTTCGGGTCCCGGCGGGCCGGCGGTCCGAACAACGGCGGCGACCCGAACGGCCGGTACGGCGGCCCCCTGGTCGTCCAGGTGTTCGGCAACAACGTCGGCGAGCCTTGCTACAACGCCAGTGGGTTCGCGGCCTCGAGCTGCCAGATGCCCTACCGGTGGAACCTGGACAAGATCGTGGATGTGCATGACAACGTGATCGAGTACCAGTGGTACCGCGACCGTGCCAGCTACGGCGGGAACAACGGCGTCACCGTGTACCAGTATGACCACGGAAGCCGGCTGGTCGCAGCGCTCTACGGCGCGAACCAGGTCGCCGGCAGCGTTCACACCGGCCGGGTCCAGTTCGACGCGCTCAACCGCTGCCTTGGCGCCGACGCGGTTTGCAATTCGTCCGTTCCCGCCAACTGGGTGAACTGGCCGGACACTCCGTGGGACCAGTTCTGCGCCGTGAGCGCCACCACCTGTGCGCAGGTGACACCGGTGTTCTTCACCCCCTACCGGCTAAGCGCCATCGAGACCCAGGTGTACCAGCCGGGATCGGGGACGTTTGGCATGGTGAACCGGTGGGAGTTCGGGTACACCTTCCCGGCCCACTCCGACGGCACGTCGCCGTCATTGTGGCTGGACTCGGTGATCCGCCCCGGCTTCGTCAACCCGATGTACACCGGTGGCACGGACATGGCCAACCGGGTCGACTACGGTGCGGGCAAGCCGGAGATGAAGCACTACCGGCTCACGCAGATCGACAACGGGACCGGCGCGATGACTCAGGTGACCTACTCGGGTCACGACTGCACCGCCTCCACGCTGCCGACCGAGGTCGACTTCAACCCGAAGCGCTGCTACGCGCAGAACATCAACGGGTTGTTGTCGTGGTGGCACAAGTATGTTGTCACCGACGTCGATGTCATCGACCACGTGGCGGGCGGCCAGTCGGAGCGCTGGCACTACGACTACAGCACGATAGGGTCGTCGACCACCACGATGTGGAAGCACGACCAGGCGTGGCACACCCCGACGCCGTGGCGGACGTGGTCGCGCTGGGCCGGGTATCCGATGGTCATCACCACCCGTTCCGACTACGACGGCACCGGCCCCAAGGAGGTCACCGAAACCCTGTACTACCGTGGGCTGCACGGTGACTGGACCAAAGCCAGCGGCGCCGGGACTCGGCAGGTCAATGTCATTGACGATGTCAACAGCTCCCGGCAGGACAAGGATTCGCTGACCGGCCGGACGGCCCGGGTCAGGGTTTTCGACGGGCCGATCAACGCGGACCGGTCGAACTGGGTGTCGGCGCAGTGGCACGTCTACGGTGTGGCGCTCACCGGCACACTGAACATGGCCTCGCCGAACCCGCCCGTCTTCACAGTCCGCGTCCGGGAAGCCGAGACGCGGCGGGTCACCACGATGTCCGGTGGAGTGCGCTCGGAAACCAGGGTGTTCACCGACTACGAGGGCACCTACGGTTTGCCGATCAAGGTGATCAATGAGGGTGACACCGCTGTCACCGCCGACAACACGTGCACCCACACCGAGTACGCCACGGCCAACACGACCAAGTGGCTGATCGGTCTGAAGAAGCAGGAGTGGGTCACCAACTGCGCCGCCACGCTCACCGCCGCATCCGTGCTGAAGGCGTCGCGGACCCATTACGACGGCATGGCGTACGGGGCGGAGCCGACTCGTGGCCTGGTGACGCTCGAGCAGGTCGCGGATGAGGTCACGGCCTACCCGTTGGTGGCCGGTGACTTCCAGCAGCGGGGGCGGTCGACGTTTGACACCTACGGCCGGATCAGGGAATCCTACGACGCCCTGGACCGGCAGGTCAGCACGGCCTACACCCCGGCCACCGGCGGCCCGGTCACCAAGTTGACCGTCACCGGCCCGTCGGCCAACGGCCAGCGCTGGGACACGGCGATCAACCTCGACGTCCGCAACGGCCGGCCGACCGCGGTGATCGACGTCAACGGCAAGGTGATTCTGGCCTCGTACAACGGCCAGGGCCGGTTGACCAAGATGTGGCAGAACAACCGGGCCAATGGCGGGACCACCGGTGTGGTTCCCGATCTCGAGTACATCTACAACCTCGGCGCGCCGGCGACCGTGACGACCAAGACGTTGATGCCCAACGGGGCGCAGCTGCAATCGTTCGAGATCTTCGACGGCCTGCTGCGGCCGCGGCAGAAGCAGACGCTGTCCGCGACCACCGGCGGTTCCAAGATCGAAGATACCGTCTACAACGGCATCGGCCGGGTCGAGAAGACCACCATGGTGTACGGGGCCGAGGACCCGTCGGGGATATTGCGCGGGGTCAACGACCGGGACGCCAAGAAGCAGACCCGCTATGTGTACGACAACATGGGCCGGGTCACCAACGAGCAGGAATGGGCCGGCGACGGAACCACGGCCAGCCAGCTGTGGCAGACCGTCACCGATTACGACGGTGAGAAGAAGGTCACTGTCACCCCGCCGTCCGGCGGCACCGCCACGACCACCATCAAGGATGTGCATGGTCTGGTGACAGAACTGCGCCAGCACTCCGGTGGCACCCCGGCGGGTCCTGTCGTGGCGACGACAACCTACGGCTACGACCGGCTTGGTCAGCTGACCCAGGTCAAGGACACCGCGAACAACACCTGGACCTACACCTACGACCTGCTGGGCCGTAGGACTCGGACCGTGGACCCGGACGCCGGTACCTCGACCATCACCTACGACGCGGCCGGCCAGGTTCTGTCCACAGTGGACGGTCGAGGAGAGTCTCTCCACTACACCTACGACGGTCTGGGCCGGACCACTCACCTTCGGGAGGACTCGCCCACCGGCAACCTGCGGGCGTCGTGGACGTATGACGGCGCTGCGCGAGGCAAGCTGGTCTCGGCCACCCGGTATGAGGGCGGGCAGAGCTACATCCAGACCATCACGGGCTACGACGACGGCTATCGGCCGCTGTCGACCACCTACACGGTGCCCGGGTTCGGTGCGGGTGGAGCGACGCTGACCTATACCACAAACTACAACTACAACATCAACGGTGACCTGAACACCCAGACCTTCCCGGGTGTCGGCGGCCTGCCACAGGAGACGGTGACGAAGACGTACAACTCGATCACCGGCCTGCCAAAAGGTCTGACCACCAACGCCGCCCAGGGGATTTACCTGGATAACACCATCTATTTCTTCGACGGGCTGGCCTACAACCGGTTCCTGGGCGGTGCGGGCATGCACGTCCGTGTCCAGGCCAACTACGCTGCGCCGGGCCGCCGCCTATCGAGCATCTACCTCAACACCGAAACGCCCGGTGTCCCGGGCGACTACGGAAACTCGAGGTTGGCCAACGACCAGTACCTCTACGATTCGGCCGGCAAGGTCACGTCGATTCGCAGCACCACCAACGCCGTGCCCGAGCAGCAGGAGTGCTTCCGCTATGACAGCCTGCAGCGACTGAATGAGGCCTGGTCGCAGGTACCTGGTGCGTGCACCACACCTCAGCGTGGCGGGCCCGACCCGTACTGGCGGCAATGGAGCCGCGACGCACTGGGTAACCGGCTCAGCGAGACCGACAAGGACCCGTCCGGGGACACCACGTGGACCGACACTGTCGGCGCCGCCGGTGCGGTTGCCCCGCACCAGGTCAAGACGATCACGGGCGTCGGTCCCAAGGCCGGTCCGACCCGCACCTTCAGCTACGACGCGGCCGGAAACACCACCAGCCGGACCACCCCGAACGGCGTCGCCCAGACGATCACTTGGGATGCCGAAGGCCGGCTCGGCACAGTAACGCAAGGCGGTGTCACCACCACCTACATCTACGACACCAACGGCAAACGGCTCATCGCCAGCAGCCCCAACAAGAAGATCCTGTACCTGCCCGACGGCACCGAGCTGGTGAAGACCGGCACTGCCAACCCGACGGGCACCCGGTACTACGAAGGCATCGCGGTCCGGGACAGCGCTGGGCTGCGGTGGATTTTCGCCGACCACAACGGCACCGCCATCGCCCAGATCGACCCGAGCAGCCTGGCCATCATGCGGCAGCGCAGCATGCCGTACGGTCAGGTGCGTGGCCCCGTGGCCACCGGATGGAAGGGTGCCCGGGGTTATACCGGCGGGATCGCCGACGACAGCGGCCTTATCCACCTCGGTGAGCGGGAGTACGACCCCACCACAGGTCGGTTCATCTCCGTCGACCCGTTGCGGGATCTGACCGACCCGGCGCAGTGGAACGGGTACTCGCTGAATCCTCTCGATACCGACGACATCCTGTCGCGAGTGGAATTCTCCAGCGTCCGTTAGAGAGAGTTGCGGGGCGATCCGAAAGGATCGCCCCGCAACACCTTGCGGATATGACTCTCGCCTAACCGGTGGTTTACTAGCCGATGCGGGTCGACTCGTCGCGCTCCCAGTGATTGTTCTCAGCGCGCTTGGCTTTGTGTGCGGCAATGAGGGTCACAGCCAGGTAGGCCACGGCGGCCGGAAGCAGCCACGGCCTGGGAAGCAGCACATCTTTGAGCCATGAGGACCGGGCGGGCGGGCGCGTGCTGGCGTCGATGGCGCGCAGGCGAGCGTTGCCGGCCCGCACGCGGGTCTGGACTCGCAGGAGATCACGGGCCCGCATGGGGGTCTCCACATGCGACACTACGGTCTTCACCTCCCGCTTCTCCGCCGAGGTGAACCTGGAGTCGAGGAAGAGGTCATCTGCCATCTGCTCAGGGAAGGCGCCGAACCGCTCGCGGCCCGCCGATGACACGGCGATCACACCGCGGCCGAAGAGCGCGTCCTTGAAGATCGGGAGCCGGGAGTTGATCGCGTAGAAGCCGCGCACGATAACGGACCGGCCCTTGACGTTGAGTTCGCGGCGGGGGGTGACGGCCAGCGGCGCCGGCGCGCCGTCGGCCGGTGTCAGGGCACGGGCGAGGTCAAGGGCTGCGCCGGGGGTGAGGACGACATCGGAGTCCAGGTATATGCGCGGGAATCCGGAGGCGACCGCGTCGCCCGCGTTGAGGGCGGACGCCTTTCCCGCCACCGGCAACTCGATCACCTTCACCTGCGGCCGGGCGGAGGCGATCGCGGCGGTCTCGTCGGTGCATCCGTTGGCGACCACGATGATCTCCAGATCGCCCGGATCCGCCCCGGCGAGCAGTGAGTCCAGGCAGCGACCGATGACGGCGGCCTCGTTGTAGGCGGCGACGATCACACTGATCGGGGTCGAACGCACGGGGGCCAGCTTCGCTGACCGGCGGCCGTCTTGGCAAGCCTCACGATGGCCGGTGAAAGCCTTGCGTGATAACAACTGTGTGACAAACTGCCCAGGGTGCCTCTAACGGGGTCCGACTGTTGTACAGTCGCTGAGATTTCGGCTGATCGTCCAATGCAGATCATCCGATATGGAAAGTCGAAGTAGATCGCTCGCTGCCGGCATTGTGTGCCGCGATGCTTGGACTGGGGAGGCCGATGGGTGGCTGTGACATGCGGTCGGGCGCTCAAGCCGACCGTTACTGATTAGCATCCTCGCATCGCTTTCCGTGGTGTGCCCGATTTATTGGGTCTACTGGTTGGGCTCACGTAGATGACGAAGCTTCCACTCCTCGCCCTGCGACTCAAGCAGCTGAGACCATCTCTGTCCGCATCGGACCACCCGGCGCAGTCGGAGTCGATCCGTGGCATCACCTTTTGGTCGGTCATCGCTAGCCTGGCAATTCTCGCGGCGAAGCCCTTGCTTGACATCCTAGGGGCGAACCCGGGCGCAAACGCGGTCGACTTCGGCACCATCCTGACGATGATCGGCGGGGCGTTCATGGTGACAGCCCTGGTGACCGGTTTGCTTGACGCGGAACGGCTTCCCTGGGCGCTTTTCCTCGTCTTCGCCGCGATCGCGATCATGCTGCTGCTCTCGGTGATCAGTTACCTGGCGATTTCAAGCCGCGACGGGCTGCTGGAGGTGTTCAGGCACCACAGGACGGTGGTGTTCGGGCCGTTCGTCCCACCGGCGACCGGAGTGGCACGTGAGGCGCTGCGGCTGGTCGTGAGCTTCGCGCCGCTTGCGCTGATCGGCGTGATGGTGCGGTATGGCAAGGCGATCGCCGACCACCTGCTGCGCTACACCGTGCTAGCGGTCGTCGGCGCGGCTCTGATCCACTGCGTCATCGCCTGGCTCCAGGTCCTGGGCATAGTCAGGTATACGTTCTTCTTCATCATGCCCGGTGTCTACATGGGACGGCCGTCCGGCGGCTATCACCACCCGATGTCGCTGGGCCGGCTGCTCATCTTCTGCGTCTTCATGCTCTACGTGGGCTACGACCGGCTACGCCTCGGTGCCGTCAAGCACTATGCGCTGATCACCGTCCTGTTCGGCACCACGGTGATCTCCACGCACCGCCTCTCCATCATCTGCGTGACAATGACGATCGCGTTGTTCGAGGGGCGCCGGCTGCTGGCCCTGCGCGGACAGCGGCGACTCAACAGGAAGGCGGTGATCGGGTCGGTCGCGGGGGTGGGTGCCCTCACGCTCGTCACCGTGGTGGTGATAGGCGATCATCTCGCCTCGCGCATCAAGGTGATGTTCGCGGCCGTCGGCTCCTGGGATGTCGGCTCGGATCGCTTCCTCAACGGGCGCGGTGCGGTGTGGATCGACACCATCCGCGCGTTCGGCAAGTCCTCGTGGGACATATGGCTTTTCGGCTTTGGCTACGAGCCCTGGGACATGCACAACGATCTCGCCCGGGTCGCTGTGGTGTGGGGGGCGACCGGTGTCGTCCTCACCGCGGCGATGCTTGTCATCCTGTACAGGTTCACTCGTCGCATGGTCTCCGCCCGCGGCAGGTTGGCATTGGCCACCCTCTATCTTGTGCTGCTGATCTGCGGGCTCACGCAGAAACCCGCCTCCTATCCGTACTTCATGTGGCTGTTCCTGTTCTGCCACATGCTGATCCTCGGCTATTACCCGGTTTCTCGGCAGGTTGGGATTCGGCGGACAATGGCGGGAGCGCCGCACACCTCTGTCCCGGATTTCGAGGTACCTCGCCAGAGGACCGGCTCTCACGAGAGGATTGACCGGAGTCAGGCGGAGACCTCCGTCTTGCCGCTTGTCAATCCGGATCTGGCGCTCCCGTTCTTCTCGGTGTGCATCGTGGTGCGCGACCGGCCCGAGCTGTTGAAGAAGGCCGTTGCCAGCGTCCTGGCTAATTCGTTCCGCGACTTCGAGCTGGTCATCGTCGACGATGGATCGGCCATCCCGGTCACCGAAGTGCTGGCGGCGCACCCCTACTCGGCCGACCTTCGGGTCCGGGTGTTCCGCCAGGAACAGTACGGGATCTCGCCGGCCCGCAACCATGCGCTCAAGGTGGCCAAAGGTACCTTCATCACCGTCCTCGACTCCGATGACGAGCTTGCCTCCGACGCGCTGCTTCTCCTGCACGACTTCCTCATCGCCACGAGTTCGTTGTGGGTCTACGCCGACTATCAGGAGATGGGAGAGGAGGTCAGCCGGCTGATCCGGCTACCGGAGTACAGATCGCCGCAGAGCATGCTGCGCGGCGTCATGACCCGCCCGCGCCTGCCGTTCAAGCACTCGGGGATGACGATACAGCGAGACCTGCTGCTGAGCATGGGTGGCTACGACGAGAACCTGCGGCTGTTCGAGGACATCGACCTGATGCTGCGCGGCTTGCGTGCCGGCATCCACCCCCGGCGGCTGGCCGAGCCGATCGTCCGGTACCACTGGCACGACGGCAACATCACACGCCAACGCCGGCTGCACGGCATCGGCATCTGGTTTCACTTGATCGATCTTTACCGGCCCACCCGGGTCCCGGGCGGCAACGCCAGGATCAAGATGTTGCGGGCCGCGGGGGAACTGGGCAAGTGGCTGGTGCGCCTTGGCGGCTGATCGCGCGGCCACCACGCGGGCGCCGGCGGCGACGGTACGAACAGGCCGGTTACAGCGAAGCGTCCGGCTCGCCGTGGTCAACCTGAGCCTCCTGGGGCTGAGCCAGATCGCGGTCACCATCGCCGCCTTCGCCACGCAGGTGGTGCTGGCTCGATCCCTTTCACAGCACGACTTCGGCTCCCTCATGACCGTCCTGGGGTTCGTCTCGCTGACCGCCCCGCTCGCCGTGTACGGGGTGAACGAGCTGTGGCTGCAGCGGTTCGGGCGGGAGGGGCCCAAGGCGTTCCGCTGGGTGCGGCGCTCGATCGGCGTCGTGATGGGCGCCACCGCCGTAGTCATGATTGTCATGCTGCTATGGGGCCTGGCCGACCCCGTGTACCCGATCGACGCCGGTCTGAAGTTCCTGCTGGTTCCGGTGGTGGCGGCGCAGGCCTTCATCGCGCTGGCAATGTCGGCGTTGCAGCTGCGTGGCGCGTACAAGGCGGTGGCGGCCCTGCAACTCGCGCCGCACCTGGGCCGCATCGCCGTGGTCGTGGTGACCGGCGCCCTCGGCCTGACCGTGCTCCACACCGCGCTGGGCTATGCGCTCATCGCCGTGGTCACCCTGACCCTCTCGGTGCCGATGCTCGTTCCCTATTGGCTTGGGCGGGTGAGGCTGGAGGGTCACCCGGCCGGCCCGCCGCCCCCGGCTGCGCCGCCCCGCTACGCCCGCCTGTTCAGCAGCGCCAACCCATTCATGCTCGGCAGCCTCTTCTATCTCGTCGGGATGTACCTCGGAACGGTGGTGGCCGGCGAGTTCCTGGGGACCAGGGAGGCGGCCTTGTTCTCCGTGCCGATGTCGATCCTCATGGCGGTCTATCTCATTCCGCGTGTGGTGTACCAGCAATACTTCCTCGCCAAGCTGCACCGCTGGGCGCGCAACGACCGGGACATGATTCTTTTGGCGTACCGGGTGGGCACCACCGGGATGGTGATTGCTGGCTGCGTGATCGCCGTGCTGGTGGCAGTGGGCGGTGCCGTGGGGATCCCGCGGCTGTTCGGCGAGCAGTACAGCGACAGCGTCCCGATCCTGCTGATACTGGCCGTGGCGATCCCGCTGCGCTTCGGTGCGGCGAGCGTGGCGTCGTTGCTGACGAGCGGCCGCCAGTTGCGGCGCAAGGTGGCCTATCAGGGCGTCGGAGCCCTGGTCTATC
This sequence comes from Allorhizocola rhizosphaerae, assembly GCF_003426775.1. Lineage (GTDB taxonomy): Bacteria > Actinomycetota > Actinomycetes > Mycobacteriales > Micromonosporaceae > Allorhizocola > Allorhizocola rhizosphaerae. Next base: position 28,565 of record NZ_QJUG01000021.1, on the reverse strand, counting down.
TGGCGAGCCTGGCGATCGCGACCCCGCGCTACGGACTACTCGGAGCCGCAGCCTCCACCGTCGCGGCAGAGGTCGCCCTGCTGGTCCTATTTTGGACAGCGGTCAAGAAGTACGTTGTCTCCGGCGCCAGGCTCCCATCATGGGGAATGATCCAGCAGCGCTTGAGGAAGGGTCTGTCCGATGAGTGATGAAGCCGGCCGGCCGCTCGTGATCGGCTACTACGGCATGGACAACGCCGGCGACAACTCGTTCTGCCTGGTGATGAACTGGGCGCTGGGCCGGTACTGGGGCGCCACGGCACCCGTCTTCGCGGCGCCGCCGCTGGTCGACCTGCCGGTGGACCGGACCCCCCTGGACCCAAGGTGGTACAGGTCCAACGGGCTGGTCTCGCGTGCCGGAAACCTGTCGCAGAAGGCTGCCCTGCTTCGAAGGTCATCGATGGTTGTCTATGGTGGCGGATCGGTCTTCCGGGAGATGGGTCCGCTGAGCGAGAAGCGCCTGTTCTCATGGCACGCGCGGATGACGGGTCACCCGGTCGCGGCGGTCGGGGTCTCGGTCGGGCCCTTCGTGTCGGCGGCGTCCGAACGGCGCCTCGTCGAGGTGCTGCGCCGCATCCCCTACGTCGCGGTCCGTGACAGTGCGTCGGCGGAGGCGTTGCGCGCCATGGGCTACCCCGGCTCGCTCACCGTCGCCGCCGACCTGGCCGGGCTGCTGCCCGAGGCGCTGGGTGAAGACCTTTGCGCGCCAAGGGTTTCGCGCAACCAGCGACCGCGGTTGGGGGTGACCCTGCTCGGGGTGGACTACGAGGCGAGCGAGGAGGAGGTCCTGCGGCGCGAGCGCGCACTGACAGACGGAGTCCGAATGCTCGCCGAGAAGGAGCCGATCGACGTCACCATCTTCGTGTTCAACACCCACCCGCAACACGGCGACATCGACGCGAGCCACCGGCTTCGGTCGGCGCTGACGGACCGCTGCGGCGTGCGGGAGGTGACCGAGCGGGACGGGGTCGCCCGGATATGGCAGGAGATGAAGGAGTGCGACCTCGGCGTCCACATGCGCCTGCACGGAGCGATCTTCGCCTACATGGCCGGGGTGCCTTTTACCCTCTTCCCGTATCAGCGCAAGTGCGACGACTTCCTCGACGAGATCGGCCAGCCCGGCTCATTCCGGCTGGACTTGGGCAAGTCCGACGCGAACGCTGTGTTCGAGGTGCTGGCGGGCCTGCTTAACGCGGCCGAGTTGCCAAGCGTCACCCGGCAGCGGTTCGCCGACAAGGCGCGGCTCAACTTCACCGCCGCGCCCTGGCACCAGCCACCCGCGGGTTAGTGGTGCAAGAGGTTCTGCACCGGATTCATATGCATTAGTGGTGGCCAGCTGGTAGACGTCCGGGGCGCGCTGATGGCCTTGTGTGACGACGTCAGCCGGCCGGACACGACGGCTCGCGTGACAGAACGGCAATGCGAATCGTTTTGCAGAACGACGCCGCATTGAGGGAGGTCACGCCATCGCGATACGCCGGCGAAGGGTCACACCGGTCCCGGTTGTGTAGACGCTCGACGGATTCGGTGCATTCGTCGGTGGCGATGTATGGTCCGCCTGCGTCCATGTCGACGAACGTTTTCACGAAGAAGGTTTGGTTGAGGACCTTGCGGCGCGTCTTGTCGGCGAGCCGGTAGACCTCGTGGGTCGTTCTGCAGGGGTCAGAGCCCGGACGGAACCGGTGGCTTGCGGCCCGGGTGCGGTACGTTTCAAACCCGTAGCCGCAAGTCGGGTCATGGCAGCTGGACCACCGTTTTGAACGCCTGGCCCTCCCCGATCCGCCAGCTGGCGACCACTTGGCGAGGCCCGCCGAAGTGCGGGTCGTCGGCGCCGCGGTAGTAGGCACCGCCGCTACGGGCGCCGTCCTCGGTGCGGCAGATGTCCCGCAGTGCGTCGCGCAATCCAGGATGCTCCACGGCGGCGAGCTTCTCCTCCCAGGATGGGTCGACGCCCCAGTCCGGCTCGCATGGCCGCAGGTGGTCAGGGCCACGGTGGGTACCGGTGACAAACCGCATGGCGTCGAACAATGACCCGTCGGTGTGTGCCCGCAACTGGATGTCTGGACACGCCCGGTAGACCTCTTGAGGCGTCAGGCCACGCTCGAGGAGGATCCTGCCCAGATCCTGGCCCCGGATCGGGGAGTCGAGTTCGGGCACCCCATGTTGTGCGCCGCCTTCCATCATGCAGGCCTCGAAGACGGACTCGCCGAGGTCGATGCTCCAATATGGAGTGTCGAGATCCCAGCCCTGCAGCAGCTTTCCCAGCTCGGGAATCGTCTCGAAGGGTGCCCGGACGATCTCACCACGGGCCAGCGGAGCCAGATCGAAGCCCTTCTTGAACAGCTCGATGGCCAAGTCGTCGCAGTCGTAGTACGCGGCATACGTGGCTTGCGGAAACTGCTCCAGCCGCCGACCGAGCAGGATCGCGAAACCTTGCTTGAGCGCATCGTTCCAGCCGTCATGCTGTGCCGACTCTGCCATTGTCACCAATCCGTGAATAGTCATCGCGCCGAAGGGATGGCTGCACTGAAGCCTCCGCGACTCTAGCGGACGGGTGCTCACGAGATGGTGACGCACTTGCCCTAGTTCTTATCCGCCGGTGCGGCACCGTGGCATCGGCCGCCGTCCGGTACCGCCCTCCGCGAATGTGCTGGTGGTCAACGACTCGGGCGAGATCCTGATGATCCGCCGTGCGGACAACGACAACTGGGCATTGCCGGGCGGCGCGATGGATCTCGGCGAATCCCTGCCCGCTGCCGCTGTGCGCGAGACCTTGGAGGAAACCGGCGTCCACGTCGAGATCACTGGACTCTCCGGCATCTACACCGATCCGCGTCACGTCATCCTCTACACGAGCAACGGCGAAGTGCGCCAAGAGTTTTCGGTCGTGTTCGTCGCCAAACCGCTCTCGGGGGTGCCGACGCCCAGTCACGAGTCGCGTGAAGTCCGATGGATCGCACCAGGCGAGCTGTCCGACCTCGCCATGGATCGCTCGATGCGAATGCGCGTCGAGCACTACCTCGCGGGATCGGGCAGCGCACGTCTTGGATAGTGGCGGCCGCCACCGATGTCTTCTTCGCGGCCGGCTCGGTCGGCCGGCAAGAATGTCCAACGGATCACCTCGGCCTCAAGCGATAGTCCGCCTGGCCCGTCGCCAGCCGGCCTGCTGTCACCGTCGTCGGCGCCCCGGCCCGTGATCGATCCACGTAAATTTCTAAGACTTACGGAGGAGGCCTTTCCGTAGACGTCCGTCTATGCTTGCCGGAGTTCTGGCCCTTCTCGCATCCGGAGGTACGATGCGCAAGCGACTGCTGCCAAAAACGGGGATAGCGCTGGCCATGATTGTGGGATTGCTGGTCACGCTGGCGCCCACGGCCGCGAGCGCGGATGTCACCGTCAATGACACCCGCTCCTATGACCTCATCCGGCTCAACTGCGACGACGAGGCTGAGACGTTCTCCGACGAAGTCCAGATGTACATCAACGGCCGCTGGGTCGGCAGCCGCGGCAACCTCGACGGCGGTGACTGGTGGGACCTCCCGTTCGGCGGCACCTTCGACGCGCCCTTCCTCGTCGAGTTCTGGGAGAACGACGGGTGGAAGATCGGCGAAACGTGGGTCTCCCCCAATGATGCCGGCCAAGGCTACATCGAACGGGTTTACGAGGGTTACCACGGCACCCACTACAGGTACCGCTTCACCTACATAGTGTGGTGAAGCACCTCGCCACCCGGGCGGCGCCACTGCAGCCGCCCGGGGGTCGCGCGCTGACTCGTCGATACGGGCCCACCACGACGTACCGTCCAAAGCGGACTATCGCCCCCGTGTGCGAGCATGCTCCGCATGGAAATCTTCGAGGATGAGCGTACGGTCTCGCGGGCAGATCTGGCCGCGTGGCTGCGGCAGATGGCCGGCCAGTTGGAGTTGGACGGCAAGGTCATGTTTGGTGCAGCCGGCGCGGTCACCGTCGGCGACGAGGTCCACTGTGAACTGGAGATCGAGAGCAGTGGCTCCAAGACGTCGATCGAGATCGAGTTTAGCTGGACCGGTGCCGGCGCCTCCGGAACGGTGAAGGACTCCAAGGCCGAAGCCGACGAGGACGAGGGCGAAGAGGAAGAAGACGAGGAAAGCGAAGGGGAAGAGGAAAGCGAGGCGGAGGCCGAGGGGGCTGGCGACGTGGGTGAGGAGCGTGCCACGCTGCCGGCCGTAGCCGGTGTTGCGCCGGCCGTTGAGCCGGGCGATTCGGCTGAGGAGGACAAGGGCGGCGACGCTCGGCCGACTGCTGCGGCGCACTGACAATCGCGGTCGAGCCTACCTGGCAGACGTGCCCGGGTGGGCTCGATCGCCCGAGCCATGTCTCGAAGGCGGCGCGGCATGAGGAATAGCATCCAGTGATCTCGATGCAGGCTGGATCCGGGTCTGAGGCGTGGGGCGCCATCGTGCGGGCCCTAGCCGTCTATTTCGGACAGAGCGTGTCGAAGTGCTGAGCTGCTGGCGTTTCGGGCGTGCCCGGCAATTCGACCCGCTCGCTGTGGGGCTGCGCCGTGGCGTGGCAATTCCGGCGTGGCGGGTGCCACCGATCTTATTCAAATCGAGACCTTCTGTGGCCATCCGGTCCGACGACCGCGCCGAATAACCAGCATGGGAGTCATACCCTGGACGGGCTTCATGATGCTTTTCGATTTTCGGCTATGCTGCCCTGTGCTACGGCCGGGCCGATGGGGGGATCGGGCCGGGAGGTTTTGCGGGGCGCGGGAGGGAGCTCGCCGTGAATCTGTCACTCCGTAAGGGCCGCAGGCTGTTCGGGTCGCGCGGCGCCACCGAGGTTATCCTGGTGATTCTGGTGGCCGGGCTGGTCGCGGCCGCCCTGTTCGCCTCCGGCATCGCGCCCACCCTGCTGTCCACATCGGACGGCCTGACCTGGCTGGGCGACAACCAGCGCGGCGAGGCGGTGCAGGTGAACCCGGCCACGGGCCAGCAGGAAAACCGGCTGAAGGTGGCTCCCGTCAACCATGACATCTCCCTTGCCCAGCGCGATGGCCTGCTCGTGGTCACCGACGCCACCAACGGGTCGGTCACGGTCATCAACGTGTCCACGCTCATCACCGGCGGGCGCTGGTTCGGCAACGGCGGTGGAGCGATCGAGGTCCTGCTCAACGCCAAAGAGCTGTACGTTGTGGACCGGGTGCGCGGCACGGTGGTGCGGCTCGACCCGGTCAGCGCACGCCCGATCGGCGCGGGCTGGATGGCCGGCGGCCTGCTCGCCGACGCCGCGATGGACGGCAAGGGCAAGCTGTGGGCGCTGCGCGGCGACGGCCAGCTGCACACCCTGGCCTGGTCCCAAGACACCGAACGCCTGGTGGAGACGACCTCGTCGGTGCGCGTCGACGGCGCCGACCTGCGCTCCCGGCTCGTGTCCCACGATGAGGGGATCACGCTTTTCGCGCCCGAGCGAGGGGTCGCGGTGCGCGTGGGCACCGGGGACGACACCGTCGTGGAGGTCGGCAAGGTACCAGGAACAATAAATGCCGCGACTGAGGCGCCTTCGGACCTTGTGCCTGTGTCCGTTGTGGAGTCCGCGACCGTGCTGCTGTTCCATCGCGGCCGGGCGATCACGGTCGACGTTGGCAAGATGGGCTGCCAGAAGCCGGGTGAGCCGGTCGTGTACCGCGGACGGGTCTATGTCGCGTGCGCGGGCGCCCGCAAGGTGCTCGTGCTCGGCCGCGACGGCGAGCACCGCCCGCCCGACATCCAGATCCCGGCGGGTGAGCCGAAGCTCGTCATCGACGACGGCAAGCTGTTCATCCACGTGTCCGGCGGCAACGTCGGCTACGTCGTCAACGAGGACGGCAAGGTCACGCAGACCGAGACGCACGACGCCACGCAGCCGGTCAACGACCCGGACAATCGGCCATCGCCCAAGGTTCCCACCACCAAGCCGCCCCGCAGCACCCCGACAAACACCACCACCACCACGGGTGGTGGCGGCGGTGGCGAGACGCCCAGCCCGAGTGTGGAACCGCCGCCGACGAGCGCCGCGCCGGCCGGGCCGAGGGTTCCGGGTGCGCCGACCGGCGTGTCGATCAGCGCGCAGTTCGAGTACGGCACGACGCTGCGGGTCGAGGCCAGCTGGCAGTCGCCGCCCGACAACGGCAGCCCGCTCACCGGCTTCGAACTTCTCCTCACCTCCGATCGCGGCTTCTCGCAGCGGTACAACCTCACCGCCCTGCGCAGCGATCCGGTCGAGATCGGGTGCGGCTCGCGCTGCCACGGCATGCGGGTGCAGGCCGAGGTCAGGGCCGCCAACGGGCAGGGGCAGGGCCCGGCTGCGACGGGCGGCTACACGCACAACGCGCCCGCGCAATCGCCGGCTACCGGTGAGGTCGTCGTCAACGCTGTCGACATGTACGAGGCCGCGGCGCCCAACTGGGCCGTCCATGCGGTGTTCAACCCGCCGTTCGCCTGGCGGACCTACGAAGGCTCATGCACGCTCAACTGGAGCGGGCCGACCACCGGGTCGCTGGTGGTGTTGTGCTGGGCGACGTCGTTCGAATTCACGCTGAGCGGCGGCGGCGGAAACTACCGGTTCTGGATGCAGGCCGGCGGTGTGAGATCCAATGAGGTGCAGGTGTACGCGTTCCGAGAGCCGATCGAGCGGCCGCCGTGCCGGGGGTGCGAGATTCCATGACCGCTGCGACGCAGACCCAGGTTTTGAACGTGGTGGGCGAGCGCGAGGTCGCCGCGTTCCGGCAGCTGCACACCCGGCTCGGTGACGCGCTGGAGATCGCCGTGCGCGGCAAACGGTCCATTGTGGACCTCGTGCTGGTGGCGTTGTTCGCCGGCGGGCACGTCCTCATCGAGGACGTGCCCGGTACCGGAAAGACAACGCTGGCACGGTCCCTCGCGGCGGCGCTGGGCGGAGTGTCGCGGCGCGTCCAGTTCACGCCCGACCTGCTGCCCAGTGACGTCACCGGCACGACGGTGTTCGACGCGCGCACATCGCAGGTGGCCTTCCGCCCGGGGCCGGTCTTCGCCAACGTCGTGCTCGCCGACGAGATCAACCGGGCGGCGGCGAAGACGCAGTCCGCGCTGCTGGAGGTGATGGAGGAGCACACGGTGACCGCCGACGGGGTCGCGCATGCGGTGCCCGACCCGTTCCTGGTCATCGCCACGCAGAACCCGATCGACCTGGAGGGCACCTATCGGCTGCCCGAGGCGCAACTCGACCGCTTCATGATCCGCACGACGCTGGGCTATCCGGAGCTGGCCGACGAGCTCGCGGTGATGCGCCCCGGCGACCGGGCGGGTGCGGTGCAGGAGATACCGGCCGTCACCACCCCGGCCGAGGTCGCGCATTTCGTCGCGCTGCTTCCGGGGTTGCACTTCGCCGAGCCGCTGCTGGCCTATGTCCGGGAGATCGGGGTTGCCACGCGCACCGACAAGCGGGTGCGGCTCGGTGCCAGCCCGCGTGCCATGCGGGCATTCGTGCGCTGCCTTCAGGTGTACGCGGCGGCTCAAGGAAGACATTATGTGGTACCAAATGATGTCCATCGCTTGGCGGAACCGGTGCTCGCGCATCGGCTGTTGCTGACCCGGCGCTCGCTTTTGGACGGTGAGACCGCGGGCGGGGTCATCACGGACGCGCTTGCCGCCGTCGATGTGCCGAGCCCTGCGGTGCGATGATCCGCCCGACCGCCCGGGGTGTTGCGGTGGCGGTGCTGGCCGCCACCGCGCTCGGATTGGGTTGGTGGTGGCGCTATCCGGGGCTCATCGCCGTGGGCGCCGGCTTCGCGGTGCTGCTGCTGTCGGCCTTCGCGTCAGTGGCGGCCCGGGTCGATGTCACCGCTCGCCGGTCGGTGGAGCCGTTGCAGGTCGAGCGGTTTGGGCGCTGCACCGACGCGGTGGAGCTGGTCCACAATGGACGCCGGTTCGCCGTGACGGTGGACGCGGTCGAATCCGTTGGCGGGGAGCAGGTGCCCGTGCTGTCGACGACGCTGCGCCCGCGGGGGTCTGCCGAAAGCCGGATCGATGTGCCGACCTCGCGCCGGGGCACGATCACCGTGGGCCCGTTGAAGTTGCGCCGCCTCGGGATCGCGGGTCTCACCCGCGCCGAATGGGAGGAAGCCGGAGTCGTGAAGGTGCGGGTGCTGCCACGGGTGCTGCCGCTGCACGGGATTCCGGTCGGGTCGACACGCTGGGTCGCGGGCAGCGACGAGCGGATAGCACGCGGCGGCACGGACATCGTCGGCATGCGCGACTATCTTCCAGGCGATGATCTGCGCCGATTGCATTGGGCGACAAGCGCCCGCGTCGGCCGGCTCATGGTGCGCGAGGACGCCGACCCGTCGCGCGGCCGGGTGACGCTGCTGCTTGACGACCGCGCTTCGGCGTATGCCTCGCCCGCCGATTTCGAGGAGGCGGTCGATGCTGCGGCCTCGATCGCGGGGGCGGCGAGTGCGGCAGGGCACCCGGTGGCGGTACGAACCGCGAGCGGCGTGATCTGGGCGGAGCAGGCCGACGAGGAGGAGGCGTTGGCCCTGCTCGGTGATGCGGTCCTGGCGGAGGGCACCCTGGTCTTCGACCGGCCCGACGCGCACGATGTGCTCGTCATCCTCGGCGGGGCCGGGTCAGACGCGGGTGAGCTGGGGTTGGCGGCCGGCCAGGCGACGTCCGTCATCGCGCTGCTCGTGTGTTCGGGCCCGCCGGAGTCCGATGGCCTGGTCCCCGTCGTGCGCGGGGCGAACGCCGAAGAGTTGTTGCGCGGTTGGGAAGAGCAGGTATGACACGGGTAGTCTGGGCCGCGCTGCTGGTGGGCGTTGGGGCGTGGCAGCTCTCGCTGACATGGTCCGTCGACCGGGAGCTCATCATTGCCTCGGCTGTGCTTCCCGTTGTCCTGATTGGATTGGGCGCCCGGCTGCTGCCCGCTCCGGCGGTGACGTTCACCGTGGTGGGGCTTGGGGCCGTCGGGTTCTACGTGATGTGTGTCCGGAATGGACTGGACCCGGGTGACGTGCTGCGGCGGGGCGTGCCCAGGTTGCTTGCCGCGCCGCGCCCGGTGCCGCCCGAGCCCGGACTGCTTCTGCCTGGCGCGACTTTCGGGTTCGTGACCGGGGTTTGGGTCGGGCTGCGCGCGGTGTCGAGTGGACTGATCGCAGCTCCCGTTGGGGCCGTGGCGCTTTACACCGGGGCGGCTCTGCTCGGCTCGGGAGGTACCGACCCGAAAGGCTTTGTGGCGGCGGCGCTGGTCTTCCTCGCCGCGGCAGGATGGGTAGGCCGCAATCCGGCGGTGTCGCTGCGGCGGCTCGCACCGGCGACCGTTGCCGCCGTGGGTGTGGCCCTCCTGATCGGTCCAATCGCGATGGCGGACGCCTTCGATCCCCGGCGCCTCGTCGAACCCGAGGGCAGGCACCTGCGCCAGCCGAGCCCGCTGGCCAAAATCGCGGCGTGGCACCGGCAGGGCGACGTCGAACTGCTGCGCTACACCTCCGGCCGGGACGAACGGCTGCGTCTCGTGGCGCTGACCAACTACACCGGGGCGAGCTGGTCGGCGGAGGGCAGATACCGGCGCATCGGCACCGTTTCCGACCCCCGGCAGCGCACGGCCGACATCGCGGTCAGCATCGGGGCGTTGGAAGGCCCGTGGCTGCCCGGCCCGGCCCGTCCGCTGGCCGTGTCGCTGTCCGATGTGGAGTTCGACAGCGACTCCGGCTCGCTGGCGCTGCGCGATGGGGTGCTGCAGCCGGGGCTCAGCTATCGCGTCACGTCGGGACTGGACGGTCCAACCGAAGAGGCGGTCGCCGCGGCGGATGTGCCGTCGGGGGCGGAGATGCGGTCCTATGTGGAACTGCCCTCCGCACCGGCCACGCTCACGGCGTACGCGCAAACCATCACCGACGGCGCGAAGACCGCCTACGAGAAGGCGGTCAGCCTGGAGTACTCGATCCGGGAAAGCGGCCGCCACGACCCGGACGCCCCTTCGGGCTCCTCCTACGCGAGGCTGGAAACCTTCCTGTTCGGCACGGCGGGGACCGTCGCGGGGGCGAAGGAGGGCACCGCCGAGCAGTTCGCGTCGGCGTTCGCGGTGCTCGCGCGGGCGGTCGGACTGCCAACGCGGATCGTCGTCGGTTTCGCCCCGGGCACCCCGGGCGACGGTGGCACAAGGGTGGTGCACGGGCGAGACGCGCACGCCTGGCCCGAGGTCTACTTCAGCGGAATCGGCTGGTACCCCTTCGATCCCACGCCGGCCGCGAGCACGCCAAGCGAGACCAGACTCGAAATCATCAACCGGCTGTTCCAGCAATCGATCCGCCCGTCGGCGGCTCCCTCGTCGGCACCGCCGATGGCCGCGGGCGGCGAGCAGGTGGAGCGGCGTGTGCCCTCGCCCGCGACGGCGGCGCCCGGCTATCCACTGCTTGCGGTGGGGATCGCCTTGCTGCTATTGGGTTCTCTGATACTGGCGAGGCGGTTGCGGACTGTCCGGCATCGACGGGCCGGCGCGGCCGGAGCATGGGCCGAGCTGCTCGACGTGTTGCTCCTGATAGGACGGTCACCGGCGCGCGGGCAGCCCGCCCCGGTGATCGCTGCGGGCCTGGCCGCCACGGTGCCGATGATGGACGCCGTGTTGGTGGTCGCCGACGAGGCCGACCGCGCGGCCTTCGGGCCCGGCCCCGTGCCCGGTGACGTCGCCTGGCGTGCCATGCGGCGAGTGCAGCACGCGGCCCGCACCGCGATCCCGTGGCATAGAAGGATTTTCTGGTACATCGACCCGCGCCCGCTGTTTCGCTCTCAGCGCGCCGGGCGGCTGCCGCGCACGCCGGTGCACTTCAAGGGCGAGATGCCCTGACTGGCCTCGGTGACAGCGAGCACCGCAAGGCAGTAGGGTCTGCCCGGTTCGATCCCGTCCACGATGGCGCTCGTCTTGCCCGCGCCGACCTGGGTCAGCGGCACGCCCTCGGTGCCGACGATCTCGACGATGACGAACACGGCCTTGCCGCCGCTGCGATCGGACCACGTCACCTCGAAGGACGTGCCCCGGTCGGTGAGCCGGGTGATCTGCGGCGCGATGGCTGGATCGTCGACGCGTGCCGGGCCGGAGTTCTCCGGTGACAGGGCTCCGCTGAACGACGGGACCGGGCGGCCGGGGTCGTCGGTGGCGGGCGTTGCGCTGGGGCCCGGCAGCGCGACGGTGTTGAGCCCGCTCACCCACACGATCGTGACCGTCGCCAAAACGCCCAGCAGCACCGCGATCCCGAGGAGGATGACCAGGCGCGGCCAGCCCGAGCGGCGGCGGGGCTCCGGTGGGGCGGCGGGAGTTTCGGCGGGGGCTTCAGGACGCACACCGGCGAGCACGGCATTTGACGAACGGTCGACCCAGAGCACCTCCGGGGACGACTCGATCGACCACATGCTCCTGCCAAGCGACTCCACCGGCATCGTCGGCTCGGACGGCGCGGGCTGCTGCGGTGATGGTCCGGTCGGTGGCACGACGGCGGCCTTCGCCACGACTGTGGGCGCCGCTTCGTTCGGTGGCACCACGGCGGCCTTCGCCACCACTGCGGGCGCCACTTCGGTCGGTGGCACGGCGGGCTTCGAGCCGGTTGGCGCGGCATCGGGTGCCCATGCGCGATCCTCGGTCCCAAGGGCCGACAGCGCGGCATGCAGCTTTGTCGCGTCGGGGAAACGCTCCTCCCGCCGCTTGGCCAGGCATCGCCTGATGATCGCCGCGAGCCCGTCCGGCACCCCCCTTATGCTTATCTCTCTCGGAGGCGCGGTGCGGACCCTTCGGATATACGCAAGCGGGTTGTCGGAGTCGGGATCATCTGCGGCGAACGGCGGTCGCCCGTCGAGCAGGGTGAACAGGGTCGACCCCAGGGAGTAGACGTCGTCGGCGGCGTCCGGAAGCTCGCCGTCGAGCACCTGGGGCGCGGCGTGCCGGTAGCTGAACAACTCCATCGAGGCCGAGTGACCGGCGTCGGCGCGGCGGGCGAGCCCGAAGTCGGCCAGCACGTAGGAGGTCGGCAGCACGAGAATGTTTTGCGGCTTGACGTCGCGGTGCAGCACACCCTGGGCGTGCGCGAAGGCGAGGGCGTCGGAGATGACCACGCCGATCGCGATCACCTCGGCGACGGGCAGCGGGCCACGGGCGCGCAGCTGGTCGTACAGTGAACCGGCGTCGAAGTACTCCATGACAATGCAGGGCCGCCCGTCGGGCAGGACGCGCGTGTCGAGGACGGAGACGATGTGCGGGTGCGCGCGGCCGAGCCGCACGGTGATCTCGAGCTCCCGCTGGAACCTGGCCGACCGGTCTTCCCCACCGTCCGGGCCGGCGGCCAGAATCTTCACCGCGACCGGGCGGTCGAGGCCGACCTGGAGCGCGCGATAGACCGTGCTTTCCCCGCCGGCGGCGACGGGTGTGAAGTCGGTGTAGCCCGCAAGCTCCACATAGGACGGTGGGTTGGCGGTTCGGGGTCCGGAGGCATCGGGCGACCATGCCTCATCGGGTACTGCGGTTTCCGGCACGCCCCACAATGTACCCACGTAGATGTATCAACGGCAGGCAGGCTTTATGTCCGATCCGCGCCATCCTGTCGGACGGCGGCCACGGCCGCGTCCTGCCCGCCACGCCACACCAGGCCGACCTCCGCGAAACCGGCCGACCGCAGGGTTTGCAGGTGCCACGAGGCCGGCGGGTAGGACTCGGCCGAGTGCCGCACCGCGAAGATCTTCTCGCGCTCGCGGACCAGCGGTCCGAGCTGTGCATCCTTGGCGGCATGCTCCCACCAGGCCGCCCATGAAAGCACCGCGCCCGCGGCCCAGCGGGCCTCCCGCCGGGCCTGCTCCCAGGCGGCGACACGGCTGCTCAGCTCGGGCAGGCCGTCGTCGGGCATGTGGTCGGCGTTGATGAAGACTCCGCCGGGGCGCAGCACGTCGCGAATTTCGGCGTAGAGCGCGGTGAGCCGATCCGGGGCGATCCAGTGCAGCGCGGTCGCGGTAAGCACCGCGTCGTAGTCGTGACGCGGCAACGATTCGCTCCATTGTGGACTGAGCAGGTTGGCCGCCACGATCGTGGATCGTTCGGGGTCAAGGCTTGCGCGGGCGATGGCCGAGACAGCCGGATCGAGGTCGAGCAGCGTGGCATGGGCGTGCGGAAAGCGCCGCAGTGCCCGCAGGGAGATCGATCCGGTCCCCCCTGCCAGGTCAAGGATGACCGGCGGACGGCCGTCGTTGATGGACTCGACGACGTCGAGCATCGCGGTGAAACGGTGCTCACGGTCGGGCATGTAGGCCTCCTGCTGGCGGTCCCAGCTTTCCTGCCATGCGATCCCGTTTATCGTCATCAGGGTCCCTTCCACACGCCAGCCGGCCGAAGATCACCCTAATACATAATGACAACCGTTTTCAACTATGGGCTAGGCCACCCTGGCTCAGCGGTTGTCGCCGCTGCCGCTCAGCACGCCACGGCCCTGGCGGCTGGCCAGCTTGGCCAGGTTGGCCGTCGCGATGTCGTCCAGCGACAGGTCGAGGTAGTCGGCGAGGACCGCCACATACCAGAGCACGTCGCCGAGTTCCTTGGCGATGTCGGCCCGGTCGATCCGCGACTCGTCGCTGTCGAGGTCGCGGACCCACTTCTTGAACTTCTCCGCGATCTCCCCCGACTCGCCGACAAGCCCGAGCACCAGATGGAGCAGCTCGTTCCTCTTGTCACGTGGAGCGGCGGTACGCAGGGCGCCCCGCTGGTACTCAGCTAAGTCCATGGCAAACCAGTATGGTCTAACCTTCCACCCGACCAGCCACGCCGTCATGCCCTCTCGTTCCCGGCCCGCCGACGGAGATTTTCTGGTACCCATTGAGCGTTCGCGATGAGCGTGGCGGCCTGACGTGGCGAGAAGCCGAAGGTGCTCTCGCCGCCGCAATGCCCGTCGGACTCGCCCGGACGTTTGACCCACAGGTGCGCAGCCGCGCCCGTGCCCGGGTCGGTCGTCGGGCGTTCGCCGAGGCCCTGTCGCGCCGGGTTGCACCACTCGTCTCCCGGGGGTGGGCCGAGCCCGTTGCGGCTGGTGTCGATGAGGAACTCGCGGTCGCCGGTCATTTTGGACACCTCGCGTGCCCAGACGTCGCTGTCGGCGGTGGTCTGCCGGTTGGACACGTTGACGGTGAAGCCTTGCGCCGCTTGGATTCCGGAGGCGATGAGGCGTTCTGCGGCCTGGCCGGGCTGCCGCCATTTCGGGTGCCCGGCGTCGAGATACAGGTGGTGGCCGGCGCGCGCCAGCCGGTAGGTCGCCTCGCGCAACAGCTGTGCCCGAGCGTCGGTGTAGCAGTCGGCCGCGATGGCATCCGGTTCCATGATGATGACTGCCTTGTTGGTACCGAGCGTGTCCGCCAGCCGGTCGATCCAGGCCAGATAGGAGTCTGGGTCCGGTGCCCCACTCGCGGCGCCCGCGCAATCCCGGTTGGGCACGTAATACGTGACCAACACCAGAAGCGCCCGTTGGCTTGCCGCGGCGCGGATCACAGCGGGCAGCCGGTCGAGGTCACGCGGGGCAGTGAGCCAAATGGCCTGCGGTGTATCGGTTATCGGCTTGACCCAATCGGGGTCGCCGTTGGCCCGTGCCCATGCGGCGGCCGCCGTTTCGATGTCGTGGAACAGGTTCGCGCCCTTGAACGGGTGCACCAGCGGCGCGTAGGTCACCGGCGGCCTGTCGGCGCGGGCGCACGCGGCCAGCACGGCCGCGACGATGGCAAGAAGAATCGCGAGCTTCATTTTTCCTCTGCATGCCAACATGTTGCTGGCCGCCGGGCACGGCTCGCGCCCGGCGGCCAGCAGGAGGTGTATCTCACTACAGGTCTGAGCGTTCCTCGACCCGCCGGTATTCGGTCGGTTCACGGGTGGCCACGGAACGATGGCGCGGCCCCCAGATCAGCGCGGTGAAAATCAGTCCGATGACACCACCGACCATGAGGATCCAGCCGACAATGTCCAGGTCGACCCCGCCGACCTCCAGGTTGAGGGCGAACGTGAGGATCGCACCGGCCACTATCATGAAGATGCTGGCGCCAATACCCATGTCGTCGCCTCCTCTTATAGGCGGGCGAACGGAATGTTCGCCTATCGCATGGGGTACCCGGCGCGACCGAAGACAAACGGCCAAGCGCGGTCGATAACGCCGGCGGAAATTGCTCACGTTCGGCTGTTTGCCGCGCCCGAAACGGGGTAGGCGGCAAGGGCCCTTCCCCGTGGCACTCCGCTCTGCTCCGCCGGCGAAGCCCCAAGCCTGCACCCGCCTGGGGCACCTAAAACATCCCGCCAGCAGTGCCACAATCGTGGGACAGGTTTCACCGGTGGCCGCATTCCCGATACGTTGTGCGGCGAAACCGGCTAGCCACCGCTGCTGTTCGAACTGGTGGTGCCGCTGGTGGGCGGGTTCATGCCGCCGCTGCCGGCGTCGCCCGTGGTGGTCGGGGCGGTCTTGCCCGGGTTCTTGCGTCCGGGCTTGACGCGCATCGACGTGCCCGCCTTGCCCCCCGTTGTCGTCATCATCCCTGGTGTCTCGCTGGGCCCGCCGTCGCGGCGTTCCTCTTTTTCGAGCTCCCGGTCGGCTTCACTCTTGGCGTTGGTCATGCCATCGGGTTACCCAGCCGGCGCGAGGAATCAACGTTGTCTGGCCAGTCGCCAGCGCACGAGGACCAGGACCAGACCGACGAGCCCGACCGTGGCCAGCAGACCCCAGTAGAGCACCGTGAACAGGTCAAGCTGCGCCTGTGTTACACCGGGCAGTTCACCCAGCCGGACCATCGTCCACTGCGCGGTCGTTCCGGTGAGCACCAGCATGAGCCACACCGCGACCGGCTGCGACGCGTCCCACAGCGCATGCAGCGCGGCCACGACGAGGTACCAGATGAAAACTTCCCCGCTGAACAACCGCGGCTTTTTCGTGTAGGCGGCCGTGGCGAACAGCGCGCCGCCCAGCAGGGCCGTCCACAGTCCGTGGCCGAACGGGGTCAGGATCCCGCGCAGCGCTTCGGTTTCGGCCAGGTTGAGCAGCGACAGGCCGCTCTTGGTGAACATGGCGTTGAACGCGTACCCGGCGCTTTCGAACGCGGCGAAGCCGAAGCCCACCGCCGCGCCGAGCACCATGCCGTCGCGCCTGGTGTAGTAGGGCAGCCGCCGGGCCAGCAGCCACAGCGCGCCGAGCTTGACGGCCTCCTCGATGAGCCCGATGGCGACGTATGCCACGCCGGAGACGTGAGCGAGCAGCGCAGCCTCCAAAATGGACGCTCCCAGGATGCCGAGCACGCCGCCGTAGATGAACGCGGCGAAGATGCGCTGCGCGGTCACGACCTCGTCGGCGTGCCGGAACGCGTACGCCACAAAGGTCACGGGCACCAGGAAGCTGCCCACGAGAATGATGGTGGGCACGAGGTTGACGTTGCCGGTGGCAAACGTGACACCGACGGTCGCCAGCCACAGGGCCAGCCCGCCGAAGAAGATCTTCAGCCAGCTCGGGCCGGTCCGGCGTGCGGCAGGCGGTGGCGCGGCCACGACACGTGTGGTTCGAATCGCGAGGTCCATAGGCTTCAGCATCAGCGTTTGCATAGCCATCGGTCTCCCCGGCCACCCACCAACCCACCTACCAGCTAGCAGTAAAACTCTGCCACGCAGCCCACCCCTCTCGCGTCGATCATGAACTTACGTCGATGCTCGACGACGTGTCGTGACACTAACTTCATGATCGACCGGAGGGGGTCGCCCGAGAAAGGCGACCCGAGCGGCCGACCCGAGCGGCCGACCCGAAGAGGCCACCGGAAGTGGTCAACCCAAAGAGGCCAGCCCGAAGAGGGTGGCCCGAAGAGGGTGGCCCGAAGAGGTCAATTGGCGGCGATGGGCAGGTCGGCGGCCAGGGTCGTGCCTTCGCCGGGCGGGCTCGTGACGGTCACCGTGCCGCCGAGCGCCTCGACCCGGTCGGTCAGCCCGACAAGGCCGGAGCCCCTGCCGGAGGCCGCGCCGCCCACACCATCATCGCTGATTTCCAGACGCAGCAACCCATCCCGGGCATGCGCCCGGATCGTCACGAAGGACGCCTGCGCGTGCTTGGCCGCGTTGGCGAGCGCCTCGGACACGACGTAGTACGCGCACACCTCGACCGGCTCCGGCAGGCGGCCCGCAACGTCGAGGTCCAGCTCGACCGGCACCGGGCTGCGCCGGCCCAATGCCTTGAGCGCCACGGCAAGCCCGGCCTCGGAAAGGATCGCCGGGTGGATGCCGCGCGAGATCTCCCGCAGCTCGTTGACCGCCTCGCCGAGCCCGGCCGTGAGCCGGTCGAGCTGGCCCGCCAGCTCCGGCCGGTCCTCCTGCGACACCATCTCGCGCGCCGCCCGCGTGTCGAGCACGAACGCGACCAACCGCTGCTGGATGCCGTCGTGCAGGTCGCGTTCGATACGCCGCCGCGCCTGGTCGGCGGCGGTGACGATGCGCTGCCGGGAGGCGGCGAGCTCGTCGGAGTTGCGGGCCAGTGTGGCGGCCATCGTGTTGAAGCTGTTTTTCAGTACCCCGACCTCGCCCACGCCACGGCCGGCCACTCGCGCGCCGAGGTCGCCCGCGGCGAGCCGTTGCGCGGCACCGGCAACGCGGCGCACCGGCGCGACGACCGCCCGGGTCACATATCCGGTGTAGGCGGCGATGAGGAGCAGCGACCCGGCGAGCCCGGCAATCCCGGCCGCTGTGGCGCGCATGGCGTACTCGTTGGCGCTGCGGCGCTGGTTGTCGGCGGCGGCCTGCTCGGTGGCGACCATGGCATCGAAGTCCGCCCGAAGCGCGTCGATGCGTTGCTTGCCTTCCTGCGTGACCTGGGTTGTGCGGGCGGCGGCCGGGTCGCGGCGGGCCGTGTCGATCAGCGGGATGGCGTATTCGCGCATGTATGCCGAGCCGGCGTCGGAAATCTCGCGCGTCCGGGCCTGCTGTGCGGGATCGTCGGCCACCAGGCTCGCAAGGGTCTGCGCCTCGCCCGGGAACACCGCGCTTGCAGCGTGCCACGGTTCGAGGAAGTCCTCATCGCCGGTGAGCGCAAACCCGCGCAGGCCCGTCTCCATGTCGACGACCAGCCGTTCGAGCCGGTTCGCCGACACCAGCACCTGGGTCGAGCGCTCCAGCCGCAGCTGTGCCTCGCGCAGCTGGGAG
The DNA here is from genome assembly GCF_003426775.1 of Allorhizocola rhizosphaerae. GTDB lineage: Bacteria > Actinomycetota > Actinomycetes > Mycobacteriales > Micromonosporaceae > Allorhizocola > Allorhizocola rhizosphaerae. Next base: position 10,353 of record NZ_QJUG01000021.1, on the reverse strand, counting down.
ATCGAGGAGAGCAGCACCGCGAAGGCACCCGCGATGATCACCGCGAGCGCGGCTCCGGCAATGATCGCGCGCCGGGTGAGCCCGCCCATCACCGCAGTGTAGCGAGCCCTCGGGGGTGGTCGATAATGCTTGTCATGACCGGGTTGCGGGTGGTCGTCGCCGACGATGACGTGCTGCTGCGGGCGGGTTTGGCCAGCCTGCTGGAGCGCAACGGGTTCGACGTCGCCGGTCAGGCGGGCGACGCGGAGGCGCTGCTGGCCCTGGTTCACCAGCAGCGGCCGGATCTCGTGGTGGTCGATATCCGGATGCCGCCCACGCACACCATCGAGGGGCTGCAGGCCGCGTCGCGCATCCGCGAAGAACTGCCCGACGTGGCCATTCTCGTCTTATCCGGGTATGCCGAAGTCGAGCACGCGATGCGGCTGCTGGCCACCGGGCAGGCCGTTGGGTACCTCCTCAAAAGCCGGGTCACGGATGTGGGGGACTTCGTCGACACGCTGGAACGCGTCGCCAAGGGCGGCTCAGTGGTCGATCCGGCGCTGGTGCAGGAGCTCGTCTCGGCCCGGCGGCGCGACGATCCGCTCGACGTGTTGAGCGCGCGGGAGCGGGATGTGCTCAGCCTCATGGCCGAGGGCCGGTCCAACGCGGGGATCGCCCGCCGGCTGTGGGTGACCGAGGGTACCGTCGAAAAGCACGTCAGAAGCATCCTCACGAAGCTCGGCCTGGCTGAGGCGGACGACGACCACCGGCGGGTCCTTGCCGTGCTGGCGTTCCTTGAGGCGCGCTGAGCAGGCCCCGGATCGCCGCCCCGGTAAGGTCCGATTTGGACAGAAAGCCGATGGCCGGGCTCGCCTCGACCAGATCGGCCAAGTCCTCCCGATCCCGCGTCGATATCAGGATCGCCGACGTCCCCTCCAGCCTTCCAGCGACATCAAATCCGCTCTCCCCATCAAGCCCGACATCGACCAGGGCCACATCCGGCCGCAGCCGCTCGGCAAGCGCGACCGCCTCGGCCCCCGTGCCGGCCACGCCCACGACGTCGACGCCCTGCCGCTGGAGCAAACCACGGGCGGCCTCCAGGAAGTGCGGACTATCGTCCACGATCAGGCAACGCAAGCTCACATCCCCAACACTCCCACCCCTCACCCTCACCCACATCCCTGCTACCCCCCACTCTCCCGCCCACCTCCCCTTCCTGTTGATCATGAAATTACGCCCATGTTCGACGGCGCGGCGCGGCACCAACTTCGTGATCAACGCGGATTGGGTCGGGTGGGCCAACCGCCCGCGGCAGGGCAAGCAGCTGCCGGCTCAGCGCCTGACGCGGGTCTGACCGCATGGCATCCAGCCGCCGGGGGTACGGGTAAGGGTATGACCGAACTCCAGTTGACCAGTCCGGCGTTTGGCGACCGGGAGTGGATCCCGGACCGGTTCAGCCATCTGGGCGGCAACATCTCCCCACCGCTCGCGTGGTCCCAGGTGCCACGCGACGCCGCGGAATTGTTGTTGCTGTGCGAGGATCCCGACGCGCCGAGCGGGACCTTCCTGCACTGGCTGGTGTCGGGCATCGCTCCTGAGACCCAGTGGGTTTCCGAGGGCGCGGCCCCTGGCAACGCCCAGCAGTGGCCCAATGATTTCGGCGAGACCGGCTGGGGCGGCCCGCAACCGCCGGTCGGCGACGCACCGCACCGGTACGTCTTCCAGCTGCACGCGCTGGCCGAGGCCGTACAGTTGCCGCCCAATCCGGATGCCGGGCAGCTCCACCAGGCGATCAAGGAGGCTCAACCGCTGGCCAGCGGCACCCTCATCGGCGTGTACGGTCGCTGAACCGCACACCCGTCAAGCGCTCCGACAGCTCCCACAGGCGACGGCCGGACCGTCCTGCAGCGGTGGAGCGCCAGCGACGGCGCGGACGATCCGGCTGACCTGACCGACCGCGCCTTCGCGGTCATCGCGCCCGCGCTCGGCCGGGCCTGGCCGCAGACCCACTGGGTCGATTTACCGCTGGCAGGTATTGCGCGATTGGCGCTGACCGCGATGTCCGGCACCGCGCGAAGCGCGATGATCGATGCATGTTGGGATTGCCCAAGGGCGTGACCGCCGGGCTGTTCGACCTCGATGGGGTGCTGACCGACACCGCCGCGGTGCACAACCGGGCGTGGACGGAGACGTTCGACGCGTTCCTGCGGGAACGGGCGCGGCGGACCGGCGAGCCGTTCGTGGCGTTCGACCCGGTGGCCGACTATGAGACATACGTCGATGGCAAGCCGCGCGCCGACGGCGTGCGCGACTTCCTCGCCAGCCGCGGCATCGCGCTGCCCGAGGCGGAGATAACCGGTCTTGCCGACCGGAAGAACGAGGCCCTGCTGCGACGCATCCGCGCCGACGGGGTCGAGGTCTTTTCCGGTTCTATGCGGTACCTGGAAGCCGCTCGCGATCGCGGGCTGCGCCGCGTGGTGGTTTCGGCCAGCGCCAACACCGCGCAGGTGCTTGCGATCACCGGGCTCGCCGGGCTCGTCGAGGGCTGGATCGACGGGATCGCCATCGCGCGGCGCGGCCTGAAGGGCAAGCCCGCGCCCGACACGTTCCTCGCAGGCGCTTCGTTTGTGGGGGTCGAGCCGGAGCACGCCGCGGTGTTCGAGGACGCGCTCGCGGGGGTTGCCGCGGGCCGTGCGGGCGGATTCGGGTTCGTGGTCGGGGTGGACCGGGTCGGGCACGGACACGCCGACGCCCTGCGGGAGCACGGTGCCGACATCGTGGTGCGCGATCTGGCCGAACTATTGGAGGCGTGATGAGCGACTTCCCCATCGAGCCGTGGCAGGTGCGCGAGCACGGCCTCGACCTGGACCGGCTGGCCCGGTCCGAGTCGGTTTTCGCGCTCTCCAACGGGCACATCGGGTTGCGCGGCAATCTGGACGAGGGCGAGCCGTTCGGCATCCCGGGCACCTATCTCAACTCGTTCTACGAACTGCGGCCGCTGCCCTACGCGGAGGTCGCCTACGGCTATCCCGAGTCCAGCCAGACGGTCGCCAACGTCACCAACGGCAAGCTGATCCGCCTGCTGGTCAACGACTCGCCGTTCGACGTCCGATATGGACGGCTGCTCGAACATGAACGCGTGCTTGATTTTCGCGCCGGTACCCTGACCCGCTACGCCGACTGGGAGTCCCCCGCCGGGCACCGGGTCCGCGTGCGCTCGACCCGGCTGGTGTCGCTCACGCAGCGGGCGATCGCCGCGATCGAATACTCGGTCGAGGCGGTGGACGGGCCGGTACGGCTGGTCGTGCAGTCCGAGCTGGTGGCCAACGAGCCAACGCCCACCCGTTCCGGCGATCCGAGGGTGGCCGCCGCGCTGGACCACCCGCTCGACGCGATCGCCCAGGAGGTGCGCGACGACGGCGCCACGCTGGTGCACCGGACACGGGTGAGCGGGCTGCTCATGGCCGCCAGCATGAACCATCTGGTCGAAGCGCCCGGCCCGGTCAACGTGGACACCTCCTCTGCCGACCACTGGGCGCGAACCACGTTCGTGTGCACGCTCGCGCCCGGACAACGCCTGCGGCTCGTGAAGCTGCTGGCCTACGGCTGGTCGGGCCTGCGCTCGGAGTCCGCGCTGTGCGACCAGGTCGCGGCCGCGCTGACCCGGGCCAGGCACACCGGTTTCGACGGCCTGCGCGCCGAGCAACGGTCCTATTTGGACGATTATTGGGCCGGTGCGGACGTGGTCGTCGAGGGCGATCCGCAGCTGCAGCAGTCGGTGCGGTTCGCGCTGTTCCACGTGCTGCAGGCGGCCGCGCGAGCCGAGCGGCGGTGCCTGCCCGCCAAGGGGCTCACCGGTCCCGGCTATGACGGGCACACGTTCTGGGACACCGAGGCATATCTGCTGCCGATGCTCGTCTTCGTGCAGCCGCACACGGTAGCCGACGCCCTGCGCTGGCGACACTCCACTTTGGACCTGGCGCGGGAGCGGGCGGCGGCGCTCGGGCTGCGCGGGGCCGCGTTTCCCTGGCGGACCATCCGGGGCCAGGAGTGCTCCGGGTACTGGCCCGCCGGTACCGCGGCATTCCATGTCAACGCCGATATCGCCGCTGCGGTGGCCTTGTACCGGGCGGTGACCGGCGACGAAACCCTTGAGGCGGAGGCGGGTCTGGAGCTGCTGGCCGAGACCTCCCGGCTGTGGATGTCGCTGGGGCACCACGACTCCGACGGCGTGTGGCACATCACCGGCGTCACCGGGCCCGACGAATACACGGCCATCATCAACGACAACCTGTTCACCAATCTGGCCGCGGCGCACAACCTGCGCGATGCGGCCGATGCCGCACAGCGGCACCCCGATCGGGCCCGCGATCTCGGTATCACCCCCGCCGAGATCGCGGCCTGGCGCGCCGCGGCCGAGGCCGTCCACGTCCCCTACGACGGCCGGCTGCGCGTGCACCAGCAGAGCGAAGGGTTCACCCGGCTGCCCGAGTGGGACTTCGACGCGTCGCGCGAAAAGTACCCGCTGCTGCTGCACGCACCCTACTTCGACCTGTACCGCAAGCAGGTCGTCAAACAGGCCGACCTCCTGCTGGCGCAGTATTGGTTCGGCCACCTGTTCGACGACGACGACAAGGCACGCAACGTCGACTACTACGAGCGGCGCACCGTCCGCGACTCCTCGCTGTCGGCCGCGATCCAGGCCGTCACCGCCGCCGAGGTCGGGCATCTCGGGCTCGCCTACGACTACACCTATGAGGCGGCGCAGATCGACCTGCTCGACATCGACCACAACAGCGGCGACGGGCTGCACATCGCCTCGCTCGCCGGCGTCTGGACCGCGCTGGTCGCAGGCTTCGGTGGCCTGCGCCACCGCGACGGCGTGCTGTGCCTGGCACCGCAGCTGCCCGTGGGAATCCACCGGCTCGCCTTCACCGTGCGGTGGCGCGGGATGCGCCTTGGGGTCGACATCGACCCGCAGCGAGTGACCTACACCCTGCACGACGGGCCCGATGGGCCCGACGCCACACTCTCCCTACGCCACAACGGAAGGACCGTCACGGTCAGCACCGCCGAGCCCGCCGTCGAGACGCTGATCCGGCGCCGGCCACTGCTCCCCCGGCCGGCCCAACCACCCGGCCGCCGGCCCCGAGCGCACCGCTCCTGGCTCGACCAGCCGGCGTCGTGACGGTGACCGTGACCCGGTGGAGGCGTGCCGGATCGGCGTGCGTTGCCCCTCCAGGATGTCGCGCAGCAGGTGCAGGCGTTTGGTGACCGCCCGGTGCAGCAGCGGGAAAAACCAGCGGCCCATGTAGCGATACACCGACGCGCCCACGACCTTGGTGTCGAGCACCATGCGGGTGCTTTGACCGGCGTCGATTGACTGGAAGGTGAATGTTGCCGTGTATGGCGTAGCCGACACTGTCGACAGAAGACTGAGGCGCGCCGGGGGGACATATTCCGTGACGCGCATCCGGGCCGTAAAGCGCCAGCCGAACAGCAGATTGTCCTGCTCATATTCGGCACCGACCCCGTGGTCCACAAGAGACAGCACTCGCACCGCGCGGACTCCGCGAAACCATTCCACATTGTTGCGACTGTCAGTCACATAGGCGAACACCTGGTCGACGGGTCGATCGACCACGAGTTCAAAACGCAGCGGCTTCACCTGGGTCAGGTTACTCGCGCGCCGCGCTGTGGGAAATGAGCTACTTCGATACGATGAATCGCATGGAACAGCCAACGACGGAACGGGCGATGGCGCTGTTGCTGGTTCCGGCGATCATCATGGGCTTCCTGCTCTCGATCCTGATCGCCGACACCTGGCCGATCCGCGGCCTGCTCACCCCCGTGCTGTCCTTCGTGCTGCTCGCGATGGGCACGTGGATCTGGCGGCGGACGGACTGATTTGACCACACGGCGCCGCCTGGTCAGGCAGGATTGATGACGTGCTCGCATTGACGGTGGACCCGAAGAAGGCCGGCTCGCTGGACGTGCGGGAGGTCGCAGACCCACGGCCGGCGGCCGGAGAACTGCTGGTCCAGGGGATCGCGATCGGCGTGTGCGGCACCGATCGCGAGATCGCCGCCAATGATTACGGTTCGGCGCCGCCCGGCAAAGACAGGCTCATCCTCGGGCACGAATCACTCGGACGGGTGGTGCAGGCGCCACCCGAAAGTGGCTTCGCGCCGGGCGATCTGGTGGCGGGGGTCGTGCGCCGGCCAGACCCGGTGCCGTGCGGGGCGTGCGCGCAGGGCGAATTCGACATGTGCCGCAACGGGTTGTACGTAGAACGCGGCATCAAGGACGTGGACGGGTTCGGCAGTCAACTGTGGACGATCGAACCGTCCTATGCGGTCAAGCTCGACCCGTCGCTGGGCGAGGTCGGCATGCTCATGGAGCCCACATCGGTGGTGGCCAAGGCCTGGGAACAGGTCGAACTGGTGGGCAGGCGCTCATGGTTCGACCCCAAGCGGGTGCTCGTCACGGGAGCTGGCCCGATCGGTTTGCTGGCCGCGATGCTCGGCGTGCAGCGTGGGCTCGACGTGCACGTGCTCGACCTCGCGACCTCCGGCCCGAAGCCTGACGCCGTCGCGGCACTGGGCGCCGAATATCACTCTTCCGGGATCGATTCATTCATCGCCAAGGGCCGGCCCGACATCGTGATCGAGGCCACGGGCGTCTCCGAGGTGGTCATCGACGCGATCGGGAGCACGGCCGCGTACGGCATCGTGTGCCTGACGGGCGTGTCGCCTGGCGGGCGCCGGATTTCCGTGGACGTGGGCGGGGCCAACCGCTCGATGGTGCTCGAAAACGACGCCGTCGTCGGCTCGGTCAACGCCAACCTGCGCCACTTCGCCGCAGCCGCCGAGTCCCTCCGCCAGGCAGACCCCACCTGGCTCGCCCGCCTTATCACGCAACGCATTTCCCTCAACGACTTCGCCCAGGCCTTCACCCACCCCGACCCCGACACCGACATCAAATCCATCATCACCCTCTGACCCGCCGCCCACTGCGCGGTTAGAGTGTGTTGCGGAGGACAAGGATGGCGATGTCGTCGCGTGGGGGCTCGTTGGAGAAGCCGAGCACCGTTGAGCCGAGGCGGGCCGCTATGACCTCCGCCGGGTAGCCGGAAAGGGTTTTGAGAACCCGCTTCAGCCGCGCGATGCCGAAGAACTCGTCGTGCCTGCGCCGCTCGGTCACGCCGTCGGTGTAGAAGACGATCGACTCTCCCGGGCGCAGCACCAGCGACGTGCGCGGTGAGCTGAGCTCCTTGAGCAGGCCGACCGCCGTGCCGCCCGCGCCGACCTCCGTCACCGCGCCGCTGTCGTTGATGAGGATGGGCTGGTCGTGCCCGGCCAGATGCAGCGTGAGCCGTGCGGTGCCGTCCGGGCAGGGCGCGACCACCGCGAGGGCCAGGGTGCAGTAGCGTCCGCCGCGCTCGTACAGCATCTCGTTCAGAGTGTCCAAAATGGACTCCAGCGGGCGGCCGTCCCGTACCAGAACGCGAATCACATCCCGCACAAGGCCGGTCACGTTGGCCGCCTGGATGCCCTTGCCCGAAACGTCGCCCACGACCAGCAGCCACCGCCCGTCGGACATGGGCACCGCGTCGTAGAAATCGCCGCCCACGTCCACGTCATCGCCGATCGGCACATACTGCGCGCCCAGCTCCAGCCCATCCACCTGGGGCAGCTCGGGCGGCAGCAGCGACTGCTGCAGCGCGTGCGCGATGCGCCGCCGCTCGTGGTGGATGCGGGCGTTGTCGATGGCGAGCGCCGCCCGCCGCGCTAGGTCGCTTAGCACCTCCAGCTCGTCGGGGTGATGCCGGTGGTCCTCGTGCCGCCCGACGGCGAGCAGGCCCAGCCGCTGACCGCGGGCTGCGAGCGGGATCAGGTATCCCTCCGTCGGCGGCGCCAGCGGGGTGAGCCAGTCGGTCACGTCCAGGTGCTTGAGCTGCTCTTCCAAGGTGGACAGCAGCGAGGGAAGCTCGGCCTCATCCGAATGCGCGGCCGTGGCCAGCTGCGGCGAGCTCGGGTCGTCAACCGTGTAGACCGCGCACCACGAACCGAGCCGCGGCACCACAAGCCGCGGGATGAGCGCGGTGGTCAGGGCCGGGTCGAGCGACTGGGCGAGCAGCTCGCTTGCCTCGGCGACGAACGTCAGCCAGGTGCGCCGCTGATCGTCGGTGTGTTTGAGCCGCTGCCGCTCCAGCGCGAGCCCGAGCCGCTCCGCGGCCAGCCGGGTCAGGACCATCGCGTGCGCCGACTGCGGCACGCCCAGCACGAGACTCCCCGACCACGGGCGGGTGAGCGGAAGGGCCGCGTCCCACTCCCATTCGTCGATGGGCGGACCGAAGCTTGCCAGCGTCGTCGGCCCGTCGCCCGTATCGAGCAGGACCGCGCCGGACTCGGCCGGCAGCCACTCGGCGAGCCGCTCCAGCATGCGGTGCGCGTATTCCGCGGCGGTCTCGTCGAGGTCGGCCTCCGGATCCACGTTGAGCAGGGCCTCGACCGCCGCGAGCGCGGAGTCTGGGGTCAGTGGCGGCGTCCCGGGCGAGTCCTGCGTCTCCAGCCGGAACCACACGGCCTTGCCGTTGGCGTGATGATGCACACCCCAGCTGTGCGAGAACCTGTCCACCAGCACGAGCCCGTATCCGCCCTCGTCGGGCGGTGCCGGGTTGAGCCCTCCGGGCGAGTGGTCGCCGACGGTGACCGTGACCCCACGCCAGTCGGTGGCCACCTCGAGGTCTAGATTGCTGCCCGTGTGCCTCACCACATTGGTGGACAGTTCGGCGGTCAGCAGGAGCGCCTGTTCCATGACATCTGTCAGGCTGGACTCCACCAGCGCCGTCCGGACAAAGGCACGCGCCACAGCCGGCGTGCTGTGACCCGAGGGTAGACGGACGCGACGGATGTGTGTTTGCGTGTCTATGTGACCCGGCACAGTGCCAGTCTCTACTGTCGAGCTATCAACATCCAACATGGCTGGGAGTTCCGATGAGTGTTACCCAGGCCGAAACCCTCCCAAACGGCACAACCGACATCCTCCGCCAGCTGGCGGAAGCTTTGGGACAGGTCCGTGACGGCAACTTCCGGGTCAGGCTTCCGCGCGGCGCCGGCCTGGTCGGCGAGGTGGCGGACGCTTTCAACGACGTCGTGAGCATTGAGGAACGTCGAAGTCGGGAGCTGTTGCGGATCAGCCGGGTCGTCGGGCGCGAGGGCCGGATGACCGAGCGGCTCGACGAGGAGACGTTCGACGGGTCGTGGGCCGAGAGCGCCCGCGCGGTGAACAACCTCATCGACGACCTGGGCCGCCCGACCACCGAGATCGCCCGCGTGATCGTTGCCGTGGCCGAGGGCGACCTCTCCCAGCACATGAGCCTTGACCTGGAGGGCCGCCCGCTGCGGGGCGAGTTCCTGACCATCGGCCGGACCGTGAACAAGATGGTCGACCAGCTGTCGTCGTTCGCCGACGAGGTGACCCGGGTGGCCCGCGAGGTCGGCACCGAGGGCAAGCTCGGCGGACAGGCCGACGTGCGCGGCGTGTCGGGCACGTGGCGCGACCTGACCGACAACGTCAACATCATGGCGTCCAACCTGACCCATCAGGTGCGGTCGATCTCCCAGGTGACCACGGCCATCGCCCATGGCGACCTGTCGCAGAAGATCACCGTGTCGGCCAAGGGCGAGGTGGCCGAGCTGGCGCTGACCATCAACTCGCTCACCGACACGCTGCGCGCGTTCGCCGAGCAGGTGACGAGGGTGGCCCGTGAGGTGGGCACGGAAGGCAAGCTCGGCGGTCAGGCTGAAGTTCCCAATGTTGCCGGCACCTGGAAAGACCTCACCGACGCGGTGAACTACATGGCGTCCAACCTGACGGCTCAGGTGCGCAACATCGCCCAGGTGGCCACGGCCGTGGCCAAGGGCGACCTGTCGCAAAAGATCACGGTCGACGCCCGAGGCGAGATCCTGGAGCTGAAGTCCACGGTGAACACGATGGTGGATCAGCTGTCGTCGTTCGCCGACGAGGTGACGAGGGTGGCCCGCGAGGTCGGCACCGAGGGCAAGCTCGGCGGGCAGGCCGACGTGCGCGGTGTGGCGGGCACGTGGCGCGACCTCACCGACAATGTGAACTTCATGGCGTCCAACCTCACCACACAGGTCCGCAACATCGCGCAGGTCGCGACGGCCGTGGCCAAGGGCGACCTGTCCCAGAAGATCACCGTGGTGGCGCAGGGCGAGATCCTTGAGCTCAAGGACGTCGTGAACACGATGGTGGACCAGCTGTCGTCGTTCGCCGACGAGGTGACCCGGGTGGCGCGCGAGGTCGGCACGGAAGGCAAGCTCGGCGGACAGGCCGACGTGCGCGGCG
>NZ_QJUG01000209.1 GCF_003426775.1 Allorhizocola rhizosphaerae | reverse complement strand
GGCGGGTCATGCTCGCCGGCCTGGCGGGAGCGGCCGGGCTGGCGGTCGCGGGTGTGGCGGGCTGGCAGGCGCTGCGGGGCAGCCCGCCGGCGCGCACGCTGTACCGGATCGCGGGTGGGCCACGCGAGTTCTTCGAGGACGAGGAGGTCATCGATCTCTTCGCGGCCGAGGGCCTGACGGTCCAGCACACCCAGTTCGGCTCCGGCCAACTGCAGTTCATCGACCTGTCCAAGTATGACGGGGTGTTCCCGGCCAGCGCGATCATGGCGCGGTACATCCAGGGCCTGGTGGGCAACCGGGCGCAGTTCCCGTCCTTCGGCTCGCCAATGGTCGTGATGACCTGGAAGCCGATCATCGATATCCTTACAGCCAACGATATCGCCGGGGAGAAACACGGCATCGGGGTGTTCGACGTCATGCGCTACCTCGACCACGTGCACAACAAGAAACGCTGGCCGGACGGCGGCCTGTTGGGCAACCGGCAGCTGCTGCTGCACACGACCGACCCGTCGACCTCCAACTCCGCGGCGATGTTCATCGCGGTCGCGTCCTACGCGCTCAACGGCAACAACACCGTGACCGACGCGGAAACCGTTGCCAGGCTGCTGCCGCGGCTGCGGTCCTGCTTCACCCCACAGGGCGACATGCGCACCACCACCGGCGTCCTGCGCCGAGACTATTTCGAGGGGCCGGGAACGGTACCCATCGGCTGGGTTTATGAGGACGACGTCCTGGACGAGATGCTCACGGAGCGCCCCCGCGAAATCAGTTACCTGTATCCCACGCCCAACGTCATTTCCGATCACTACTTCATCCCGGTCAACGACCACCCGGACGGCGCGCGCATCGGGCGGATGCTGCAGAGCCACGAGCGGTTCATCGAGATCGCGCAGCTGCGATACGGCAACCGCTACGGCGCGGGCACGCAGAAGTTCGCGGAGACGCTCGCAGCGAAGAACATCACGGTTCCGAGCCACTCCACATTGGACAAGCTCGGGCTGGCCGGGGTCCCGTCCACCGACATCTTAGGAAGCTTCATCGATGCCCTTCAGCCGCAGCGCAAGAGTCCTGCTTAGCCTGGCCCTCGTCGCCGTGCTCGCCGGCGACGCCGTGCCGATCTCGCCCGTGCTCTTCACGCTGCGCGTGCTCGCCGGCAGCGAGCTTGCCGATATGCGGCCGATCCTCCACGAGGCCAGGAGGGAGACCGGCATCGCCGTCGAGCTGTCCCCGACGTCTACTTTGGAGGGTACGACGAAAGTCGCGCGCGGCGACACGGCCGGCCACGATGCCATGTGGCTGTCCACCAACCGTTATCTGGCAATGTTTTCCGGCGGCACGGCCAAGACCGACGCCAGCACCCGGATCATGTCCACGCCGGTGGTCCTCGGCGTGCGCGCGTCGGCCGCCGACCGGCTGGGCTGGGGCCGCACCGGCGACCAGCCAGTGACCTGGTCAACCATCGCGTCGGCGGCCGCGGACGGCAGGTTCGCGTTCGGCATGAGCGACCCCGCGCGGTCCAACTCGGCCATGTCCGCACTGGTCGCCGTGGCCACATCGAGCGCGGGCCGCGGTGCGGCGCTGCGGCGCCAGGACGTGCCGCAGGCCACGCCCAGACTGCGTGCGCTGTTCCACGCGCAGAAGGCGACCGCGCCGTCCACCGGCGAGTTGATGTATGAGTACGTCCGCGATCTGGGCCGCGGCATCGACGGGCTCGTCGCGTATGAGTCGGAACTGTTGGAGCTCAACGCCTCCGGGCGGCTCGGCGAACCGCTCGTGCTGGTCTATCCGCGCGACGGCGTGGTGACCGCGACATACCAGCTGACCCTGCTGTCGTCGGCGACCGCGCAGGCCAAGGACGCGTACAACCGGCTGGTGCGGTTTCTTCTCCAGCCGCACGTGCAGCGCCGGATCAGCCAGACCACGTGGCGGCGCACCGGCCAGGGCAGCGGCGCCGAGGGCGGCCTCGTGGAGCTGCCCTTCCCCGCGACCTACGACGTCATCGAGGACCTGATCGCGGCCTATCGCGGGGAGCTGAACCGGCCCGCGCGGACGGTGTATGTGCTTGACGTGTCCGGTTCCATGCGGGGCGAGCGGCTGGAGGCGCTGCGGCAGGCGATCGCCACCCTGACATCCGGTCCGCTGGTGGCGGGCGAACAGATCACGCTGCTGCCGTTCAGCACGGTCCCGGGCACGCCGGTCACGTTCCACATTTCGGCGGGGGCGGCCGACGCCGGCATGGTCCGCGACCGGATTCGCGCCTATGCGGCGGGGCTGCAGGCAGCCGGCGACACGGCCATGTATGACGCGCTTGCGGCCGCCTACGACGCGCTCGGCCCGCCCGACCCCGCCTGGATCACGACCATCGTGCTGCTCACGGACGGCGAGAACACCGGGGGGCGGCTGTTCGACCTGGGCGACTTCCTCGCGTACCACGATGCGCTGCCCGAGGGCGCGGCGAACGTGCCGATCCTGCCCATCCTGTTCGCCGGCTCCAACCTGCGCGTGATGCAGGAGCTCGCCGAGCTGACGGGCGGGCACACGTACGACGGCCGGTCGGGCTCGCTGACCGAGGCGTTCGCGCGGATCCGCAGCAGCCGGTAGCGTTCCCGCATGCGTTTGGTTGGTGTGGCGCTCGCGCTCCTGGGCCTGTCGGGTTGCTCGCTGCTCGGCGACAAGACACCCGATCCGACGACGGTGGTGCACACGCGGGTGACGGTGCGCTCCGACGCGTCCTCGGTTGAGAAGGCACGCGAGATCCTGGCGGCACGCGCCCGCGCCCTGGGCTGGAACGCCAAGGTGGCGGTCGAGGGCGGCGACACCCTGGTGGTGAGCGTCGCGGGCGAGGTCGACCCCGCGCCGCTGGTCGCGTTGGGGGCGCTGCGGTTCCGCAAGGTGCTCGACATGGCTCCGGCGGTGGCGTCCGGTGCGGGGACGCCCGCTGAGCCGGGCCCGGTGCACACGCTGGACGAGGTGGTGGCCAAGCTCGGGCCCGCTTGGCAGGTGGCGCAAGGACTTTCGCCAACATACGCCGATCCGGATGCCGCGCAGCTGGAGGCGCTCAAGCCGTTCCGCACGCTCACGCCGTCGGAGGTGGCGGTGCTCCCGATCGAGATGCAGCTACGCGTGCCCACGATCCGGTGCCAGCAGCTCGCCGGGCGGCACATCGACGCGGTACGCCGGGCCGACCAGCGCGTGGTCGCCTGCGACACGGTCGGCACGGTGAAATATCTCCTCGACCGGGCGGCGGTGACGACGTCCGATGTGCGGGAGGCCGAGGCGCAGCGGGAGCAGGCCACCGGGAGCAACGTGGTCACGATCTCCTTCACGGCCGAGGGCCAGGTCCGGTGGACGGCGCTGACCCGCGAAATCATCGAGGGCCAGGGCAGCAGGTGCACCCCGCCGGCGCGCGGCAACCAGGGCAACTGCCTGGTCGCCATCGTCGCGGACCACAACGTCGTCACGGCGCCGGAGGTGCAGGCCGTGATCACGGGCGACGCCCAGATCGCCGGCTCGTTCTCCGACACCGACGCCAAGGCCCTGGCCTCCCAGATCAGCGGTGGCGAATTGCCGGTACCCCTCAAAATCACCAACACCGAGGTGGTCCGCCCCTGAGCCTTACGGGCGCGGTTGTTGAAGCAAGGCCGCCACCCCCTCGGCGTCCGGTGAGTCGATCTCTTTGTAAGCGGCGAACGCCGTTTGCCAATGTTGCCGGGCCAGGCGGTCCTGCCCCATGGCTCGGTGCACTCGGCCCATGCCGACGTGGGAGCGGGCCTGCTCGTCGCGGTCTCCGGTGTCTTGTGCGATCGCCATCGCGGCGGTGTGCTGATCGTGCGCGTCGGCAATCGCACCGGCGGCGCACAGGGTTTCGCCAAGCCCGTTGAGCGCGCATGTTTCGCCATACCGGAAGCCTGTTTCCCGGAATAGCGCAAGGGCTTGGCGATGGTGCAGCGCGGCGTCTTCGTACCTGCCTTGCCGTTGCAGGATCGTGCCGATGTTGGTGAGTGCTCCGGCCTGCCCGGTTCGATTATTCAAGCTCTCAAAGATTTCCAATGCTAGCCGAAGCTGACCGAGAGCCTGCTCGTGTTCGCCCAGCCGGCCGTGGACGACGCCGAGCCCGTCGAGCACATTGGCTTGGCCGGTGAGGTTGCCGAGGTGAACGTGCAGTGCCAGAGCGCGTCGATGATGCTCGATCGCTTGGCTGTATCGCCCTCGGCGTTCGCCGGCGTTCGCCCGATTGTGCCATGACCGGGCTTCACCCAGTTGATCACCGACCTGCTGATAGCAGATCAACGCACGGCGATGGTGCTCGTCCGCGTCGTCGTACCGCCCCGCCCGTAGATAGATGACACCCAGGTTGTTCAGGGCGCGAGCTTGCCCGGCCTGGTCGCCTGCGGCTTGAAAGCTTTCCAGGGCCCGCCGGTAGTGCTCGGCCGCGTTTTCATACTGACCCTGCTGGCGGAGCACGGTGCCGAGATTGACCAACGCTTTCGCCTCTTCAACCGTGTCACTCAAGCTGCGGGAGGCACGGATGGCGGCGGTGTGAGTCGCGAAGGCGTCGTCGACATATTCGGTATCCAGGTAGCGGAACAGGGTTTCCGCCAGGCGTATCGCGTGAGTCGGCCACTGCTCGGCGGCGAAGGTGCATGCCGTGACAAGATTCGGCCGTTGTGCGTCCAACCAGACGCGGGCGGCGGCCTGGTCGGCAAACCGGACAGCGTCCCGAGTCTGCTCCAGGGTCCTGCCCAGTAGGGCCGCGGTGGCATGTGGGTCGATCTGAGCGTTGGGCTGTATCCCAAGCAGGCGAAAGGCGCGCGCCGCCTCCTCTGGCAGGTGTTTGCAGGACCAGGAGAACACCGCTTCGACGGACGCACGTGGATCACCCCCTAGGCGCAGACGGGCGGGCCGTCGGGCATGCTGCGCGAGTTCTTCGGCCAGCTCGGCCACCGAGGTTCCGGGACGGGACGCCGCCAACTCCGCCGCGATCCGCAACGCCAGCGGCAGCCGTCCACATTGCTCGGCAAGCGAGGTCAGCACGATGTCGTCGGCTCGGTGGCCGATCAGCTTTTCCAGCAATGAGATCGAATCGGGTAGCGGCAGCGGGTCCAGGCGCAGACGATGGCCGCCCTGCAGGGCCACGAGACCACCGAGCGAGTCACGGCTCGTCAAAATCGCGATGCCCGGGGGTGGTGGCAGCAGTGGGCGCACCTGTTCCGCCGAGGCGGCGTTGTCCAGGACCACCAGCAGGTGCCGGCCGTTCAACTCGGTGCGATAGCGGGCGGCGCGGTCGTCTGGGGTCATGGGCAGATCAGCATCCCGGACACCGAGCGACCGCAGCAGCATTCCGAGTGCCTCGGCGACCTCGACCGGCTGGCGCGGGTCATAACCGCGCAAGTCGACATAGAGCTGACCGTCGGGGAACCGATCTGAGATCTCGTGTGCCCAATGGAGGGCCAAAGCGGTCTTGCCCACGCCTGCGGTCCCGGATATCACGAAGACCTTCGTTGACGCCGAGGACAGGCGCCTTTCCAGTGCCCGCAGTTCGGCATGCCGGCCGATGAAGGCGGTGGGGCCGGCGGGAAGCTGCGCGGGCACGGGTGTGGTCCGTCCCTGCGGGACCGGCAGCTCTCGACGCAGGATGCGTAAGTGCGCGTCCTGTATCTCATTGCCGGGCGCGACGCCGAGCTCGCCGGAAAGCCGTTGCTTGAGGTCCTCGTAATGGCGAAGGGCAGCCGCCTGCTCGCCCTGCCCGGCAAGCGCGATCATCAGCCGAGCGTGCAGGCCTTCATGAAAGGGCTCCTGTTCGGCTAGGACGCGCATAACCGCAACGGCATGCTCATTCTGTGCGGAGCCGGCGGCCACGTCGGCGAACTCCATCGCGGCCGCCACCCGCTGTTTCTCGGCGGCAGCCGCAGCCGGATGCCCGCGCAGGCTGGGATTGGCGTCGGCCAGTATCGGACCGCGCCAGCAGCCAAGCGCGTCGGCGTATAGCCCCCGCGCGGATGCCAGGTCTGCGCCTGCGGCGCTGCGGGCACGAGCCAGCAGGGCATCGAACCGGGCCAGGTCGAGCTCGGTCTCTCCTAACTGGAGGATAAACCCGCTGTGCCGGCGCACGAGGTTACCCGGCTCAAGCAAGGAACGTAACCGTCCGATGTGGACCCCAACCTGGCTGCGGCACGTCTTCGGTGGATTCTCCCCCCACAACAGGTCTATCAGTTCGTCAAGGGGGACGACATTTCCGTAGTGCAGTGCGAGCAGCCCAAGCAACGCACGCTGTGCCGGCGACGTGAGCTCGCTCGGGCGGCCACCGCGACGGACCAGCAGCGGGCCCAGGATCTGAATGCGCACACCAGACTCGGACCGCGCGCGACCCAGCTCGATCAGCGTGGCAAGGTCATGCGACCCCAGATGAAGTCCGGCCGCCAGTCGCCGCAGCGTTGACATGCGGGGCTGTGCACGGCCCAACTCGACGTCTCGAAGCGATCGAGTGCTCAGATCCGACCGCGCCGCGAGCTCCCGCTGAGTGAGACCCGCCCTGATGCGAAACCTCCGCAGAATTTCCCCAACACCTCCCGTGGGCTGCATCCACCGGATGGTAGCCGACCGTGGCGCACGATTGTGCAACAGAGCCGGCACGCATCCATGCGTCCTACGGTGTTCTGGCTGACGCACCTCGCGACGGCCCCAACGGGGAAACAAGCAAGGAGGAAGCACGGAGTGAACCGGTTTCTGAGGCGATGCGCTCTGTTGATCGCCCCACTGCTCGTCATGGTCGCAATGGCCACGCCGGCGCAGGCGGCGATCTACGACACACCCGGGGTTACCACCGGCAGCTGTTCCTACAACGGGATGACGCTCACGGTCCAGTTCTCCTGGGATGCCGATGGGTATGTCACCAAATACCGATACAAGGTAAGCGGCGCGGGATCCAGCGGCACCCACAACCTCACTCCCTGGCAGGTCGGCCCGTTGCCTGGCACCAATCTTGGGAGCGTCATCTGGCAGCGCGCCGAGGTTGACTGGAACCAGGGAATGACAGAAGGCACCTGGTACGCCCACTACCCCCATCCCAACTCCGGGGCGACCGTCGGCTGGCACAGGTACCTCGGCCAATGGAGATACTACACGGTATCGCTGACCATCAATTTCCATAGCACCACCAACACCACATGGGACTGCCGCGCGGCGGCAAATGCCGGAGAGTGGTACTTCAACTGACCGGACCCGGTGAGCCCAGCAGGGCCCACCGGGTCTCTGTTCCTATCGGTTTTCCGGTGACGGCGACGCGCGCAGCGCGGCGATCAGCCACTCGTACGCCGGGACGGCGGGTTCGAAGGGTGGGCGGTTGTTCAGGATGCCGAGCAGCTGCCAGAAGCGCTCGACCCGGCGGTCGGTGAAGGTTTCGAGTTCGTCGGCGAGCTCGCGGCGGTCCCGGTCGGACTGGCCGAGGATGCGCGCGAGGATCGCCTGGCCCTCGGGCGAAGCCGGGTCGACGCCGTCCTTGAGCGCCTCGCCCGCCAGCGTCTGGACCTGCTGCGCGAACGTGGCGTCGAACTCGGTGGGCGGCTTCGACTCGGTGGATGTGCCGGATGCGCCGGTCACGGCCATCTGACGGACCCGGGCGCGGAAATCCTTGTCGGACACCAGCTCGGCGAGCTCGATCCAGGCGTCGACCTGCTCGGGCGCCGGGTTGTCAGGCAGCTGCCGCATGCCCCGCGCGATGTGCGAGTCGGGCAGGCCGTCGAACGTCTCGGTCACGAAGTCATCGATCAGCTGCTGCCGTTCGGCGGCCGACAGTTGGGCCAGCTTGTGCATGAGTCTCAACTCCTCGGTCGTGCTGTTGCGTTCCGCGACCGAGCGCAACACCGCGCGCCGCAGGCGCAGCGCCTCGATGGACATGTCCAGCGCGGCGATGTGCGCCCGCACCACGTCCGATAGCGACACCTGCCGTTCGAGCACCCGCCGCACGGTCGGCACGTCCACACCCAGCTCGCGCAGCGTGCGGATGAGGTCGAGCCGGGCCGCGGCTTCCGCGTCGTACAGCCGGTAGCTGCCAGACGAGCGGGTCGACGAAAGCAAACCGAGGTCGGACCAGAAGCGTATGGTCCGGACGGATACCCCCGTGCGCTTGGCAAGCTGCCCGATGGTGAAGCGATCGGTCACGGGTACCAGCCTCAACCTTCCACCTGCTGGAGACTCAAACGCATTAAATCAGGTCTCCGATGTGAGAGTCGCATTTCTTCAAGAACGGCGGACGCGGACTCGGTAACGTCCGGGCGATGAGCGATACCGAGTTCACCAACCCCTTCAAAATCACGCTCTGGGACGAGACCCCCTACCACGAGCAGGACGGCGGTCCCAAGCTGACGCGGGTCACCGTGCACAAGACGTTCACCGGGCGCGTGGCGGGCACCAGCGTGGCCGAACTCCTGACCTCCCAATCGGATGAGGGCAGCGGCTACGTCGCCTCCGAGCTGTTCACCGGCAGCATCGACGGCCGCGAGGGCACGCTCGTGTTCCAGCACGGCGGAATCGTCGACGAGCACGACAGCCCGACCAGTTTCGGCGCCATCGTGCCGGGTTCGGGCACGGGCGAGCTCTCCGGCGTCACCGGCAAGGTGATCTTCCGGCACGAGCTTGTCACCCTGACGATGACGACTCGCAGGTAAACGGTCGAGCGTCGGCGGTTAAACCTCGCGGCCCGCGACATAGCCGAACGTCATCGCGGGTCCGAGGGTGGCACCCGCCCCGGCATAGCTGTGGCCCATCACCGCGCCGCTCGCGTTGCCCGCCGCATACAGCCCGGGGATCACCGAACCGTCTGCCCGCAACACCCGCGCTCTTGCGTCCGTTCTCATTCCTCCTTTGGTACCCAGATCGCCCGGCACAATCTTGAAGGCGTAGTAGGGCGGGATGTCGATCGGCGCCAGGCAATCGCTGGGCCACTGCACGGGATCGGCAAAGTACCGATCGTATTGGCTATCGCCCCGCTTGAAGTCGAGGTCCTTTCCCGACCACGCGAACGAGTTGAACCGCCGGATCGTGGCGTGCAGGTTGGCCGCGGGCACGCCGATCTTCCGCGCCAGCTCGTCGATGCTCCACGCCTTGTGCACGGCCCCGCTCGCATACCACGCCGCGGGAAACTCCAACATGGGCGCGACATCCTTGAACAGATAGCGATTGCGGTAGTTCTGATCGGTGATCATCCAGGCGGGTATGTGCGGCGCGGTGGGCGTGTTCAGGTCATACATCACATGCACCACATCGCTATACGGAGCTGCCTCGTTCACGAACCGCCGCCCGAGCCCGTTGACGAAGATGTTCCCCGGCAGGGTGCGTTCCGCCAGGCAGAAATACGGCTCCTCCGGCAGCGGGATCGCCGGACCCCACCATGCGTCCTCCATCAGATCCAGTGCGGCCCCGAGCCGCGCACCCGCCTCGATCCCGTCGCCCGTGTTGGAGGCCGCGCCCATGGTCCAGGCGACACCGACGGGCTCGCGCTGAAACTCCTTGCGCATGCGCTCGTTGTGCTCGAACCCGCCCGAGCCGACGATGACTCCCCGCGGCGCCTTGATGAGCGTGTCGCCCGACCAGACTCCAGCCACGCGTCCATTCTCGACATACAGCTCGGTGAGCGGGGTCTCGTGCCACACGGGCACATCGGCCGCGATCAGCCCGGCGCGCAGGCCGCCGGCGAGCGCCTGCCCCATCGTGACCGGCCGCTGCCCGTGCGCCGCGAGTTCGAGATAGCGGCTCACGATCGCCGCCGCGGTCTCCAGCCCCTTCGGGTGCCGCGCGATCAGGTTGAGCCACTTGTAGTCTGTGGTGAACACGACCGTCCCGTCCGGAGCCGGAATGTACGCCGGGTTCAGCCGGGGCAACTGCGCGCCGAGGATGTTGGCGTCGAAGGGAGCGGGCTCGATCGAGCGCCCGTTGGGCATCCCACCCTCCAGGCTCGGGTAGTAATCCGAATATCCCTCCATCCAACGGAAGCGCAGCGGGCTGTTGCGCAGCACGAATGAGATCATGGCGGGCCCGTTGGCGAGGAACGCCTGTTGCCGCGCGGCGGGGACGTCAGCGCCGACGACCCGCGCGAGATAGGCGGCCGCTTTCGCGGGTGTGTCCGGTACTCCGGCGGCGAGAATGACCTCGTTGTTGGGGATCCAGATCCCGGCGCCCGAGCGGGCGGTCGATCCACCGAACGTGGCCGCCTTTTCGATCACCAAGGTGCGCAGGCCGCGCTTGGCGGCGGCGAGCGCTGCCGTCATCCCGGCGGCACCCGAACCAACGACCACGACTTGATACTCGGTTATCACTGGCATTGCGCCCTCCGAGCTGGCATCGAAGCTCATAAACTATAACGCGTTACAGTAGTCGGGCCGGAGCCTCGGGACAACGCCCCATCTCTCGGCGTGGCGATTTAGCGCCTTATATCGGCTTATGCTGTTATGAGGAGATGACATCACGGGGATGGCTCGCCGCGGCAGCAGGCGTTCTGGCCGGCCTCTCAGTCGCGGCACCGGTCTCCGCGGCCAAGACCATCAACCTGAACCCCGCCCATCGAAACCACACCGCGGCCGGGTTCGGCACCAAGCAGTGCACCGGTCCGCTGGCCGGGCACCCATCCGTGGACGGCCGGCACTTCGTGCTCCCCGCCTCCGCCGCGGACGACTTCGTCTCCGTCACGCTCACCTTCAGCAGGCCGGGCGGCAACGTCACCGTCGGTCCGATCACGAGCGAGAACCCGGCGATGCCGACCATGGGCGATGGCTGGAGCGGCTTCCTGGACAATGCCGGGCGAGCCAACGACGACAAGCACGCCTACGTTTTCACTCAGCCCGGCTGGACCCTGCTGGACGGCACGGCACAGGTCGAGCCGAACACCGCCTCGGGCACCTTCAACCTCAGCCACACCTGCCCGGCCGTCCAGGCCCAGCCGTCGCGCAGCACGACCCTCTCGCCCACCAGCGCCCCATCGCCCGCCAACACCCCGCCGCCCAAGATCGCCCACTCACCGGGCGGCCCCAGTCCCCTCGGCGGCGATCCGAAGGCCATCGGCGGCGGCCCGAAGCCCATCGGCGGGGCCAAGACCGGTGGCGGCGGCATGTCCGGCGGCTGGTTCGGCACGGCCGCCGCGTTCCTCGTCTCCCTCGGCCTGGTGGGCTATCTGCTCCACCGCCGTCGCCGAGACATGTGACCGATCCGGGCCGGCCCAGATCGTCCTAACCGGACAGTCGGCCCCAGGGCGGTGGTTTTTGGGAAAGCGCTTGCCATAGGATCGCCTCGATCCTGCGAATTGCGGGAGTCGGGGCGGCGCAGGAAATCAGACAATAGCGCCCCATATCCGGACCGGCCGAGGCGCCGGCTGTTGTGTTGCGTGTGATTCGTTGCAACAAAGCTGCAAATGGTACCCATTGACTGTTTTATGGCTACCTTTTTACGTTGGCGGGAAAGCGCATTCCAACGCAGGGAGGTCCTACAGTGCAGGAAGCGCAACACGTCCCAACGCGCCGGTTGAGGAGGCGGACCCGGCTGGCCTTGGCGGCCGGTGCCGGCTTCGCGGCCACGGCACTCGTCTTCACCCTTGGCGCGACCGCCAACGCGGCCACGCTGTTCTCCGATGATTTCAACGACGGCAACGCCAATGGTTGGAGCACCTCGGGTGGCAGCTGGTCGGTTTCGTCCGGCGCCTACACCCAGTCGGGCGCCAGCGCCAGCGCCAAGGCTCTGGCCGGCTCCACGACGTGGAGCACGGCCACGGTGACGGCCAAGGTCCGGGCCAACACCTTCGGCAGCGCCACCTCGCGCGGGGTTGGCATCGCCGCCCGCGCCCAGAGCACGTCCAACTTCTACGCGCTCGTGCTCACCCCCACCTCGGTGCAGATCCGCAAGGGAGCGACCACCACGCTCGCCTCGGCGGCGTTCACGACAGCGACCGGCACGTGGTACACGCTGACGTTGAGCGCCACCGGCAGCTCCCTGGTCGGCTCGGTCAACGGAACCCAGGTGGTGTCCACTTCGGACGGTTCCTATGCCACGGGCCGCGCGGGTCTGATCGCCAACTACGGCGCGGCCTCGTTCGACGACGTGGTGGTGAGCGACGCGGCCGGGCCGGGCCCGACCAGCTCGTCGCCGACCAGCTCCCCGACGGCGTCCCCGTCCACCTCGCCCTCGCCGTCCACGTCCCCGTCGCCGTCACCCACGACCTCGCCGAACCCGCAGCCAGGCGGGATCGTCGGCTGGGCGACGCAGGGCGGCGGCACGACCGGTGGCGCGGGCGGTGCCACGGTCACGGTGAGCAGCTTCGCCGATTTCCGGACCCAGGCACAGGCCGCGGGCACGCGCACCATCCTGGTCAGCGGCATGCTGTCCGGCTCGGGCACGGTCGAGATCACGGCCAACAAGACGATCCGCGGTGTAGGAGCCAACTCCGGTGTCACCGGAGCCGTGCTCAACATCGAGGACATGCACCCGGCCAACGTGATCATCCAGAACATGAACCTCCGCGGGGTACCGGGTAATGACACGATCCAGATCGAGAACGCCACGCACGTCTGGATCGACCACAACACGCTGCAGAGCACGATCGAGAACGACCCCGACTTCTACGACGGTCTGATCGACTGCACCCACGCGTGTGACTACGTCACCGTGTCGTGGAACATCATCCGCAACCACTGGAAGACGTCGCTGGTCGGCCACTCCGACAGCAACGCGGGCGAGGACGTCGGCCACCTGCGGATCACGTATCACCACAACTGGTTCGACACGACCTTCGAGCGCGCCCCGCGGGTCCGCTTCGGAGAGACGGTGCACGTGTTCAACAACTACTACCTGAACATCAGGCGCGACTCGAATTCCTACGCCATCGCCTCGGTCATGAACGCCGGAACGCTGGTCGAGGGCAACGTCTTCGAGAACGTGCAGCAGGCGTGCTGGTCGGCCAGCGGCTACGCCGACTCCGACCCGGGCCGGCTGGTGGCGCGCGACAACATCCTGAGCAACTCCGGGCCGTGTGAGACCAACGGTTCCGTGGCTGCCATCCCGTACCGCTACACAGCGGAGAGCTCCGGCACGGTCAAGGCCTCCGTCACGGCGGGCGCCGGAGCCGGCAAGCTCTAAGCACCACAAGGAAAACTTGGAGGCCGGCGACCGCCCGATCGCCGGCCTCCAGCCCGTGCTAGCCCGTCCAGCCCAGCCACGCCTCGCCCGCGCTGATCGCCGCGAACCAGAAGGCGGCGGCCGCGACCGGGACGAGCAGCGTGTAGACCGGTCGCGTGCGCAGCAGATAGATGGCCAGCCCGAAGAACGCCAGCCACACGAGCAGCAGCAACACGTACGCCCACGCCGGCGTGACGAGCCCGCTGGACAGGTACCAGATGCCCACCGGGAGATGTGCGATCAGCCCGATCCAGCCGGCGATGAGCGCGGCGACGCTGCGCTGCTTCGGTACCACATCATCATCGGTTGTCATCAAACTAGTATGGCGGGCCTTGGCAAACCGGTGGATCCCCGGGTGCAGCATCCGGGCCGAGTGAGGTGTTCCCTTCTTAGCGACGACAGAAGGGCAAGCGCATGCGGCTGATGACGAGACCGGAGGCGGCGGACTTCGCCGGATTCTATGCCGCGAACTTCGCCAAGATAGGCGGTCAGCTGGCCGCCTATCTTGGCGACCAGGGGGAAGCGCAGGATGTGACACAGGAGGCGTTCTGCCGGGCTTTCGAGCGCTGGGAGCGGATCAGCACATACGAACACCCGGAGGCCTGGGTGCGCCAGGTGGCGTGGAACCTCGCCACCAACCGCCTGCGCCATCTGCGTGTCGTGCTGCGGCACCGCGCCAGCCAGCGCGAGGAGCACGTCGAGGGGCCTACCCCCGATCGCGTGGCGCTCACCCGTGCGCTTGCCAAGCTTCCGCCCAAGCACCGGTTGGCGGTCGTGCTGCATCACCTGGGCCAACTGTCCACTTCGGAGATCGCGCAGCAGCAGAATGTCGCCGAGGGCACCGTGCGGTCCTGGCTCACCCGCGGCCGCTCGCAGCTTGCCGAGCAGCTGACGTGGGAGAGTGCGCCGGTTGTCGCGGCTCCAGGGATTGATAAAACCATTTCTACGGTACGCCGACGGCGCGCAGCCCGGCGGGCAACCCTCGCAGCCGTCATTGCCATCGTCCTGGCCCTGCCCATCGCCATCACCCTCTGGCGCGGCAAGGGTTCCGAGCCACCCGTCATCGGCCCGACCACACCGCCAACAAGCCCGTCGCCGAGCGTCGCACCATCGGCCCGCCAGGTGATCGCGCGGCTCAGCGTGCTGGCCGAGAACGCGCCCAACCCGCCGGAGCCCCGGCCCGATCAGCTGATCCTCGTCGTGCAGACGCAGTACAGCTCGGTCGGCGCGCACCAACAGGAGCGATGGCTGGACCCCAACGGCGCCATCCTGCTGCGGACCCGAATCTACGAAGCGGGTGACTTTGTCGAGGAGGACACCGAGCAGGAACGGCAAAGGTGGATCAACATGAGCCGGGCCGACATGGCCAAATTGGGGCCCGGATTGTTCTATCCCACCTGGGCCGTGCTGTCGACATACACCACCGATCCGCAGGCGCTGCTGCACGCCATGACGCACGGCCGGACGCAGACCGCCGGGGAGGTGGCACACACGCTTGGGACGCTCGCCGAGGAGATGGACGCGATGGCCCCGCCACGGCTCAAGGCCGCACTGCTGCGGGCGCTCGCACTGGTCGACGGCGTGACAGCCGAACTGGTTACGGCGCCGGACGGCAGCCGGGTGTGGGCGATCGGCGGCCAGGAAAGTGAGAACAGGCGCCGGGAGGTGCTGGTCAGCGAGACCACCGGGCAGGTCGTCGGGTACCGCGATCTCGCGCTCGCCGAGCTCGTGTTCCCGAGCGGCAGGCCGTGTCCACTCTGCACGCCGCCGTTCCCTGAGCCGAGCCGGGTACCCATCCCACCCACCCCGACGAGCACCTACCTGTGGCAAGCCTCCCTAGTCGACAGGTGACCTCTTGGCGACGAGTCGACTTGCTCCTCCAACGGGCCGCAGCT
>NZ_QJUG01000208.1 GCF_003426775.1 Allorhizocola rhizosphaerae | reverse complement strand
GCGTCATCGGGGTCATGGCCACGGGCGCGCGCCGGATGCTCAAGCTCGACCCCGACGCGACCGATCAGGCATTGGCGACCATCGAGCAGACGAGCCGCACAACGCTGCGCGAGCTGCGCCGGCTGCTGTTCCTGCTGCGGGTCGAGTCCGAGTCCGACGCCCAGCTGACCCCGCAGCCCGGTCTGGAGGGCATCCGCACCCTGGTCGAACAGGTGCAGGAGGCGGGCCTGCCGGTCAGCCTCAAGGTCGACGGGGAAACGCGCACCCTCGAACCGGGTGTGGCGCTGGCCGCGTACCGCATCGTCCAAGAGGCTTTGACCAACACCCTCAAGCACGCCGGCCAGGCCAAGGCCGAGGTGCGCCTGAAATTCGAGCCCGATCTGCTGACCGTGGAGGTGTTCGACACCGGGCAGGGCCCGCACGGCTCGGTGTCGCCGGGCCACGGCCTGCTCGGCATGCGCGAGCGGGTCTCCGTCTACGGGGGCATCCTGCGCACCGGACCCCGTCCGGGCGGCGGTTTCCGGGTGTACGCCAAGATTCCGGTGGAGGCACCGGAAAATGAGCATGTGGAGGCCATCGTTTGAAACCGATTCGGGTGCTGCTCGCCGACGACCAGCAGCTGCTGCGGACCGGCTTCAAGATGGTGCTGGGCACCGAGGCCGACCTCAACATCGTCGGCGAGGCGGCCGACGGGGTCGAGGCGGTCGAGATGTCGCGCCGTCTGCTGCCCGATGTCGTCTTGATGGATGTACGCATGCCGCGTCAGGACGGCGTGGCGGCAACACGCGAGATCGTGGCGCAGAAGCTGCCCGTGCGTGTGCTGATCCTGACCACCTTCGATCTGGACGACTACGTCGTGGGCGCGCTGCGCGCCGGGGCGAGCGGGTTCCTGGCCAAGGACGTGCCCGCCGAGGAGCTGGTGGCCGCGATCCGCACGGTCGCCGCCGGCGATGCCGTTGTCGCGCCGCGGATTCTGCGCCGGCTGCTGGACCGCTTCGCCGACCTGCTGCCCGATCCCAACGCCTCGCCACCCACGCGCATTTCCACGCTCACCGACCGGGAGCGGGAGGTGCTGGTGCAGGTGGCGAAGGGACTGTCCAATGCGGAGATCGCCCAGGCCCTGATGGTCAGCGAGACCACCGTCAAGACACACGTCGGGCACATGCTCACCAAGCTGGGCCTGCGCGACCGGGTGCAGGCGGTGGTGCTGGCCTACGAGACGGGCCTGGTGCGGCCGGGCTCCCCGTAGGATGGGCCCTCCTCCCCGAGGAGGAGCACAGACCATCGCCAGGTCTGAGGGTGAGCCCCGAAACCGCTGCCACGCTGTGTGACATGAATTCGCCTATGAGCGCCGCCGCGCGAGCGGTGGACGTGTGGAAGGTTTACGGATCGGGGGAAGCGCAGGTTATCGCCCTGCGCGGGGTGAACCTCGAGGTGGAGCGGGGCAAGTTCACGGCCATCATGGGCCCGTCCGGGTCGGGCAAGTCGACGCTGATGCACTGCCTCGCCGGGCTGGACTCGGTGACGCGTGGTGAGGTCGCGGTCGGCGACACCCGCGTGACCGGGCTGTCCGACGCCGGTCTGACCCGGCTGCGCCGCGAAAAAGTGGGCTTCATCTTCCAGCAGTTCAACCTGCTGCCGACGCTCACCGCGGAGGAGAACATCACGCTCCCGCTGGCGATCTCGGGCCGTAAGCCGGACAAGGCCTGGTACGACACGGTGATCCAGACGGTGGGTCTGGGCGACCGGCTGGGGCACCGGCCGAGCCAGCTGTCCGGCGGGCAGCAGCAGCGGGTGGCGTGCGCACGCGCGCTGGTGTCGCGGCCCGAGGTGATTTTCGCCGACGAGCCGACCGGCAACCTTGACTCGCGATCGGGGGCGGACATCCTGGGCTTCCTGCGGCGCAGTGTGTCCGAGTTCGGGCAGACCATCGTGATGGTCACGCACGACGCCAACGCGGCGTCCTATGCCGACCGGGTGATCTTCCTGGCGGACGGCCGGATCGTGGACGAGATCGAGAATCCGACGGCCGAGGCGGTACTGGACAAAATCAAGTCTCTGGACACGCTCGCCGTGAGCGAAGACAGGGTCGAGGTCGCGGAATGATCAAGGCAAGCCTGCGCGGGCTGCTGCAGCGCAAGCTGCGGCTGGCGCTCGCCGTGATCGCGATCGTGCTGTCGGTCGGGTTCCTGTCGGGCAGCATCGTGCTCGGTGACACGCTCAACGCGCGCTTCGCCGGGCTGTTCTCCACCATCAACGAGAACGTGGCCGTGCAGGTCACCGCGAAGGACCCCGACGCGGCCGAGCCCGCCCGCCTCAGCCAGGCCGACCTGGACCGGCTGTCGCGAGTGGACGGTGTGGCCCAGGCGTCCGGCGACGTGAGCGCCGAGGGGGTCATCCCGTTCCGCACCGACACCGGCAAGGCGGTCACCGCGCAGGTCGGGCTCGCGGCCGGGGTGGATTCGCGGGGCGACACGCTGGGCCTGGTCGAACTGCGCGAGGGTGCCTGGCCCGCCCGCGCCGACGAGGTCGTGCTCAGTGCCAACACGGCCAAACTGGCCAAGGCGCAAAGGGG
Organism: Allorhizocola rhizosphaerae; assembly: GCF_003426775.1. Classification (GTDB taxonomy): domain Bacteria; phylum Actinomycetota; class Actinomycetes; order Mycobacteriales; family Micromonosporaceae; genus Allorhizocola; species Allorhizocola rhizosphaerae. Next base: position 12,481 of record NZ_QJUG01000208.1, on the reverse strand, counting down.
CACGCAGCTCAAGGTGTTCGTACCCCAGCTGGGCGAGGCAAGGACCTACACGGTCAGCGGGATCGCCGGTTTCGCCGGCGGCCGGGATTCCCTGGCGGGCGAGACGCTGGTGATGTTCGAGCTCAAGCACGCCCAGGAGCTGTTCTATGGCACGACGGGCGTCTATGCGAGCGCGTCGTTCGGCGCCGCGTCGGGCGTCAGCCAGGACGAGCTGAAGAAGCGCATCGAGCGCGAGCTGCCGTCCGGGTTCAAGGCGCAGACCGGCAAGGAGGCCACCGAGGAGGCGTCCAACGCGCTCGGCGACTCGTTCGGCATCTTCACGATCATCCTGAGCGCGTTCGCCGGGGTGGCCGCGTTCGTGGGCATCTTCCTGATCTACAACACGTTCAACATCATCGTTGCGCAGCGCTCCCGCGAGCTGGCGCTGCTGCGCGCGATGGGGGCCAGCTGGGGTCAGGTGATCCGCGCGGTACTGCTGGAGGCCCTGGTCGTGGGCGGCTTCGGCGCCACGCTCGGCCTCGGGTTCGGCATCGCCGTTGGCGTGGGCGCCGAGGCGCTGCTGAGCAACATGCTCGGGGTCGACCTGCCCAGCGGCGGCGTGGTCGTGTCCATGTGGGCGGTGCTGTGGTCCTATGTGGTCGGTCTCATCGTCACGATGATCGCGGCGTTCATCCCGGCGGTGAAGGCGTCGATGGTGCCGCCGATCGCGGCGATGCGGGAGACCGTGCGCCCGGACAAGTCGCTGCTTGGGCTTTCCATAACCGGAGGTGCTTTCCTGGTACCGGGTGCGGGCCTCGTGGCGTTGGCATTGACCGGCATCGGGAGTGCGACAACCCTCGTGCTGGCCGGGGGCGTTGTGCTCGTGTTCCTCGGCGTGGCTCTGCTGTCCCCGCTGCTGGCCAAGCCCGTGGTCCGGCTGCTGGGCTGGCTGCTCGGGCGTGGGCAGGCCGGCAAGCTGGGCGTGCGCAACGCCCTGCGCAACCCGCGCCGCACGGCCGTCACCGCGGCCGCGCTGATGATCGGCGTCACGCTGATCACCACGGCGGCGACGGTGGCGCAGTCGTTCAAGTCCAGCATCGAGGACATCGTCGGGCAGAACACGGGCGTCGATATCATGATCCTGGGCCCGAACACCGGACCGCCCAACGGCGAGATCGGGTTCAACCCGGCCGCGCTTGACGAGGTCAAGAAGCTGCCTGGGGTCACCGACACGGCCGCGTGGCACATCACCATCGAGGCGGCGATCGCGGGCACACCGGCGTTCATCTCGGCCGCCGACGTGCCGACCGCCAAGCGCATGTGGCAGATGCAGGAGGTCGGCGGCCAGCTGAGAACCCTTGGCGCGCAAGAGATGGTCGTGGACGACAACATGGCCGAGGCGAGCAGGTGGAAGGCCGGCGACCAGGTCACGGTCGGGATCGGACAGACGAGCAAGAAATACACGATCGTCGGCATATACAAGCGCACGCCGACGCTCCAGGGTCCGATCCTCGGGCTGCCAGCGGTGGACGACTTCGCCGGAAAGCTTGCCTACCAGGGGTTCGTGAGCCTCGACGACGGGGCGGACGTGGCCGGGACCGTGGCCAAGGTCGAGGACATCATGAGCGACTACCCGGGCGTGACCGTCGGCGACATGTCGTCGTTCGCCAGGCAGCAGAGCCAGGCATTCGACGTGCTGGTCAACGCGATCACGATCCTGCTGGGCGTGGCGCTGCTGATCGCGCTGCTGGGCATCATCAACACCCTGCTGCTGAGCATCGTCGAGCGGACGCGTGAGCTGGGTCTGGTGCGCGCGGTCGGGCTCAGCCGCGGCGGGGTGGTGCGCATGGTGGGAGTCGAGTCGGTGCTCATCTCGGTGTTCGGCTGCCTGCTCGGGGTGACGCTGGGTGTCGGGCTCGGCGCGGCGTTCGTCAAGGCGCTCATCGACCTCGACTTCATGTCGAAGTTCGCGCTTCCCTGGGCCAACCTGGCGGTGTATGTCGGGGCCGCGCTGGTTTTCGGCGTGGTCGCGGCGCTGTGGCCCGCCCGGCGGGCGGCCAAGCTCAACGTGTTGGAAGCAATCGCGTACGAGTAAGCAACGCATCGATGCGAGGCGGGTGTGGCCGGCATGGCCACACCCGCCTCGTTCGTGAGGGTCACAGGTTGAAGGTGTAGCCACTTCCGCCAGATCCGGGCATGGGCGCGCGTGCTCGTCGCCCGTCGTATCGCCAGATATCGGCTCCGCAGGGCTCAGGCCGGCGTCAGGGTCGTCCCCTAGACCGGAGTCGGGGGTGACCCGCTACCAAAGAACAGGGGCGAATCCGACCGCCGGGCGAGGTTTCGGGCAGATACGCCGACGAGCATGTGTTCATGACTTTGACCGCACCCGTCATCACGCGCACCGCCGCCGCGGCCCGTGCCGCCGACGTCTGGAAGGTGTACGGCTCCGGCGAGGCCCAGGTGGTCGCGCTGCGCGACGTGAGCGTGGAGCTCGAACGCGGGCGCTTCACCGCCATCATGGGCCCGTCCGGCTCGGGCAAATCGACGTTGATGCACTGCCTGGCCGGGCTCGACGCGGTGACGCGCGGCGATGTGTTCGTGGGCGACACGAAGGTCACCGGGCTGTCCGACGCCGGCCTGACCAAGCTGCGCCGGGAGAAGGTCGGATTCATCTTCCAGCAGTTCAACCTGTTGCCCACGCTCACCGCCGAGGAGAACATCCTGTTGCCGCTTGCCATCGCCGGGCGCAAGCCAGACCGGGCCTGGTTCCAGACGGTGATCGACACGGTGGGACTGGGTGACCGGCTCGGGCACAGGCCCTCGCAGCTGTCCGGGGGGCAACAGCAGCGAGTGGCCTGTGCCCGCGCTCTCGTGAGCCGACCCGAGGTGATCTTCGCCGACGAGCCGACCGGCAACCTGGACTCCCGTGCGGGCAACGAGATCCTCACCTTCCTGCGCCGGTCGGTGATCGAGTACGGGCAGACGATCGTGATGGTCACGCACGACGCCAACGCGGCGTCGTATGCCGACCGCGTGGTGTTCCTGGCCGACGGCCGGATCGTGTCGTCTTTGGACGATCCGACGGCCGACACGGTGCTCGACATGCTGAAGGCGGCTGCGGGCTGATGCTGCGGGCGACGCTGAAGAGCCTGCTGGCTCGCAAGGTCAGGCTGGTCCTGTCGGGGCTGGCCGTGCTGCTGGGCGTGATGTTCGTGTCCGGCTCGTTCGTGCTCACCGACGCGATCGGGCGCAGCTTCGACAACATGTTCTCCTCCGCGCTGGCCGAGACCGATGTCCTGGTGACCGCGAAACCCGCCATCGAGGTGTCCGAAATGGAGGGCGAGCCGGTCCCCGGGCTGCTGACCGCCGCTGACCTGCGGCGCGTGCAGGAGATCGCGCCTTCGGCCATCGGTGAGATTTCCGTCGATGGGGCGCGGGTCATCGGATCGGACGGCAAGGTGGTCACCACCTATGGGCCGCCGCGCATGGGCGGCAACTGGACCGGCGAGGTCGGCGGGCTGCGGCTGCACGAGGGGGTCGCACCGCAAAAGGCCGACGAGATCGTGGTCAACGCCGCGCTGGCCAAGAAGGCCGGGATCAAGGTGGGCGACCAGGTGGGCGTGCTCACCACCAAGCCGAAGCAAACGTTCAAGCTCGTGGGCATTTTCGGCTACGAGGGCGGGCTGGACAGCCGTGGTCCCGTGGACGAGGTGCGCTTCACCGACGCCGTGGCGCAGGAGCTGATGCTGGGGGCGGAGGGATACACCAGCATCACCGTGAACTCCGACAAGAGCCCGGCCGCACTGAGGGATGAGCTGAAGGCGGGTCTTGGCGACCGATATGTGGTGCAGACCGGTGAAGAGGCGGCCGCGGCGATGGCCAACAGCTTCAAGGCCGTGCTGGACGTGATGAACAAGATTCTGCTCGGGTTCGCGGGCGTGGCCCTGTTCGTTGGCACCTTCCTGATCCTCAACACGTTCTCGATCATCGTGGCGCAGCGGACCAAGGAGCTCGCGCTGGCCCGTGCGCTGGGCGCGGGACGTGGGCAGATGATCGGATCGGTGCTGGTCGAGGCCGTCGTGATCGGACTGGTCGCGTCGGTGCTGGGGCTGGCGGCGGGCGTCGGGGTCGGTGCGCTGCTGGCGGCGTACTTCGCCAACTTCACCAGCCTGCAGCTGGCCGGGATCGCTGTGCCGGCGGCCGCGGTGATCAGCGCGTTCACCGTCGGGATCGTCATCACCGTGATCGCCGCGCTGCTGCCGGCCGTGCGAGCCTCGCGGGTACCGCCCGTGGCCGCGCTGCAGGAGGTGGCAACGCCGGACCGGCCGCTGACGAAGCTCACCGCCGCCGGCGCCATCGTCACCGCCGCCGGCGGCGGTGCCATCGCCTACGGGCTGCGGCAGCAAAGCCTGTGGTTTCTGATGGGCGGGGTGCTCGCGGCGTTCGTCGGCGTGGCGCTGCTGAGCCCGTTCGTGGCGCGGCCCGCGGTGGCCATGCTCGGGCGGCTGTTTTCCTGGTCGGTGCCGGGCAAACTCGGCCGCCTCAACTCCGGGCGCAACCCGCGCCGCACGGCCATCACGGCCGCCGCGCTGATGGTCGGCATCGCGCTGGTGACCGGCGTCAACACCATCATGACGTCGGCCGAGCGGAGCATGCGCGGCGACGTGGCCGCGACGTTCAAGGCCGATCTCGTGATCTCCGGGCAGGAGAGCCCGGGTGTGCAGCCCACGTTCGACCCGGTGCTGCTGCCGCGCATGCAGCAGGTGTCCGGAGTGGACAGTGTGGTCGCCACGTACGCCGATCAGATAGCGGTCAACGGCAAGCCCGCCTACGCCCAGGTGCAGACCGATCTGCCCACGGTGGCGCGGCTGGTCTCCGCGACCACCGTGGCCGGGACGATCGCCCAGCCAGGTCCGGGCGAGGTGGTGGTCGACGACAACCGCGGGCATGCCCTCGGCGACACGGTGACGGTGCGGTCCGCCAAGGGAACCGAGAAGACGTACCGCGTCATAGGGATTTTTGCAGACACAAACCTCTTTGGCGGGTACCAATTCGGAGCCGACGCGATCGAGGGCATGCGCGGCGGCCAACCGACCTTCGCGTACGTCGATCTGGCCGACAGCGCCGACCCGGCCGCCGCCCGCACCGCACTGGAGGGCCTGCTTGCCGACAGCCCCGAGATGCGCGTGCAGAACCAGAAGGAATACATCGACAACCAGACCGGCGAGGTCGCGCAGTTCCTGCTGATGGTCCAGGTGCTGCTGGGGCTCGCGATGCTGATCGCCGTGCTGGGTGTGGTCAACACGCTGGCGCTGTCGGTGCTCGAACGCACCCGGGAAATCGGGCTGCTGCGGGCGATCGGGCTCGGGCGGATGGCGACCATGCGCATGATCACGGTCGAGGCGGTCGTCATCACCGTCTTCGGCGCGCTGCTGGGCCTGGCCGTGGGGGTAGGGCTCGGCTCGGCAGTGGTGGAAGGGCTGGCCGACGAAGGGTTGAAGGAGCTCGTGCTGCCATGGCAGCAGATGGGCCTTTACCTCGGCGTGGGCGCGGTTGTCGGCGTGTTGGCCGCCATCCTGCCGGCGATCAGGGCCGCGCGGACCAACGTGCTGGGCGCCATCGCCTACGAGTAGGCAGTTCTTCCCGGCAGCGGCTAGGGTCGGACGCTCCACGCCGACCCTAGCCGCGCACGGAGCGCGGCGTGGCTTGAAGAAACCGAAAAGGCTTTACCCTCCCCGATCCCGGCTCGCGTTCGAGGTCCCGCCTGGCCTCACGCGAGCCGGGATCACCCTGTTGGGGATGCCCCACCGTCGCGAGTTCCCGGGCCGGCCAGCCGCAGACGGTGCGGCATGATCTGGTCGTCAAGCGACACCGACGCCACCGTCCCGAAGGGAGCCACTGCCTCATGACGGGCGGCCCTCGCTGCGGGCGCCGCTTGTCACCGAGGTCGCGGGGAGGCGCGCGGCCGGGCCGCCGGTGGCCGGGGCACCACCGTCAAACAGATCGCCGCTGGGCCGTCCCGCCACGGGCAGACCCCGCTTCGCGGGCCTGCTCTGCAGCTGCTTCGCCACGTGGATGCGGGCCGATCAGCAGCGCGCGCAGATCGGACAGGCCCACTCCGGCGAGGGTCGGGCGCAGCGTGACGCCAGGCAGTTCGTCGAGCGGGACGTGGTGCGGGATGGCCAGCACCCAGGCGCCCGCCGCGGTGGCGCTCGCCACGCCGGTCGGCGAGTCCTCGATGGCGACACACTGCGCGATGTCGACCCCGAGCAGGCGCGCTGCCTTCTTGTATGGCTCCGGGTGCGGCTTGGTGTAGTCGACCTCGTCGCCGCACACCAGCACGTCGAAGTTGTGCCGCCCTGCCACCTCGACTGCGATGTCCACCAGCCGCCGCTGTGTCGCCGTCACCAGCGCCGTGGGAATGCCCGCCGCCCGCACCTCGTGCAGCAGCTCCTGCGCACCCGGCCGCCACACCAGCGAGGTGGTGAACAACTCCCCCACCCGATCGTTGATCCACAGCTCGCTGTAGACCGGATCCCGCCACGGCTGGCCGATCCCCGTATGCAGCAACTCCATCGAGTCGCCCATGGACGTCCCCACCATGGCCATCCGGGTCTCGATGGGCACGGTGGCGCCATACTTCTCGGCCAGCTCGTAGATCGCGACGTCCCACAGCTGTTCGCTGTCGAAGAGGGTCCCGTCCATGTCGAACAGGACCGCGGCTGGAGCCACGCTCATTTGGCGTTGAAGTAGGACGCTTCCGGGTGGTGCACCACCAGCGCGTCGGTCGCCTGCTCGGGATGCAGCTGGAACTCCTCGCTCAGCTCCACGCCGATGCGCGACGCATCCAGCAGGTCCACGATCTTGGCCCGGTCTTCCAGCTCCGGGCACGCCGGATAGCCGAACGAGTAGCGGCAGCCGCGGTAGTCGGTGCGCAGGATGCCGGCCAGGTCGGGCGGGTCCTCATCGGACAGTGGGCGCCCGTCTGGCAGGATCAGCTCGCTGCGGACGCGCCGGTGCCAGTGCTCGGCGAGGGCCTCGGTCAGCTGCACGGAAAGCCCGTGCACCTCCAGATAGTCGCGATAGTTGTTGCCCGCGAACAGTTTCGCCGCGAACTCGCTGATCGGGTGCCCCACGGTCACCAGCTGGAACGCGATCACGTCTTCGTCGGGGCGGAAAAAGTCGGCCAGGCACAGCCGCCGCTCGGCCCGCTGCCGCGGGAAGGTGAAGCGCACCTCCCGGTCGCCGTCGAGCACGATCAGGTCGTTGCCCTCCGAGCGGCACCGGAAGTAGCCGTAAACCACGCCGGCCTCCAGCAGCTGGTCGGTGGCGAACCGCTCCAGCCAGTAGCGCAACCGCGGCCGGCCCTCGGTCTCGACGAGCTCCTCATAGGACGGTCCGGTGCCGCCGCGCGCACCGCGCAGCCCCCACTGCCCGAGGAACAGCGCCCGCTCGTCGAGCATCGACGCGTAGTCGGCCAGCGGGATGCCCTTGATCACGCGCGTGCCGAAGAACGGCGCCGTGGGCACGGGCGTGTCGGTGGCCACATCGGAGCGCACCGAGTCGTCGGTCAGGTCGGGCAGGTTGTCGGTGACGGTCGCGCGGTGCCGCTCGCGCCGTGCCCGCCGCTGCTCCAGCGCCTGCTCCCGCGCGCTGTCGATGACCTGAACGCCGCCCTTCTTGGCGGACATCACCCGGTCCATCAGCGACAGGCCCTCGAACGCGTCGCGCGCGTAGTGCACCTGCCCGCCGTCGAACAGCTCGCGCAGGTCATCCTCCACAAAGGACCGGGTCAGCGCGGCCCCGCCGAGCAGCACCGGCCACCGCCCGTGCAGCCCGCGGGCCATCATCTCGGCCAGGTTTTCCTTCATGATGACCGTGCTCTTGACCAGCAGCCCGGACATGCCGATCACATCGGCGTCGTGCTGCTCGGCCGCGTCGATGATCGCGTTGATCGGCTGCTTGATGCCGATGTTGACCACCGTGTAGCCGTTGTTGGACAGGATGATGTCGACCAGGTTTTTGCCGATGTCGTGCACGTCGCCCTTGACCGTCGCGAGCACGATCGTGCCCTTGCCCACCGTGTCGGCCTTTTCCATGTGCGGCTCCAGATAGGCCACCGCGGTCTTCATCACCTCCGCCGACTGCAGCACGAACGGCAGCTGCATCTGGCCCGACCCGAACAGGTCGCCAACCGTCTTCATGCCCTCAAGCAGGGTGTCGTTGATGATGGCCAGCGCCGAGCGGGCCTGCAGCGCCTCGTCGAGGTCGGCCTCCAGCCCGTTGCGCTCGCCGTCGACGATGCGCCGCTGCAGCCGCTCGACGAGCGGCAGCGCCGCCAGCTCCTCGGCCCGGCTGGCCCGCGCGCTCGCCGCATCGACGCCCTCGAACAGGTCGATGAACGTCTGCAACGGGTCGTAACCCTCCCGCCGCCGGTCGTAGATCATGTCGAGCGCGACCTGGCGGTGCTCCTCGGGAATCCGCGCCATCGGCAAGATCTTGGAGGCGTGCACGATCGCCGACGTCAGGCCGGCCTGCTGACACTCGTGCAGGAAGACCGAGTTGAGCACCTGCCGCGCGGCCGGGTTGAGCCCGAACGACACGTTGGAGATGCCAAGCGTGAAGTTGACCCCCGGATAGAGCGCGGCGATCTGGCGGATCGCCTCGATCGTCTCGATCGCGTCGCGCCGGGTCTCCTCCTGCCCGGTGGAGATCGGGAACGTCAGCGCGTCGACCAGGATGTCTTCCACCCGCATGCCCCACCGGCCGGTCAGGTCGTCGATCAGCCGCGAGGCCACCCGCACCTTCCACTCGGCCGTGCGCGCCTGGCCCTCCTCGTCGATGGTCAGCGCCACCACGGCCGCGCCGTGCTCCCGCACCAGCGGCATGATCCGCGCATAGCGCGAGTCGGGGCCGTCGCCATCTTCGAAATTGACGGAGTTGACGATGCACCGGCCGCCCAGCGACTCCAGCCCCGCCTCGATCACCGGCGGCTCGGTCGAGTCCAGCATGATCGGCAGGGTCGACGCGGTGGCGAACCGGGAGGCCAGCGCCCGCATGTCGGCCGCACCGTCACGGCCCACATAGTCGATGCACAGGTCGAGCAGGTGGGAGCCGTCGCGCGCCTGCTCCCGCGCGATCTCGATGCACTTCTGATAGTCCTCAGCCAGCATCGCCTCGCGGAAAGCCTTGGAGCCGTTGGCATTGGTCCGCTCACCGATCATCAGCACCGACGCGTCCTGCGCGAACGGGACGTGGTGGTAGAGCGAGGACACGCCCGCCTCGCGCAGCGGCTGCCGCACCGGCGCCGCATGGCCGCCCAGCGCCCGCACCACATGCTCGATGTGCTCGGGCGTCGTGCCGCAGCACCCGCCGATCAGGGCCACGCCGTATTCGTCGACGAACCGGCCCAGCGCCTCGGCCAGCTCGGCCGGGGTCAGCGGATAGACCGCACCGGTCGACGTCAGCTGCGGCAGACCCGCGTTGGGCATCACGCTCACCGGCACCCGCGCGTGCTGCGTCAGATAGCGCAGATGCTCGGTCATCTCGGCCGGCCCGGTCGCGCAGTTGAGCCCGATCAGATCGACCCCCAGCGGCTCCAACGCGGTCAGCGCCGCGCCGATCTCGCTGCCCAGCAGCATGGTGCCGGTCGTCTCCACGGTGACCTGGCAAATCAGCGCGACCTCGCGGTCGAGCCGGCGCATCGCCCGCTTGGCCCCGAGCACGGAAGCCTTGGTCTGCAGCAGGTCTTGGCTGGTCTCCACGATCAGCGCGTCACAGCCGCCGGCCAGCAGGCCCGCCGCATTCTCCGCATAGGAGTCACGCAGTGTGGCGAAATCGACGTGGCCCAGGGTCGGCAGTTTGGTGCCCGGGCCGATGCTGCCAAGCACGAAACGCGGGCGATCGGCCGAGCTGAACCCGTCGGCCACCTCGCGGGCCAGCCGGGCGCCCGCCTCCGACAACTCGCCGATCCGCTCGACGATCCCATATTCGCCAAGGTTGCCCAGGTTTGCCCCGAACGTGTTGGTCTCGACGCAGTCGCTGCCCGCGGCGAAATAGGCCTCGTGCACCGCCCGGACGATGTCGGGCCGGGTCACGTTGAGCACCTCGTTGCACCCCTCGTGACCCTCGAAATCATCCAACGAAGGGTCGGCTGCCTGCAGCATCGTGCCCATCGCGCCATCGGCTATGAGGACTCGTCGGCCAAGGACGTCGCGAAGATCGGGGCGAGCGCTGTTTACCACGTGACAAAGGCTAAACGATCGGACCGACGTTTTTGCTCGCGCTCCAGCCGCATCTGAAAGTGGACATCTGTGTGCTGCCGCACAGTCATTCGCGCGGTACGCCGTAGGCTGGGGCTTGTGACAGAGTTCGACGGCCTCCCCACCTTGCAATCGCCCATCGCCATCGCCGCGTTCGAGGGCTGGAACGACGCTGCCGACGCCTCGACCTCTGCCGTTGAGCACCTGGAGCAGCTCTGGGACGCGCGCGAGATCAGTTCGATCGACCCCGAGGAGTTCTACGACTTCCAGGTCAACCGGCCGCAGATCACCCTCACGGACGGGGACACCCGGCACATCGAGTGGCCGGGCACGACGATCCTGTCCGCCAGTCCGCCCGGCGCCAAGCACGACGTGGTGCTCATCCGGGGCACCGAGCCGAGCATGCGCTGGCGCACGTTCTGCGAATCCGTGCTGGAGATCTGCCACAGCCTGGGCGTCCAGCGGCTGGTCCTGCTCGGCGCGCTGCTGGCCGACGTGCCGTACAACCGGCCGCTCCCGGTCAGCGGGAGCGTGACCCGGCCCGACGAGCACGCACTGGTCACGCCGACCCGGTATGAGGGGCCCACCGGGATCGTCGGCGTGCTGCACGACGCGGCCCGGCGCGCCGAGCTCGACGCCATGTCGTTCTGGGTGCACGTGCCGCACTACGCGAACAATCCCCCGTGCCCGAAGGCGACGCTCGCGCTGCTGCACCGCATCGAGGACGTGCTGGACCTGCCCGTGCCGGTCGCCGATCTGGCCGAGGAGGCGGCGGCGTGGGAGGAGCGCGTGCGCAACGCGGCCAGCCAGGACGCCGAGCTGGCCGAATACCTGCGGGAGCTGGAGGAGCGAGCGGGCGACGCCGGCATCCAGCCATTGACGGGCGACGAAATCGCGAGCGCCTTTGAGCGATACCTCAGAAGGCGGGGACACAACCGCTGACGGGGCCTTTGACCGAAACGCGAGCGCGACACGCTCACTACATCGTCCTAGGGCGCTAGGTATTCGGTCATAAGTACGGCAAGATGGCGCTTATGACCGAGACGGGCATGGGCATCGTCAATCCGGGAGCTACAGAACATCCGCACCGGCAAATCGCGGCGGTGCTGCGCGGCAAGATTCGCCGTGGCGAGTGGGCCGCGGGCGAGCAGCTCCCCTCCATACCGGCGATGGCCTCGATGTTTGGGGTGGCCAAGCAGACCATCCAGCGCACGGTTGATCAGCTGCGGATCGAGGGCCTGCTGATCACGAAACCCGGTTCCGGGACATATGTGCGGGGCTCGCGAAGGCGGCTCAACCGCCTGTCCCGCGGGCGCTACGGTGCCCACCGGGGCTACCATTCCGACCTGGCCGCGCGCTACCGCCAGCACTTGACCGAGGTGGGCCGGGGCACTCCCCCGCCCGAGGTGGCCGACGCCTTCGGCGTGCCGGACAACACCGAGCTCGTGGTCAGAAAATACCTGGTGAGGACGCAAGATGCCGCCGTCGAGATGGGGGCCTCCTGGCTGCTTTTAAAAGATGCTGCTGGTACCGGTCTGGAGCGCGCCGAATCCTTCGGACGCCCGCTCTACCAGGAGGTCGAGGAGATCACGGGGCGGACATACGTCACGGCGACCGACACGCTCACGGCCCGCCTCCCCACTCGCGAAGAGGCCGAACTGCTCGCCATCCGGTCCGACACGCCCGTGTTGCACCTGCTGCACGTCGCCTACGACCAGGACCATCGCCCGATCGAGGTGGCCCAGGCGACCTGGCCCGGTCCAATGACGACACTCGTGGAGGAATACAAAGTCCCCGCTCCGCGGGCCGACACCGACCCGGCGCTCTATTTGGAGTGAGACGCTTCTAGGTTTCTTCAGGCGAAGCCGTGCTCTTGCGGGCTGGGGCCGGGCGCGCAGCGATCCGGGCCCAGCCGCTGCCGCGATGAACTGTGTCGGTTGTCCGACACCGATTCGCCAGAGAACGGGGGCCGCAACGGTGAGGATGGGCGGTATGACCCGTCAGTCCCCGCAATCGCAGGTGGCCCTGATCTCGGCGCTCGTCTTCGCGCTGGTGGGCGCCGGCCTGCTGGCCGTGCTGGTTGTCGGCCTGCTTGACGGAGTGCGTGGCCTCGGCGCACTCCTGCTCGGCGCCCTCGCCCTCGGCGTCTTCGGGCTCGCCTTCCGCCTGCTGCTGTTGTCGCGAAACCTGCGCGCGCGGCCGCCCGCCTCCCGGCTGCCGCTGCGGCAGGCGACGCCTCC
>NZ_QJUG01000207.1 GCF_003426775.1 Allorhizocola rhizosphaerae | reverse complement strand
CACCTCGCGCCCCACCCACAACACCGCACCCCACCCACAAACGCCGCGCCCACAAACACTGCGCCCCAAGGCTCCGGGCGGGTCAGCGCAGAGCAGCGTCCCACCCACAAACACCGCGCCGCGCCCTACCCCACAAACACCACACCCCAAGACTCAGCCAGGTCAGTGCCCAGCCGCGTCCCAGTTCCGCCCCACCCCAACCGAAACCTCCAACGCAACCGTGAGCTCGTAAGCCCCGCCCATCTGCTCGTGCACCAACGCCTCCAGCGCCTCCCGCTCCCCCGGCGCCACCTCGAACACAAGCTCGTCGTGCACCTGCAGCAGCATGCGCGACTTCAGCTTGGCTTCCTTCAGCGCGCGGTCCACGCGCAGCATGGCCACCTTGATGATGTCGGCGGCCGACCCCTGGATCGGGGCGTTGAGCGCCATCCGCTCGGCCATCTCGCGCCGCTGCCGGTTGTCGCTGTTGAGATCGGGCAGGTATCGCCGCCGCCCCAGCACGGTCTGGGTGAACTCGTCGCGCCGGGCCTGGTCGACCACCCGGTGCAGGTAGTCGCGCACCCCGCCGAACCGCGCGAAGTAGTCCTCCATCAGCGCCGAAGCCTCGCTGGTCGAGATGCCCAACTGCTGCGAAAGCCCATATGCGGAAAGCCCATAGGCCAACCCGTAAGACATCGCCTTGATCTTGCGCCGCTGATCGGCGGACACGTCCTTGGTATCGAACACCTTGGACGCGATGGTCGAGTGCAGGTCTTCGCCCGAGGCGAACGCCTCGATCAGCCCTTCGTCCTCGGACAGGTGCGCCATGATGCGCATCTCGATCTGGCTGTAGTCGGCGGTCATCAGCGACTCGTATCCCTCGCCGACCATGAAGGCGCGCCGGATGCGCCGCCCCTCCTCCGTCCTGATCGGAACGTTTTGCAGGTTGGGGTCGGTGCTCGACAGCCGCCCCGTGGCCGCGACGGTCTGGAAGAACGTGGTGTGGATGCGCCCGTCGTCGCTCACCGACTTGAGCAGACCGTCCACAGTGGACTTCAGCTTGGCCACGTCGCGGTGCCGCAGCAGGTGCTCCAGCACGGGATCGCCGGTCTGTGCGAACAGCGACTGCAGCGACTCTGCATCCGTCGTGTAGCCCGTCTTGATCTTCTTGGTCTTGGGCAGCTTGCGCTCCTCGAACAGGATCTCCTGCAGCTGCTTGGGCGAGCCGAGGTTGAACTCCCGCCCCACGAGCTGGTATGCCGCCTGCGCCGCCGCCTTGACCTCGCCCGCGAAGAAGGACTCCAACTCCGACAGGTATTCGTTGTCGGCCGCGATGCCGATGCGCTCCATCTCGGCCAGCACATAGACCAGCGGCAGCTCGACCTCCTTGAGCAGCCGCGTGCCGCCGTGCGTGCCCGAGCCGGCCCGGTCGAGCTCGGCCGACAGCGCGTCGACCAGGTCGAACGTCGCCCGCGCCCGCAGCATCAGCGCGTCGGCGCCGGAGGTGTCGGGCTGGTCGCCGAAGTCGAGCGTGAGCTGCCCGTTGTCGGGCTGGGGCGCGGTCTCGGCGCGCAGCTCGCGGTGCAGGTAACGCAGCGCGAGGTCGGACAGGTCGTAGGTCCGCTGGTCGGGTCGCGCCAGGTAGGCGGCGAGCTCCGTGTCGTGGCTCAGCCCGCGCAGCTGCCACCCGTGCGCGGCGAACGCGAGCATCACCGGCTTGGCGTTGTGCAGCACCTTGGGCTTGCCCTCGTCGGCGAGCCACGCGGCCACCGCCTTCTCGTCGGCCTCGCTCAGCTGCGTCGGGTCGAAGAACGCGGCCGTCTCGGCGCTGGCCAGGCCCACCCCGTTGACCGAGCCGGTGCCGCGCCCGGCCGTGCCGCTGATCGCGATGGCCACCGGCTTGACCGCGTGAGTCTTGAGCCACGCCGCCACCGAGCCCGGCTCGCTGAGCATCTCGCCGTTGACCGAGAACCCCTCGTCGGCCTCGGGCTTGGCGGAGTCGAGGTAGTCGTAGAGCCGGTCGCGCAGCACGCGGAACTCCAGCGCGTCGAACACCCGGTGCACGGCCTCGCGATCCCAGCCCTCCCAACGGGTCTCGGCCACCGACAGCGGCACCTCGACGTCGTCGATCAGCCGGTTGAGCTGATGGTTGCGGATCACCGAGGCCAGGTGCTCGCGAAGGCTGTCGCCCGCCTTGCCCTTGATCTCGTCGGCGTGGGCGATCACGCCCTCGACGCCGTCGTATTGGGTGACCCACTTGGCCGCCGTCTTCGGGCCCACCCCCGGCACACCGAGCAGGTTGTCGCTGCTCTCGCCGACGAGCGCGGCCAGATCGCGGTAGCGGCCGGGCGGTACCCCATATTTCTCCTCGACGGCGGCAGGGTCCATGCGGGCGATCTCGGAGACCCCCCGCTTCGGGTAGAGCAGGGTCACCTTGTCGTTGACCAGCTGCATGGTGTCGCGGTCGCCGCTGGAGATGACCACCTTCATGCCCGCCTCGGTGGCCTGCTTGGCCAGGGTGGCGATGATGTCGTCGGCCTCGTAGCCCTCCAGCTGCACGTGCTTGATGCGCAGCGCGTCGAGCACCTCCTGGGTGAGGCTCACCTGGCCCTTGAACGGCGACGGCGTCTCGCTGCGGCCGGCCTTGTATTCCTTGTATTGCTCGCTGCGGAACGACACCCGCGACACGTCGAAGGCCACGGCGATGTGCGTCGGTTTCTCATCGCGCAACATGTTGATCAGCATCGACGTGAAGCCGAAAACGGCATTGGTCGGCTGTCCGGTCGCGGTGGAGAAGTTTTCCACCGGCAGGGCAAAGAACGCACGATATGCCAGGGAGTGGCCGTCTAGCAGCAGCAGGGTCTCGCTCACCCGTGCAGCTTATTCCCTGCCACCGACATTCTTTTCAGGGTACCGGTGGAGCGCCCCCCATTCTGCGGCGAGCGCCATCGCGCCCGGCGAGTGAGCGGCGCTCCGTGCAGCGGGCCTCAGAGAAATGCACCCGGCGAACGAAGCGCCGGGTGCATTTCGCTACGTGCCGCCTAGGCCACACCCAGATATGCCTCTTTGACGGCCGGATCGGTCAGCAGGGCCCGACCGGGGCCTTCCTTGACGATGTGCCCGGTCTCCATGACATAGGCCCGGTGCGCCCGCGACAGCGCCTGCTGCGCGTTTTGCTCCACGACCAGGACGGTGGTGCCCTGCTCGTTGATCTCCGTGATGATGCTGAAGATCTGCTGGATCAGCATGGGCGCCAGCCCCATCGACGGCTCGTCGAGCAGCAGCAGCTTCGGCCGGCTCATCAGCGCCCGCCCGACCGCGAGCATCTGCTGCTCGCCGCCGGACAGCGTGCCGCCCGGCTGCCTGATCCGCTCCCGCAGCCGCGGGAACAGGGTCAGCACCCGCTCCAGATCCTTGGCGATCTCGGCCGTGTCACGCCGCGAGTACGCGCCCATGTCGAGGTTTTCCCGCACGGTCATGCCCGGGAAGATGCCCCGACCCTCGGGCGACTGGCAGATCCCCCGCACCGTGCGCAGATCGGCCCGCAGGTTGGTGATGTCGGCTCCGGCGAACCTGATCCGCCCGCCCGACACCGGCCGCAGACCCGAGATGGCCCGCATCGTCGTGGACTTGCCGGCGCCGTTGGCCCCGATCAGGGCCACCACCTCGCCCTCGTCCACGTGCAGGCTGATCCCGTGCAGGGCCTGGATCCGCCCGTAGTGCAGGGTCACGTTGTCCAGCTCAAGCAGCATCCGGTACCCCCAGATAGGCGGCGATCACCTTGGGGTTGTCCCGGACCTCGGCCGGGCTCCCTTCCGCGATCTTCTTTCCGAATTCGAGTACCACGATCCGGTCCGTGACGCCCATGACCAGCCGCATGTCGTGCTCGATGAGCAGCACGGTGACGCCGGAATCCCTGATCTTGCGGATGAGTTCGAGCAGCGACGCCTTCTCCGCCGGGTTGAAGCCCGCGGCGGGCTCGTCCAGGCACAGCAGCGTGGGCCGGGTGGCCAGCGCCCGCGCGATCTCGAGCCGGCGCTGGTCGCCGTAGGGCAGGTTGCGCGCGACCTCGTGGATCCGATGCCTGATCCCGACGAAGTCGAGCACCTCCTCGGCCAACGCGCGCCCCTGCTTCTCCTCCTGCCAGTGGCGCGGCAGGCGAAGCAGCGCGCTCGGCACGCTCGTGCGGTGGTGCGCGTCCGCACCGACCTGCACGTTTTCCAGCGCGGTCATCTCCGGGAAGAGCCGGATGTTCTGGAACGTGCGGGCCATGCCCATCTTGGTGATCCGGAACCGCTTCCGCCCACTGATCTGCTCGCCCCGGAACCGGATCTGGCCCTCGGTGGGCAGATAGACCCCGGTCATCGCATTGAAGCAGGTGGTCTTGCCGGCGCCGTTCGGCCCGATCAGGCCCAGGATCTCACCCTCGTACAGGGTGAAGTTGACCTGGTCCAGCGCCACGACACCGCCGAAGCGCAGCGTCACGTTGTCGACCTCGAGCAAGGGCTTGCGATCCATTAACCCACTCCCTCACCGACGACGACAGCCTGGCGGCGGTCCTTGAACTCGGCGGCCCGCCTGCGGTTGGGCCACAATCCCTGCGGCCTGAAGATCATCACCACGATCAGCAGCACGCCGAAGAACGCGTAACGCAGCGAGGTCGGGCTGACATCGAGGTTGATGTCGAACACGCGCACGGTCTTGGGCCAGCCGAACACGTCGCCGACCGAGCGCAGCCACTCCGGCACGTACACCACGAGGAAGCCGCCCAGGATCGCGCCGGCCTGGTTGCCCGCGCCGCCCAGCAGCACCGCGGCCAGCACCAGGATCGAGTTTTCGACGCTGAACGTCGCCGAGTTCACGAAGTTGTTGTACCCGGCCCAGAGCGATCCCGATATGCCGCCCACCGCCGCCCCGATCGCGAACGCCCACAGCTTGAACCGGAACGTCGGCACGCCCATGAGCTCGGCCGCGTCCTCGTCCTCGCGGATGGCCACCCACGCCCGCCCGACCCGGCTGCGTACCAGGTTGCGGATCAGGAACACCGCGACGATCACCATCGTGAGCGCCAGCCAGTAGTACGGCTTGGCGTCGAACTGGAAGATCGGCGTACCGTCGGGCCAGGTGCCCGGCGGGTGCCCGACCTGCGGTATGCCCCGGTCACCGTTGAGGATCCAGTCCTGGTTCTTCGCGATGATCCGGATCACCTCGGCGAACCCGAGCGTCACGATCGCCAGGTAGTCCCCTCGAACGCGCAGCGAGGGCCAGCCCAGCAGCACACCGGACAGCAACGCCAGCGCGATCGCGATCGGTACCGTGACCAGCCACGGATATGGGCTTTCGAACCAGTTGTACTCGGTGATGAGCTTGCTCTCCGGCGAGGTCATCAGCGCCACCGTGTAGGCGCCGACCGCGAAGAAGCCGAAGAAGCCCAGATCCAGCAGGCCCGCGTAGCCGACGACGACGTTGAGCCCCAGCGCCAGCAGGATCGTCCACGTGCAGGTGAACAGCACGAAGGCCATGTCGTTGCCCGTCGTGTAGAGCGGAATCCACACGCCGGGGATGTTGAGGTACTCGTAGAACTCCCGGTTCGGCAGGACGTAAAGGAACGCCACAAAGACGACGATCAGACCGATCCGGGCGGGCTTGGATTGGTTGAAGAAGCCCGTCACCCGATGCCAGAGATCCGTTACCGCGCTCATGCCCGAGCCCTCCCTAGCGATTCGCCCAGCAGACCGGTCGGCCGGAACATCAACAGGACCACGAGCACCACGAACGCGATGACGTTGGTCCAGTTGGAGCCGAACAGCGCCGAGCCGTAGCTTTCCACCAAGCCCAGCAGCAGCCCACCGACAAGCGCCCCGCGCAGGTTGCCGATGCCTCCGAGCACCGCGGCGGCGAACGCCTTGAGGCCGATGAGGAAGCCGACGTTGAACCGGGTGTTGCCGGTCTTCATGTTGTGGAACACGGCGGCGACCCCGGCCAGCAGACCGCCGAGCAGGAACACCAGGGCGATCACCTTCCCCTTGTTGACGCCCATGAGCGCTGCCGTGTTGGCGTCCTGCGCCACCGCGCGGATGCCGCGGCCGAACCTGGTCTTCTGCACGAACGTGTCCAGCGCGAACATGACGACCAGCGCCACGACGAACGTGGCCAGCTGAAGCGGGGTGATCCGCCAACCGCCGACGTTGATGACGGGGTTGGACGGCAGCAGCGGCGGCATGCCGAACTGGATCCGGCCGGTGGCCGCGCCCATGAGCTCCATCAGCACGAACGACGCACCGATGGCCGTGATGAGGAAGGCGAGCGGTGGCGCGTTGCGCCGCCGCAGCGGTCGATAGGCCACGAGCTCCACCACGACCGCGGTGGCGCCGGACACCACGGCTGCCACGACCAGCCCCAATGCGATCAGCATTATCGCCGTGCCCAGGCCGGGGCGCCCGCTGGTGCTGCCGAAACCGAGCCAGCCCCAGGTCCACATCGCGCCGAATGTGCCGAACATGAAGACTTCGGAGTGCGCGAAGTTAATCAATCTGAGCACGCCGTAGACCAGCGTGTAACCCAGCGCGATCAATGCGTAGATCGCACCCTGGGTCAGTCCTGTCGTCGTCAGATTAGGGAATCCGTTGACGAGATCATCAAAATGCACGGGAGCTCCCGAGGATATCGCTGTCAATGACGGTGCGGCCGGGACGTGTCCCGGCCGCACCGGCGCTTTTCCATAGTCGAAGCACTGCCCGTGAAGGTCAGCTCTTCGGGATCTCCTGGGCCGGAACCCACGCGTTGCCCTTGGCCTCGAACGCCCACACGACCACCTGGCTCGGGTCCAGCTCGCCGTTGGCCTCCCACTTGTACGTGACACCGGAGGCGGCACCCGTCTTGCTGTAGCTGCCCAGGAACGCCTGGACGTCAGCCCGGGTCACCTTGCCGGTCTGGAAGGCCTCCAGGAAGATGTTGGCCAGGTCGTACGCCACGTCGGCGTAGACACCCGGGTCGGCGTTGAACTTCTTCTTGAAGTCCTGCACGAAGGTGCCCTTGGCCGCGGTCGCCGGGGCGCACGGGCAGGTGGCGATGACGCCCTCGGAGTCCTTGCCGGCCACCGACAGGAAGTTGGCGTCGTTGATGCCGTCGCCGCCGAGGAACTTGCCCTGCCAGCCCTGCGAGCGCAGCTGCTTGAGGAACGGCGCGGCCTCGGCCGTGTAGCCGCCGTAGAACAGCGCGGTCGCGCCGCTGCCCGTCACCTTGGAGACGGTCGCGCCGAACTCCTGCTGCTTCTCGGTGACCTTGTCGGAACCGACGATGGCGGTGCCAAGGATCTTCTTGG
This sequence comes from Allorhizocola rhizosphaerae, assembly GCF_003426775.1. GTDB lineage: Bacteria > Actinomycetota > Actinomycetes > Mycobacteriales > Micromonosporaceae > Allorhizocola > Allorhizocola rhizosphaerae. The sequence goes on along the minus strand of NZ_QJUG01000207.1, from coordinate 7,769 downwards.
CCTCGTCCACCAGACCGGCGCCGTAGGCGGACTGGTCGTCAACCACGAAGACCTTCTCGGCCTTCAGCACGTTCTTGATGTACCGAGCGGCGGCCGGGCCCTGTGCGAGGTCGTTGCCGACGCCGCGGTGGAAGATGGTCCAGCCCTTGGTGCTCAGGCTCGGCCGCGTGGCCGAAGGCGTGATCGCCGGGAGCTTCGCCTGCTCGAAGATCGGGTTGGCGGCCTCGGACTCACCGGAGAAGGCGGGGCCGATCATCGCAACGATCTTCGCGTCGTTGACCGCGTTGGTCGCCAGACCGGGAGCCTTGTCGGCCGAGCCCTGCGAGTCGAACTCGGCGAGGGTCACCGTGCAGTCCTTGTTCTTGTCGTTGTACTGCGCGACGGCCAGCTCGGCACCCTGCTTGATCGGGGTCACGAGACCGGCGTTGTCACCGGTGAGCGCGCCGAAGAAACCAATCTTCAGGCCGCACGCCGCACCGTTGGTCCCACCCGGGCCGGCGTCGTCCTTCTTACATGCCGCTGCGCCGACGGCGACGAGCGCGAAAAGTGCCACGCCACCGACCACGCGCGTAAATCGCTGCCTCAAGACTTGAACCCTCCTCCATCCATGGCCCGGCCACACGTGCCGGTATGGCAAAACGCGTGCACCAGAACCTGACCGGTCATTAGTCGGTCTGGCCGGGGACGTTATCCCACGATGCAGTCCGGTGGTAAGACCTTCGCGGGCGGGTTGACCTAAACGTTACGTAACCTATACGTGCCGCCGTCGTCACTCTCCGTTTATCCAGTCGCACCGTATCGACTGAATCTAGCATGGCGATGTGGCGACCCCCACAACGTCGAGATGCCCGAATACCGGGACGGATCTCACATTTGCCGCATAGGCTGAGCCGTTATGCCCCGATTTCTGCCGACCACAGCCGGCCGGACACCCCATCGTCGGCCAGCAGGATGATCCGGCCGGCCGACACCGCGGCCGCCGCGTAGCGGTCGCCCTGAGCCGACATCGCGCCGGCCGGCCCGCTGACCCGACGCCATCTCTCCAGGTCTGTTGAGCTCCACAATTCATATTCGGTACCGGTGGAGACCACCGCGATCCGGCCGAAGGAAACCGCCGACGCGACCCCGGTCGAGGCGTGCTCGCCGAAGGTGCCGATGATCTTCGCGGTACCCGATTCGACCCGCCATACCGCGAAGGACCTGCCCTTGAGGCCCAGGCCATAGACCACACCGTCGCGGGCGAGCAGTCGCTGGATCTCCTCGTGCTCTCCGGTCGCCGGGGGCGACAGGCGCGACCACGACACGCCGTCGGCCGACGTCCACAGGAGCGGATCGCCGTCGATGCGCTGGCGCACGCCGCCGCTGAGCAGCCAGCCCTCGGCAGTCGCGACGACGTCCGTGGCCCAGGTGCTGCCGCGCTGGTCACTGCGCAGCTCGGGCACGTCCTCGCGCAGGGTAAAAGAGGTAGCGTCCGCCGAGGTCCAGACGGCGGCCCCGCCGGTCCGGCTGCCCGCGATCATCCAGCCGCGCGGCCCGCCCGCCATGCGGGCGGCGCGCACCATGGTGTTGCCGCCGAACAGCTCGAAATAGGCTTCCACTTCGGACAGAGCGCCGGTGCTTTCCTGGTACCACGTAGAAATCCGAGGGTTTCCATGAGCCCCACCGGATTTGCCGCCGATCGTGACCAGTTTGCCGTCGTGGCAGGCCGCGGCGTAAAGCACGCTGCGCTCGCCGTAGTACGACTTGGGTACGAGCCTGACCGGCGACCACGCCGAGCCATCGATCGACGCCCACACGGCCGGGCGGGTCGCGCCGGACGCGTCGGCCACACCGCCCACCACCCACCACATGCTGCCGCACGCGACCACCTTGCGCGGCAGCTGGCGAGCCACCTCACCGGGCGGGTTGGGCAGGGTGAGCGGGTGCCACACCAGCTCCTCGCGGGCGTCCCCGCCACAGCCGGCGAGCAGCACCACGACCACGACCACCGCACACGCGAACCGCATGCGGCAGATCCTACGAAGCCTCGGCCTGCTGCGCTTCCTCGATGATGCGCTCGGCCACCTCGCGCATGGTCATCCGGTGGTCCATCGCGGTGCGCTGAATCCACTTGAACGACTGCGGCTCGGTCATGCCGTACTGCGTCATCAGGGCGCCCTTGGCCCGCTCGACCGCCTTGCGGGTCTCCAGGCGATCGGTCAGCCCGGCGACCTCGGCCTCCAGCGCGGCCACCTCGGCAAAGCGCGACATCGCAATCTCGATCGCGGGCACGAGATCGCTCTGCTGGAACGGCTTCACCAGATAGGCCATCGCCCCGGCGGCGCGCGCCCGCTCGACCAGATCCCGCTGGCTGAACGCGGTCAGAATGATGACGGGGGCGATCTTCGCCCCCGCGATCTTCTCGGCCGCGGCGAGCCCATCCATGATCGGCATTTTGATGTCGAGGATGCACAGATCCGGGCGCAGCTCCTCGGCCAGGCGCACCGCGGTCTCGCCGTCGCCCGCCTCCCCGACCACGTCGTAACCCTCCTCGCCGAGCATCTCCGCAAGGTCGAGCCGGATCAGCGCCTCATCCTCAGCGATCAGCACGCGCTTGCGCGCCCCACCGGCCTGTCCCTCGGTCGTCACCCGAACCACTCCTACAACACCGAATGCCGTTTCTTACCCCTGAGCGTAGTCGGGTACAGTATCGAAGGCTCCAGGGGTTGGTGCAAAACCCGATCCATGGGCTGACCTGCCGGAGTGGCGGAATGGCATACGCGGCGCACTCAAAATGCGTTGTCCGAAAGGGCATGCGGGTTCGACTCCCGCCTCCGGCACCGAGCGACACCGCGTCGCGGTCCTGGACGAGCACGTCAGCCTGAAAAGCTGACAGCTAATGTCAGGGCGTGCGTGCGTCCCGGCTTCTGAGCATCCTGCTGCTCCTGCAAACGCGCGGCCGGATGACCGCCCAGCAGCTGGCCGACGAGCTTGAGGTTTCCGTCCGCACGATCTATCGCGATGTCGAATCGCTGCACGCCGCCGGGGTCCCGCTCTACGGCGACGCGGGCTGGTCGGGCGGCTACCAACTGCTTGACGGTTATCGCACGCAGCTGACCGGCCTGACCACCGACGAGGCGGAGTCGCTTTTCCTGGCGGGCCTGCCGGGCCCGGCCGCCGAGCTGGGCCTGGGCGCCGTGGTCACCGCCGCCCAGCTCAAGCTGATGGCGGCGCTTCCCGCCGAGCTGCGCGACCGGGCCGGCCGCATCCGCGAGCGTTTCCATCTCGACGTCCCGGGGTGGTATCGCCAGCCGGACGACGTCCCGCATCTGCTCGCCGTGGCCAATGCCGTGTGGGGCCAGCACCGCATAAGGATCCGCTACCGCCGCTGGGAGGCGCCGCGCGAGGTGATCCGCACGCTGGAGCCGCTCGGTCTGGTGCTGAAGGGTGCCCGGTGGTATCTGGTGGCCGGCCCGACCCCGCGCACCTATCGCGTCTCCGAGATCCTGGAGCTGCACCCGCTCGGCGACGAGCCGTTCGATCGCCCGGCGGACTTCAACCTCGCCGACCACTGGCAGTCCTATCTGGACGATTTCGAGTCCCGGCGCCACCGCGGCGTCGCCACCGTGCGCCTATCAAGGCGCGGCATGGAACGCCTGCACGACCTGTTCGGCCATGCCGTCGCCAGCCAGGCCGTAGCCAATGCGTCCGAAGTGGACAATCGAGGCTGGGTCACCACCACGATCCCGATCGAGTCCATCGAGCACACCCTCGGCGAGATGCTGCGTCTTGGCCCCGAGGTCGTCGTCGAGAGCCCCGACGAGCTGCGCAAGCTGATCACCGAGACGGTCGAGACGCTATACGAGCGCTACCGGTAGCTCGCCCGACACCACGTGCGCGATGGTCACCTCGGACAGGATGCGCCGCTCGGCATCCTCCAGTGCCGCCCACACCTTGGCCAGCGGACCACTGCCCGACACCGCGCGCGGCGAGCCGAGCGGCCCGTCGATCACCTCGATGATCTCCAGCAGCGTCATCTGGTCGACCGGCTTGGCCAACCAGTATCCGCCCTCCGGCCCGCGCTGCGCGTAGACGATGCCACCCCGGCGCAGCTGCAGCAGGATGCTCTCGCAGAACTTGGGCGGGATCTCCTGCGCCCGCGCGATCCGATCCGCCGTGACGGGCGCGGTCCCGCCGCTTTCGGCCAGCTCCAGCACGGCTCGAAGGGCATAGTCCACACGGGCGGAAAGGCGCATGGATCAAGCTTAGGCGAGGCAGTTTCGCAGCAGCTCGGGGTCCACGTTGCCGCCGGAGATCACGGCGACCGTCCGCCCGGCGGGCAGCCATCCACGCCGATACATGTATGCCGCGGTGGTCAGCGCCCCGGACGGCTCAGCCACCGTGCCGAACCGGGCCAGCTCGCCCACCGCGCGCAGGATCTCGTCCTCCGACACCGTGACGATGTCGTCGACATATTCCCGCAGGTGCGCGAACGTCAGCAGGGACAACCCGGTGCGCACCCCGTCGGCAACCGTGCGATAGGTCCGGTCCGTGCTCCAGCCGATGAGCCGGTCCCGCTGCAGGCTTTCCTGCGCGTCGGCCGCGAGCTCCGGCTCGACACCGATCACCTTCACGTCCGGGCGCAGCGACTTGACCGCCGCCGCCACACCCGAGATCAGGCCTCCCCCGCCGATCGGCACGAGCACCGCCTCGACCCCGGGCAGCTCCTCCACGATCTCCAGCCCGATCGTGCCCTGCCCGGCGATCACATGCCGGTTGTCGAATGGCGGGATCAACGTGGCGCCGGTCTTGGCCGCGCGCCGCTCGGCCGCCGCGAACCGCTGATCGGGAGCCACCACCACGAGCTCGGCCCCGAGCGCGCGCATAGCGTCGATCTTCACTGTGGGAGCCGTGTCGGGCACGACCACCGTGCAGGGCACGCCCGCCGCCTTGGCCGCATATGTCAGCGCGGCACCGTGGTTGCCCGACGAGTGCGTGATGACCGCCTCCGGCTTGAGCTCAGCGATCGCATTCGTCGCACCCCGGATCTTGAAGGACCCGGTGGGCTGCTGATTCTCCGGCTTCAGCCACAGCTCATCGAGAAATTTCAAAACCTTTGTGGAGGGTACCCGGGCAGCCGCCGCCCTGAGCTCGTCGAGCGTCACCAGATCCATGCCTCTAGGCTCCCACGCGTCGCAAGAGTCCCTCTTGGACGGCGGTCGCGATGTGGCGTCCGTCGCGGGTGAACATCCGCCCGGTGGCCAGACCGCGCCCGCCTCCCGCCGACGGGCTCCAGCAGTCGTACAAGAACCATTCATCGGTTCTGAATGGCCGGTGGAACCACAGCGCATGATCAAGCGAGGCGCCGATCACGCCGCCCGGCCCCCACACCTCACCATGCACGGAGAGCACGGAGTCGAGCAGCGTCATGTCCGACGCATACGTCAGCATGCAGGCGTGCAGCAGCGGGTCGTCGGGCAGTTTGCCGTCCATGCGCATCCACACCCGGTTGTGCGGATCGGCCTGCCGGTCGCCCGGCCGCAGCCAGCCGGGCGCACCCAGGTAGCGCACGTCGAACGGGCGCGGCATCGCCTTCCAGATGCCGATGCGCTCCGGATAGTGGGCGATCAGCTCGTCCAGCGACGGCGTCTCCTCGGGGCCCGGCAGACCCGGCGGGGGCGGGTCGTGATGGTCGAGCCCCTTCTCCTGCATGTGAAACGACGCCGACATGAAGAAGATGGGCTTGCCCTCCTGCAGCGCGACCGACCGGCGCACCGAGAACGACCGCCCGTCCCGGATCCGCTCGACGCGATAGTCGATGGGCTCGGCCGGGTCGCCGGGCCGCACGAAGTATCCGTGCAGCGAGTGCACCAGCCGGGCCGGATCCACGGTCCGGCCGGCCGCGACCAGTGCCTGCGCGGCGACCTGTCCCCCATACACCCGCATCGGCCCGACCAGCGGATTTTGCCCCTGGAAGTGAAGCTCCTCGACCTGCGTGAGGTCGAGCAGCTTCACCAGCGCGTCCACCGACGCCTGCCCCGACACGGGCTCGTCGCCGTCCGTCCGAAAAGCGGGTGTGCGCATTAAGGCGTCGCCAGGGAACCCAGTTGGTGCACGCGCAGCGTGTTGGTGGAGCCGGGTGTGCCCGGCGGGCTGCCGGCGACAACCACCACGTAGTCGCCGACCGAGGCCCGGCCCATGCCCAGCAGCATCTCGTCGACCTGACGGAACATGTCATCAGTGTGATGCACGAACGGCATCAGGAACGTCTCGACGCCCCAGGAAAGCGCGAGCTGATCACGGGCCTCGCGCTGCGGGGTGAACGCCAGCAGCGGCAGCTCGCAGTGCAGCCGGGAGAGCCGGCGCACCGTGTCGCCGCTGACGGTGAACGCGACGAGCGCCTTGGCCCCGACCGCGCGGGCGATCTGCGAGGCCGCCACGGTCAGCGCGCCACCCCTCGTGCGCGGGTCGTGCTGCAGGCGTGGCACGCTCACGTGCCCGCTCTCGGTCGTAGTAATGATCTTCGCCATGGTGGCCACGGTGAGCACCGGATATTTACCCACGCTGGTCTCACCGGAGAGCATCACCGCGTCGGCGCCGTCCAGCACCGCGTTGGCCACATCACTGGCCTCGGCACGGGTCGGCCGGGAATTCTCGATCATCGAGTCGAGCATCTGCGTGGCCACGATGACCGGCTTGGCGAACTCGCGGCCCAGCTGCACCGCGCGCTTCTGCACCAGCGGCACCTGGTCGAGCGGGAGCTCCACGCCCAGGTCACCCCGGGCCACCATCAGCCCGTCGAACGCGTCGACGATCGCCTCCAGGTTGGCGACCGCCTCCGGCTTCTCGATTTTCGCGATGACCGGCCGGAGGATGCCCTCCTCCTGCATGATCGTGTGCACGAGCTTGATGTCGTCGGGCGAGCGCACGAAAGACAACGCGATCAGGTCCGCGCCCAGCCGCAGGGCGAAGCGCAGGTCGTCGGTGTCCTTCTCGGACAGGGCGGGCACGCTGATCGCCACGTTGGGCAGCGACACACCCTTGTTGTTCGAGACCGGGCCGCCCTCGATCACCAGGCACCGGATGTCGGGCCCGTCGACGCTGACCACCTCGACGGCCACCTTGCCGTCGTCGATGAGCAGCCGGTCGCCGGGCTTCACCTCGTCGGGAAGCTTCTTGTAGGTGCAGGAGACCCTGTCCGCGGTGCCCTGAATGTCGTCGCTCGTGATGACCACCGTGTCACCGGTGCGCCACTCGTGCGGTCCGTCGGCAAACTTGCCGAGCCGGATCTTCGGGCCCTGCAGATCGGCCAGGGTCGCCACAGCCTTGTTGGCCGCGGCCGCCGCTTCACGCACGCGCTGATACGCGACCTCGTGGTCGGCGTGCGAGCCGTGGCTGAAGTTCATGCGGGCTACGTCCATGCCGGCCTCGATCAGACCCCGGACGCGCTCCGGGGACCAGGTTGCGGGGCCCAGCGTGCAGACGATTTTTGCTCGGCGTGTCACGCTCCGCAATGCTAGTCGCCCCTGTGATCTGAGCCGCAAGAGGGCTGCTGGAGTTCCACATCTTGTCGAGTACCGTTCATCCGTCCGCTTGAGTGAGGAAGTCCAGATATTCCTGCTCCGACACCGAAGCGCCCGCGGGATCGATGCCCGCGACCGCCGCCGCGGCGGGACGCGCGCCCGGGTGCCACTCGACCAGTTCCGCAGCGGCGTGCAGCTGTGCCTCGCGCGCCGACGGGCTCCGCTCGGCCACCGCCGCCCCGGCCAGCGCGCTGACCAGCCGCCGTG
>NZ_QJUG01000206.1 GCF_003426775.1 Allorhizocola rhizosphaerae | reverse complement strand
GGTGATCCCGGCGGCGACCGTCGCTCAGATCGTCGAATGGACGCTGCACACCAAGCCCGAGGGTGAGACCCACTGGTCGTGCCGCACGATGGCCGCCCATGCGGGGGTGAGTCCCGCGACGGTGCAGCGGATCTGGTCGGCCCACGAGCGGTTTCTGCACCATCCCTTTGCCAAGAACATCCTCAGCGGCAGGTTCGAGTAGCGGAGGTTCTAGATCGGCACGGGCATGCCGTCTCGCACCAAAAACCCGGTTCCAGTCACAGCCAGTCACTGCTATCCCAAGATCGCCGATCCGGTAGGATTCCGATTCGGACACGGCAATCGATGTCCGAATGGAGGGTCACTTGAGACCCCAATGGGATGACCAGATGATCCAGCCAATTCGCATGCCATGACGACCGCCGCCGGACCGTAAACTGAGAAGCTGATCAAGAGCCTTTGATCAGGGGCCTCGCCGCGGAATCGGTAACTGTCGGCTCCTACGTTAGAGCGCCCGCTGACGCACGCTAACGACAACAACACAGGTAGCAGCACCCCCGTGCGAGGATGCCTGGAACCGCAGGCGATGGGCGCCGCGCGAGACGGTAACGGGTGTCACAACGCCAAGTGCCGGTTCCGTGCTGGTGACTTGATCTTCACCGGCTGCCATTGTCCACCTCAGTGCTACGCCTGCACACGCGGGCCCCGGCTGCGCCTCGGCAGAAACGAAAACCTCGGCGCTGTCACGACGCCCGAACCACTCGACAACTCTGAGTTGCGCATCGAGTTGTTCACCCGGTGTCAGATGCCACTCCCAATGCCCGTCGCAATGCGGCACGCCTTGCCTTGCGTCCCAGACCCGACATGACGTGTCGGCGGAGATCCGAGGTGGTGTTCCCCCATGGAACTCCAAGGCGAACTGCACCTTGCCGAACCAACGATCCAGAACCGGCATCGAGGCGACGACTAATAGCAACACGGTGGCCACAGTCCCACGAACCACCGCCTGGCCCAGGTTCCTGGCACCGTACCGTGCCACGCCGAGCACCCACAACAAACCGCAGAGCTCAAGAACACCGGCCACTGTGTTGGCCCACTCACCATTAAGGCACGCCTGGATGGCCGCTCCGACGCCGAGAAGCGCCATGCCGATGCGCCGTTCCACCGCCGAGTCATCGATGTGGTGCTTCCCGCGGATCCGATAACTCCTGAACGCACCCCATATCGCTACAAGCACGACTGTGGCATAGATCCAGAACGACAGCCGAGACATGATTTCGTTCACGCCACAGCATCGTATTGGGCCATCGCTACCCCCTCAGTGCGCGACCCGGGACAGGGTCGGGTGCAGAACTTCGAGACAGCGATGACGGCCGTCGGGCGTTCCGCGGCGTTTCCCTTCAAGAACACCGATCATCGCTCGCTGGCGCTTGATCGTTCTCGTTGCGGGTTCCGTCGTGACACGAGAACGCGGTCCTAATACGACCCGGTTCGTGGCACCTCAACATTGGCATGAGAACAATTGCCTACGAAGACCGCGCTTTCAACGATTAGGTCATAGGCGGCAGAGGCGAATTGGGCGGCTCGCGTGGCGCGGTCGGGTTACCGGCAAAAATCTTGGCGCCGGTGGTAAAGAAATCGGGCCTGTTCCGTCTCGTAGTTATCGACATCGTCACCTCGTCGAGAAGGGAACCACACCGGGTGGATACTTGGACTGTGATCGCGGTGCTAGTTGCCGCGCGTAGCGTCTCACAATTGGCTGCGGCCGTAGAGCTGTATGCGCGGCGGCCGGATACTACAGAATTGCAGATGAAACGGTCGGATCGTGCCCGGTCCCACAACCGCCGGACGCGCCGCAAGGGACAGCCGGATGGAAGCCACTGATGGCTCTTGATTCAACCGCCACCGCGCAGGCGGGCTGCTCCAACCGCTTGCCGCTGGAGGCGGTCACGAACTTCTTCCAGGACACATCTCCTGACCTACTGACCTACGTGCGCAGGCAGGCATACACCTACGGCATACCAGAGTCCCGGCTAGATCCAGAAAGCATTGTCCAAGAGGCGATCACCCGCACGCTGGAGAATTGGTCCAAAGTAGATCAGCCACGTGCGTACGCCTTCACGGTAGCCAAGCGCCTTGTGATCGCAACCGGCAAGGACGAGGCCTTTTACGACCAGTGTCCTGATGGTGACGCTCGAGTTGCCTACATTGAGGCGCGTCAGGCCAGCGAGGCGGCACAGTCCAGGTACGGCGATCCGCTCGACCAGGTGCTCGCCGATGAAGTGATCGGATGGCTTGGCCACCTGCCAGACCGGCAGCGAGCGGCTACCTTTCTCCGCCATGTGGAGAACGCTGAGACCGCAGAGATAGCCTCCGAACTTGGGTGCAGCCTGGCGACCGTCAACGTCCATGTGCACAGAGGTATACGTGCCCTGAGACAACATGTGGCCAAAATGGCCTTGGCCGCCGCCGTACTCATTACGGCGTTTTGTGGTCTTGGTGCTTGGCGTCGGGATGAAACGCCTGCACCAAGCGCGCCGCGTCGCGGTCCTTGGGACCTCGTCGGTTGGAGTCCTCACGGCATCGGCATCATGACGTGGATCATGATCATTGTTGGCGGGGGGCTTGTCGCCCTCGGTATTGGTGCGATCGTGCTGCTTCTCATACGAAGGTCCGAGGAGGACGACGATGACGATCCGGATGGTTGGTCCGTGCCTGGATACGTTGAGCTCAAGGAGCTCGGCAAGGGGGCATCGGGACGGGTCGTGCTGGCGGAGCACGAGGGCACGGGCACCAAGGTCGCCATCAAGTACCTCGCCGACCACCTCAGCCGCGACCCACAGTTCGTGGAGGCGTTCCGGGCCGAGGCGCGCATCCTTTCCGAGGTCGAGGACCCGCAGATCGCCCGGCTGTACGAGTACATCGAGGGCCCGCAGGGTTCGGCCATCGTGATGGAGCTCGTCGACGGCGTCGCGTTGCGGGCGATCCTGCGCGAGCACGGGCCGACCGAGCCACAATCGGCGCTGGTCGTGCTCAAAGGCTCGCTGCTGGGGCTGGCGGCGGCGCACGAGCGCGGGGTCGTGCACCGTGACTACAAGCCCGAAAACGTGCTGGTCAACCGGGAGGGCCAGAGCAAGCTGGCCGACTTCGGCATCGCGGCGCGGGCCGGCTCGACCGGCGCGCACGCGGGGACACCGTCGTACATGGCGTCCGAGCAGTGGGCGGGCGCACCCGCTTCGCCGTCGACCGACATCTACGCGGCGACGGCGACGTTCTTCGAGTGCCTCACCGGGCACCCGCCTTACCGGTCGCCGGGCGACATCCTCGGGCTGCGCGGCAAGCACGAAGAGTCGCCGATTCCGGTCGATGAGGTGCCCGAGGCGGTACGGGGTTTGGTGCGCCGTGGGCTGGCCAAGAAGTCCGATCACCGGCCCAAGGACGCGGCCACGTTCCTGGTCGAGCTTGAGGCCGTGGCGGGCGCCGGTTACGGGCCCGAGTGGGAAGAGGAGGGCCGCGGCTCGCTTGCCCGGCGGGCGGCGCTGCTCCTGCTGCTGTTCCCGCTCGCGGGTGCGGCTGCGGGCGGCACCGGGCTCGCGCAGACGGTGCTCGGCTGGTCCAAGCGCTCGATGAACATGGTCCTGGCCGGTGGGTTGGCGCTCGTGCTGGCTTTGGGCGGATTCTTCTGGTACCAGCCAGTGCATGAAAGCGGAAATCCATCCGAGCCGAAACCAATTGACTCAACAACCTCACCCACACCGCCACCCAGATGAAATGGCAGCACTATCCATTGAAGCGCGGTGGCCATTGATTGGTCCGGTGACCGTTACTTCAGATCAGCAACAAGACCCGACCGCGGCGCGCCGCGCCGCGATCGCGAAACCGTCCGGGTGCGGGTTCGGTTGTGGACGTTGATCCGCGCGCGTCGCTTCGCTCGCGCTGATCATTATCGGTGCGCGGGTTCCGATCCGGGCACGGCCGAAGCTTTCTGCTACAGAGCGCCGAATGAGAAGCCCGCTCAACGTCGGATGATCCTCCCAAGCACCATGCGATAAAGCTATCGCCTGCGGGTGGTTGTGGTGCTCCGTCGCGTCAGGTCGCTTCAGCTCATCCGGACCCTGGCCGCGCGGATGTTGATGTAGGGGCCCATCGCACCAGCAAGCAGCTGCCGAGCCGCAGTGTTGACCACGCCGAATCCTTGATGCCACTACGTTTTCAGAAAGCGGCGACAACGGGACCATCCCCGCGTGCGCGGCGAACATTCCAACGGCTGGAGCAACGCCGCATACATGTCGGGACCATCCTCGCGTGCGCGGGGAACATCTGGCATCACGCGTGGCCGAGGGTTACTCGATGGGACCATCCCCGCGTGCGCGGGGAACGTGGCTGTCCCGCACGGAGCGGGACCATCCCCGCGTGCGCGGCGAACATTACATCGATCAGCGCGAGTTCACCTATCCGATCGGACCATCCCCGCGTGCGCGGGGAACATCACTGCACCAATCCGGTCGGCGGCGGGCTCGTGGGACCATCCCTGCGTGCGCGGGGAATATGGCGACCACGAAGACGGCTACGACTCGGAGAACGGACATCCCGCGTGCCGGGGAACCTGCCCATCATCATGCGCAGCGCCCGGCCCGAACACGGACCATCCCCGCGCGGGGAACATTCCGGGCCGGCGGCGTCGACCGCGCGGCGGTCGGGACCATCCCCGCGTGCGCGGGAACCTTCCAGATCAGCGCGGTCTGGGAGATGAGCTGAAGGACCATCCCCGCGTGCGCGGGGAACATGAAGAGTCAACAGCAAGACAACGCACCGCCACGGACCATCCCCGCGTGCGCGGGGAACCTGGCAACGCCGCATCCACCGGCAACCTGCCCGCCGGACCATCCCCGCGTGCGCGGGGAACATAAGGGCCAAATCCAGGTGTTCAACCGCCGCGGAGGACCATCCCCGCGTGCGCGGGGAACATTGACTGGGGTCGGGCCCGCAGCCGACCGGCCCCGGGACCATCCCCGCGTGCGCGGGGAACATGTTCTGGATCCTCGTCGCGGCACGCCGCGCGATGGGACCATCCCCGCGTGCGCGGGGAACATAACCTGCTGTTATTAGAAACCTACGTGACGCCAGGACCATCCCCGCGTGCGCGGGGAACATGCTGGAGGTCACCCGCTCGGCCTCGGTCCAATTCGGACCATCCCCGCGTGCGCGGGGAACATGGGCTGCAGTGCAGCACAGCTTTCCACGTGTCAGGACCATCCCCGCGTGCGCGGGGAACATGCCGGAGGCTGGCGACGCATCATGGGCTTCTGGGGACCATCCCCGCGTGCGCGGGGAACATGGACGCGCGCCCAAACCGGCTGCCTCATCGGGGGGACCATCCCCGCGTGCGCGGAACATACTTGTTTAGCTGGGGCATTGGAGATCTACTCGACGGATTCTATTCACTATCGCGTTGTCCGCCAACCGGCACGACAAGCTTCTTGCCGTGGTCGATGCAGGCACCGCAGCGTTCGCGGTTGAGTTGGTCCGCCGCTGGTGAACTGTACTGGCCAGCGGGAGTGTGGGAATGCCACCCAACTGTTGTTCTTTGATCCACGGCTATACACATTTCCTCTTTCTTGTTCGACACCGTGGGCCCTTTGTCGGTCGAAACGGATCAAGCACACTATGTCATCTATTAGACAAGTAGGTATGTGGATCAATCGAACTGATGCATGCTAGGCGGTCGTGCGCGCCGACCGACTTTACCGTGAGGTTGGCGCCAGCCGGAAAAGGACAGGGTCAGCAGCCCCGATGGTAGGTGTGGTGTCCAATCAGGTGCAGTTCGACGTGCGGGCTTTCTGGGGTAAGGCTGGTCAGGTTGTACAGGGTGAAGTTACTGTCCCGCATCCGTTGATCTGTCACGCTATTGACACCGCCAGCGTGGCCGGGTTGCTCTACGAGACGCTGGTCGGGCCTGTAGCCCGCGCCGATCTGGAGGAGGCGTTCGCGCCGCTCGGCGGTGCGGCCCGGGTCTGGGTCGCGTTGTTTTGCGGGTTGCATGACCTTGGCAAGCTGTCTCCCGCGTTTCAGGCGCTCCGGGTCGATGTGGCGACGGCGTGCCTGCCTGCTGATGTTTCTGACGTCGTCACGCGACTGGCGGCGAAGCGCACGGGCCGCGACCGTACCGACACGCTGCACGGCGTGCTGACGGCGTATCACCTTCTCCGCGTGCTGCAGTCTTGGGGTGCGCCGCGCGACACGGCCCTCGCCCTAGCGCAGGCACTCGGCGGACACCACGGCCGCTACTTCTCCGCGCAGGTGCTCGCTAATGCACGGCTGGCCGAAGGTGATCACGGCGGAAGTCGTTGGGAGCCATGGGTTGACGAGCTGATCTCCTGTACGGCGCAGATGCTTGAACTGCCCGACCCGCGCTGCCTGTCCTGGTCCGAGGTGCGGTTGAGTACCGCGGCGACGGTTGCGCTTGCCGGTCTGGCCACAGTCAGCGACTGGATCGCTTCCGGCTCGATCGACAAGAAGACTCATGCCGGAGCAGACGTCGACTTGACCGGGTACGTTGCGCTGTCCCGCGAGCGTGCACGGGAGCAGGTGATCGACCGGCTCGGGTGGACCGCCTGGTCATGTTCACCGGCCGACACTGGTTTTGTTCGTCTGTTCGGGCAGCAGCCCCGGCCGCTCCAGGCGGCGATTGAACAGCTCATCGCTGGTCGTACGGTGCCCGGCATCTTAGTGATCGAGGCCCCAACGGGGGAGGGCAAGACCAAGGCCGCCCTGCAGGCGACGGTGAGTCTGATACAGCAGCTCGGGTTGGCCGGTTTCTTTCTCGCCATGCCGACCCGGGCCACGAGCAATCAGGCGTTCGGGGTGGCCGAGAAGTTACTCAAGCAGTTCGGCCCGGGTCTGACTGTGAAGCTCCTGCACGGTACAGCGGCCGAATACCTTGCCGGTAGGCGGGCGCAGGAGGCGCGGGCCGACCCTATCCGTGCGGTGGAGGTCGGCGGCGACGAGCCCGGCGGGGCGCAGGACGCGCACGTACGAGAGTGGTTTACCTGGTTACGAGGTCTGCTCGCGCCCCTGGCTGTCGGCACTATCGACCGTATTCTCCAGGTCGGAATTCGCCGGCCTTGGGCGCCAGTTCCACTGGTGGGCCTGTCCAACCGGGTCGTGATCCTGGATGAGGTGCACAGCTATGACGTGCACATGTCCACCATTTTGGACCGGGTGCTTGCGTGGCTGGGCTGGCTCGGCGTGCCGGTGATCATCCTATCGGCGACGCTGCCGGCCGCGCGCCGGACGGAGCTGGTGAAAAGCTGGTACACCGGCGCACGCCGTGGCCATGCCGCCCAGCTTGACTTGGCCCCGTCCTTGCCAGGCTATCCGCGGGCGCTCTGGCTGGACCACCACGGCGTCCCGATCGAGGTACGCGCCGAAGCCTCCCCGGTCAATACCGCCCGCCCAGTCGGGCTCGCCGCCGTGTGCGATGAGGACCTGGTCGGGTGGGCGCTGGAACGAGCAGCGCGTGGTTGGGGCGTGGCGATCGTCCACAACCTCGTGAAGCGGGCGGAGTACACCGCTGAAGAGCTGGCCAAGGCGGTAGCGTCACTGCCGGAAGACCGACGGCCGAAGATCGCCCTGCTGACCCGTCATGTCATCAGCGGTGAGCGTGCCCGGATCGAGGCAGAGTTGCAGCGGCTTTTCGGCGAGAACGGAACTCGCGCGCCGACATCTGGCTACATCGTGGTGGGTACGCAGGTGCTTGAACAAAGCCTCGATCTGGATTTCGACGCGATGGCCAGCGACGTGGCGCCTATGGACAGTATCGTGCAGCGGGCCGGCCGCCTGCACCGCTTCCGCCGGGTCGACCCCGATGCTGCGCCGACGCTGGCCATCCTTGGGGTGAGGGAGAAACCAACCGGCCCAATGTGGGCCCGGTACACCGTCAACGTCTACGACGACGCGGTCCTGCTGCGCACCTGGGCGCTGCTGCGCACGCATACCGAGCTGCGGCTGCCCGACGAGGTGCCGGAGCTGATCGACGCGGTCTACGCCGAACCGAACGCGATCGACTACCCGCCGGGCTGGAAGGAACGTTGGGACCGCGCCGCCAAGCGGCTGCACCAGGCACGCCGGACCGACCGGGATCTCGCGACCACCCTCTACGTGCCGCAGCCGGAGCCGCGGGCGGCGGTGCTGCGCGAGCTGACGGCACACGTCCGCAACGTGGGACAGACCCGCAAGCCGAATCCGTGGAGCGAGCGTGATGGCTGACGGGTACGACTTTCTCGCGTTCCAGGACGGGATCAATGTCGTGGTGTTGCGGGCCGCAGGCGGACGAACTGTACCGGTCGACGGCAGAACACCGATCGACCTGGACAACGCTGCCGAACCGGTGGGCGAGCTGCTCACCGAGCTTCTGGCGGCCACCGTTGGCATCGGTGGCGACGAGGGGATTCCGCCCGGGGTGCTGGAGGCTTTGCGGGGTCTTCCGGTACCGGCCGCGTTCCGCGCCTCGCCTTGGCTGAGCGCCAGCCGGGCGATCGTTGTGCGTGACGGTGTTGGCGCCGCTGGTGGGTTGAGTGTGCGTTACAGCGACGGCGGCGGCCTACAGATCGATCTGCCCGAGACCGATCGCGACGCCGATTTCGATTCCGACTCCTATTTTGACGGTGACGAGGACGGGTGACCGGTGAGCTTCAATTTGCTCGACGAGCCGTGGTTGCCGGTGGTGCGCCTTGACGGCAGCGCCGACGAGGTCGGACTGGTGTCGCTGCTGCGTGAATCCCATACGCTACGCCGGATCGTGGGCGAGACACCGCCGATGACGGCCGCCTTGCACCGGCTCGTGCTGGCCTTGCTCTACCGGGTCTACCAGCCATTGGACGAGGGCGCATGGACCGAGCTCTGGCGGGCCGAACGTCTTCCCGCCGAGCCGTCGGCCAGCATCGGCGAGCCACCCAACGACGCTCGGCTGGCGAAATACCTTGCCCAGTACCGCGATCGGTTCGCGCTCTTCGACGCGCAGCGTCCGTTCTTCCAGTGCCCCGCCGTTGCCGGGGTACCCGCATCGAGCGCGGCGAAGCTTGTGCCACACCGTGCAGCGGGAAACAACGTCACCCTCTTCGATCACACCACCGCAGACGACGAGATACGGCTTACCCCGGCCGAGGCGGCGCGCTGGTTGGTGACGTTGCAGGCGTACGATCCGGGCGGCCTGAAGAGTCCATACAAGACGGTGAAGTCGTCCAAGCTGGCGCCGGGCAACCGGTTCGGGATGGTGCTGGTCGAAGGCCGCAATCTCAAAGAGACGCTGCTGCTCAACCTTATGCGCTACGACCCGCAGGGCCAGCAGCCGCGCCGGACCTGGCCGGACGACCGCCCGGTGTGGGAAGCCGACCCGCCCCGGCCTGAGCCGGACATCCGCGAACCCTTCGGCTGGACCGATCTGCTTACCTGGTCATCGCGCCGGGTCTGGCTGGTACCTCGACAGATGGGCGGCGATATGTACGTCGATCGCGTCGTCATCACCCCGGGCGACGAGCTCAAGGCGGAGCTGCACGACAACGAGTGGATGGCCGCGTACCAGCGCAATCCGGTGCAAAAGAAGCGGACGCCCAAGACGAGCGCACCGTCGTACGGGCCCTGGTATCCAGTGCGGCTGCAGGTGAATCGCGGCGTCTGGCGGCACAGCGAGGAGCTGCTGCTGGCCCCGGCTGGTTCCGAAGAGGCGTACCAGCAACGGCCGCTCCCGCTGGAGCATGTCGCGCAGATGGTACTGCACGGGGAGATCGCCGATGATGCCGTGTATACGCTGCGGGTTTTTGGGCAGCAGCTCGACTCGAACAAGTCCATTGTGGAGCAGGTGCTGGAGGAGGCGGTTGCTGCACCGGTCGCGCTGCTGCGGGCGGAAGCGGCGGTGGCCGGACCGGTCATCGGGCACAGCGTCCAGCTCGCGGACAGGGTGGGACAGGAGCTAATCATTATGGAACGCGGCTACCGGGCGCGGCTGGCCGCCTCACTCGCGCCCGATCGCGAGCGCAAGGCAGGGCCCAACAGTCTCGAACTGGCGTACTGGCCACGGCTGGCCCAGCCCTTCGACCAATTCCTGTGGCAGCTGGCCACAACACTGCGGGCAAACCGGCGCGACTCGACGGCGGCACGGAAGTGGGCTGACGCTATACGCCGGATCGGTCAGCACGCGGCGCAGGACTGGGCCGAGTGGCCGCCTCGGCGGGGACGCCCTTTGGAGGCAGCCGCTGAGCGATACGAGCACTTCCTCAGCCAGCTTCGCCGGCGGCTGGACGCCTATCGCGGCTACATCGCCCGCTACCTGGAATAGGAGATCGGCAGCGTGGAACCAAACAGGTCGCTCGACGAGCGACGGCGCAACTTCGTCCAGGCGCTTTACCGGTTGCACTGGGCGCTCACCTCAGAAAGTCCTCAGCACTCCGGCGAGGCACGCCGCGCGTTGGCTCGGTTGCGGCGCTCGTTCGCAGGTCCCCGCCAGCAAGCCGAGGCGTACGACATTGTCTTCCCGCATGACCCACCCCAAGCGGAGCAGGAACTGTGGCTGCTGGTCGCCGGCCTCTTCGCCCTGCACCCACATGGCAATACCGCCAAGGGGCGCACGGTCGGCGGGGCGATGCGGCTGCTCGCCGACGAGCGCGTGTCCACCCAGCGCCGCTTCACCCAACTGCTCTGCGTAGACAGGCAGCATCTCCCGTACCACCTGCGGCAGATGATCCAGCTCCTGCGTTCCGACGACGTCGCGATCGACTACCACCGGCTGCTGGCCGACCTGGTGTTGATCGATTCCGGTCGGGAGGCGGCGCACAAGGTCCGGTTGCGTTGGGCGCGTGACTACTACCGGCCACGCCCGCAGGACAGCCGGTCGTCCACAACCGGTGACGACGCAGACGCGGACGAGCCGCCGGTTCCCCAAACCTTTGCAACCCAGCCGATTGAGGCATAACCAGGAGAACCCAATGATTATCGAGTTGCACCTGCTCCAGTCCTTCCCGGTCAGCAACCTCAACCGCGACGACGTCGGGCAGCCCAAGACAGCCACCTTCGGCGGACACGTACGCGGCCGGATCTCCAGCCAGTCCCTCAAGCGCGCCGCTCGGATCCTCTTCCAGAGGGACGATCTACGGCGATACGGCCTCGACCCCGCCGAGATCGGAGTCCGCACCAAGCGGCTGGTGTCACGCGCCGCCGACGTCCTCAAGGGCAACGGCCGGCCCGAGTCCGATGCTGGCGCCATTGCTGAGGCAGGCATCCGCGCCCTCGGCTTCGACCTGGACAAGCGGCGCAAGGAGCAGCAGCTCACCGAATACCTGCTCTTCGTCGGCAACAGCGCAGTCGAACTGCTGGCCGATTACTGCGAGCGGAACTGGGACCGGCTTGCCGCCGACACCGCCGCGCGAGCCAAGGCCGCGGATCGCAAGAAGAACAGCGACGACGAGGACGACAAGAAGCAGGACAAGGTCAAGCCAGACAAGCAAACCCTCGACGAGGCGAGGCGAATCTTCGACGCCAGTCGCGTGGTAGATGTAGCGCTGTTCGGGCGCATGATCGCCGATAACAAAGACTTCAACGTTGACGCGGCTTGCCAGGTGGCCCATGCCATCTCCACCCACGCGGTGGCCAACGAGTACGACTATTACACGGCGGTGGACGACTTCCAGCCGCAGGACCAAGCGGGCGCCGACATGATCGGAACCGTCGACTTCAACGCCGCCTGCTACTACCGATACGCCAACCTCAACCTCGACCAGCTCGCCTTCAACCTCAAGGGCGACACCGACCTCGTCTCCCGCGCCGCCCACGCATGGCTCAACGCCTTCATCGACGCCATACCCAGCGGCAAGCAGAACTCCATGGCCGCGCTCACCCCACCAGAGACCCTTCTGGCCGTGGTCCGCGATCGTGGCAGCTGGAACCTCGCCAACGCCTTCCTACGTCCCGTCGACGACACGAACCTTATGGTGGCCTCCACCCGGGAAATGTTCGGCCACTTCAGCCGACTACGCCGCTTCTACGGCGACGCCGACCTTCGCGCTGTAGCCGCCGCGTCGATCACCGCCGACGTCGACGGACTGCCAGAGCAGGAAGTGGTCGCATCGCGACACGAGCTGGTATCCCGCATCCTGGCCGCGACAAAAGCATGACGACGCCGCTACACACGCTCGCGTTCTGCCTCGACGCCCCAATGCAGTCCTGGGGCCTACACTCGCGTGGCAACATCCGCGACACCGGCCGCGAACCCAGCAAGTCCGGCGTCGTCGGGCTCCTCGGCGCCGCGATCGGCGTCGAACGCCACGATACGACCGGGATCGCCCAGCTGGCTGGGCTACGAATGGGCATACGTGTGGACCGCGAAGGCATCCTCGAACGCGACTACCACACCGTGCAAGACGTGCCCACCACCACCGGCGGTGGCCACCGCACCGCTGTCAGCCACCGCTACTACCTTGCCGACGCCCTCTTTCTCATCGTCCTCGAAAGCGAAGACAAGGTCCTGCTCAGCCGGATAAACGAAGGATTGCGCAAGCCAGCATGGCCGCTGTTCCTCGGCCGGCGCGCCTTCGTACCAGCCCGAGCACTCGTCGGCGCAGGGCAACCCGGCGAACCTCGCAGCGGTCTCGGACTGTCAGACCGACCGCTGCAATCCGTGCTGGCCGAACACCCCTGGCTGGAAGATCGAGCCGAGCTACTCGCCGTCCAGCTCAGGCTGCCAGAAGACACGCGCGACCCGCTGCGTACGGTAGTCGACTGCCACCCCACCGACCCGGCGGCCGAGATCCGACCTGACATGCCCATCTCGTTCAGCCAGGCCGATCGCCGGTTCGCCACCCGGACCGTACGGACCGGCCACGTACCTCTCACCGACAGTCTGATCCGGACAGCCGAGGAGATCCCGTGTACTTGAGCAAGCTGCTGATCAACGTCTACTCGCGGGAATTCCGGCGCGACCACGCCGACATCCGACAAATGCACCGGACGGTGATGTCCGGCTACCGCGGTCTACCCAACGACACCCCCGCCCGCCAGTCGCAGGCCATCCTCTGGCGCCTCGACACCATGCACCGCGGCTTCGTCCAATACGTTCAAAGCCTCGGCAAGCCAGACTGGAGCCAGCTACCAGCAGACTACCTTCTCGAACCAGCGCAGGTCCGCAGCCTGCAACCGGTCCTCGACGCGATCGCACCCGGACGCCGATTCGCCTTCCGACTCGTCGCCAATCCAGTCCGTGACATCCTCCGCCCGACCGGCCAGCCCACCGCGGAACCTCGCAAACGGGCACACCAGATCAAAGTCGCCCGCCGCGACCCACAAGAACAGCTCGAATGGCTGATCCGCAAAGGCGAGCACCACGGGTTCGTCATCCCCACCGCCTCCAGCGGCCGACCCGATGCCGCCCCGTCACCGTGCCTGCCCCTCAAAAGCCAGAAGCGAGCCGAGGACCGCGGACCCATCACCATCGAGCCCGTACGGTTCGAAGGACACCTCATCGTCACCGACGCCCCCACGTTCACCGACGCCGTGTGTACTGGAATCGGCCGCGGCAAGGCGTACGGCTGCGGCCTGCTCAGCCTCGCCCCACCGCGACGAGCCTGAACACACATGCCAACAATCGCCTCCTCTCAACAACGGCGTCCACAAAGGAAGCTGTCCGGTCCGCGACCCAGGCTGATAGACCGCCACCACACTCATAAATCCGATATCGAGAGGTCATGTCGAGATTGTCGGCTTCCCGGAGCACTACGGCGAAAATTGGGGCACGCCAGACACAACTTCCAGCCGTCGCATAGGACCCGTCGGGCCAACTCCCGAAAAATATGGCGTCCAAGGAATAGCCCGAAACTCGGCACTTCGACCGCATGATCCGTGGCGCCTCGGAGTACGGACCAGGCAACCCCCGAGCTCCGACCGAGCCGTTTGGCAGTTCGTTCACCGTTTCCAACTTGGACACAGCCGACGTCGCGCTCGACCCGGGTCAGCTGGGCGACGGCACGCTGGCCGGCTTTGCCCCGCTGGCGCCCGCCGGGCTCGTCACTTCCTCGGGCCGGGCGGGCTCACGCCACTGCTCGACGAACTGGTCGAGCGGCTCTGCCGGACCATCCCCGCGTGCGCGGGGAACATTTGTCCTCCGGCTGGCGCGGCAGACCGACAAGCGGACCATCCCTGCGTGCGCGGGGAACATTGTTGCGCGTACACCTGGCGGAGCGGCAAATTCGGACCATCCCCGCGTGCGCGGGGAACATCAGCGTGACAGCGAAGACAAGGTGTTGCAGGCGGGACCACCCCCGCGTGCGCGGGGAACATTGGGCATACGGCGAGCTGCACGGCACCTGGGGAGGACCATCCCCGCGTGCGCGGGGAACATCTACCACGGCCGTCACCGCGTCCACATTGGAGGAGACCATCCCCGCGTGCGCGGGGAACATACAGTGGCGTTGAAGGTCGAGGGGGCGGCTGACGGACCATCCCCGCGTGCGCGGGGAACATTTGCGCCGATGAAGCAGAGCATGACGCCGATCGGGACCATCCCCGCGTGCGCGGGGAACATGCCACGGTCGACAAGGCCATGGAAGTGATCGACGGACCATCCCCGCGTGCGCGGGGAACATAAGACGTCGTGAAACCATTGTGAGGCTACCCGCGGACCATCCCCGCGTGCGCGGGGAACATAGACCGAGATCTGCTGCTTGTCGGCGGGCCGGGGACCATCCCCGCGTGCGCGGGGAACATGCGGTCATCACAGGCTCCCAATCAGCACAACGGGGACCATCCCCGCGTGCGCGGGGAACATGCCAGCTCCAGCTCCAGGGCCTCGGTCTTGGTCGGACCATCCCCGCGTGCGCGGGGAACATTATGACAGCCCTCGTGTGCGGTCGACGAGCGTGGGACCATCCCCTCGTGCGCGGGGAACATATGCCGCCCGTGGGAGGGCAAGGTTCTCGCCCGGGGACCATCCCCGCGTGCGCGGGGAACATGGATACCACTCGTTGGACTTGAGCCACGGGTAGGGACCATCCCCGCGTGCGCGGGGAACATGGCTTCTCTGGCCTCTGTGGCGGATCAGGAATTGGACCATCCCCGCG
>NZ_QJUG01000205.1 GCF_003426775.1 Allorhizocola rhizosphaerae | reverse complement strand
GGGCCGCCCGGGACGGCCCATCCGTGTGCGCACCGGTGCGGGTCGTGCCCTGTGCGCGCCCGTGCCGCCCGCGAGCAGCGCCCGCACCGGCGCGAGTGTGTCGTTGCCCACGAGCCCCGCCCACACCAGATCCCACAGCGCGGTGACGAGCTCGACGTCATCGACCGCCCCGATCCGATCGGACATCGGCCGGAAGAACATGGCGCTTTCGCTGAGCGCGCTCAGGATCGCCTCGTGCAGCACGCCGGGTGTGAAGTCGGTCGGCGGGGGCAGCAACAGCTCGGCGCTGTCGGCGAAGGCCAGGCTCACCCAGCCATCGCCGCCCGGGATGGAACCCGCGCCGCACCAGACCACCTCGCCGGTCGAGCACAGCTCGTCCAAATAGGATGGTGAATAGTCCTTGACCCGGGCCGGAAGCACGAGCCGCTCCAGCGCCGAAGCGGGCACCGGAACCCCTTGCAGCTGCTCGATCGCCGCGGCCACGCCGTCGATGCCCTGCGAGCGCCCGATGTGTTGCCACACCGGCAGGAACCGGCCCAGCGTCGCCGCCGGCACCGGCTCGATCTCCTTGCGCAGCGCGGCCAGGCTGCGCCGCCGCAGCAGCCGCAGCACCTCTGCGTCGCACCACTCGACGTGCCCGCCGTCGGACGCGGCGGTGAACTCGCCCGACACCACGCGCCCGCTCGCGGCCAACCGCCGCAAAGTGTGATCGACGATGGCCACGCCCAACCCGAACCGGGCCGCGCAGTCTTCGGCCCGGAACGGCCCGTGCGTCCGCGAATATCGCCAGATCAAATCCAGCAGGGGATCCGCCGTGGGCTCCGCGAACGCGGCCGGCAACCCGGGCGGCAGCGCCACTCCCAGCGCGTCGCGATAGCGCCCGGCGTCGTCGGCCACGATGTAGCGCGCCTCGCCCGCCACTCGAATCGGCAACACGCGCATGGCCCGCGCCAGATCGGCAAGCCACTCGGGCTGCACACCCAGCCCGCTCAGCTCCACCTCGGACAGATCTCCGAGCTGGCGCAGCAACTCGACCGTGTCTTCCGCGTCGCGCACTCGCCGATCGGCCCAGCGCAGCCGGGCCGACGTTGCCGAAACCACTGCGGGGTCGAGCAACTCGCGCAGCTCCACCCGGCCCAGCAGCTCGCCGAGCAGGGTCGGATCCAGCGCCAGCGCCGCGGCGCGCCGCTCGGCCAGCGGGGCGTCTTCCCCATATAAGAAGGCGCCCACATAGCCGAACAGCAGAGAGCGGGCAAACGGCGACGGCTGCGGGGTGGTCACGTCGACGATGCGCACCCGCCGGCTCGCGATCTCGCGCATCAGCCCGGCCAGCGACGGCAGGTCGAACACGTCGCGCAGGCACTCCCGCGCGGCCTCCAGCGTCACCGGGAACTCGGGGAAATCCCGTGCCACGTCAAGCAGTTGCGCCGCCCGCTGCCGCTGCTGCCACAGCGGCTGGCGTTTGCCCGGGTCGCGCTTGGGCAGCAGGAGCGAGCGCGCCGCGCACTCGCGGAACCGGGCCGCGAACATCGCCGACCCGCCGACCGACTCGGCCACGATGGCCTCGACCTCGTCGGCCTCGAACACGAACGTCTCGGCCTCGGGTGGCTCGGCCGCGGTCTCGGGCAGGCGCACCACGATGCCGTCGTCGGCCGCGTGCACCTGGGCGTCGACGCCGAACCGCTCGCGCAGCCGCTGCCCGATCGCCAGCGCCCACGGCGCGTTGACCGTCGCGCCGAGCACGCAGTGCACGACGATGCGCCAGTCGCCAAGCTCGTCACGAAACCGCTCGACCAGGATGGTGCGATCGTCGGGCAGGTGCTTGGTCGCGGCCCGCTGCTCCTCAAGATAGGCCCGCAAATTGGCCTGTGCGCTGGGGTCTAGAGTGTCCAAATCGGATGGCTTGCGGAGATAGGCGCCCAGCGCGCGGCCCAGCTCCACCGGCCGCCCCACGGTGTCGCCCTTCCAGAACGGCAGGCGCGCCGCCTGGCCCGGCGCGGGGGAGACCAGCACCCGGTCGGGCGTAATGTCTTCGATCCGCCAGGAGCTCGTGCCGAGCGCGAACACGTCGCCCACGCGCGACTCGTAAACCATCTCCTCGTCGAGCTCGCCCACCCGGCTGGGCTTGGCGCTGCCCGCGAGGAACACGCCGAACAGCCCGCGATCCGGAATCGTGCCACCCGACGTCACGGCCAGCCGCTGGTTGCCCGGTCGCCCGGTGATCACATCCGCCGCGCGATCCCACACGATGCGGGGCCGAAGCTCCGCGAAAGCCGTTGAGGGATAACGCCCGGCGAGCATGTCGAGCACCGCGTGCAGCGCGGAGTTGGGCAGCTCGGCGAACGGGGCCGCCTTGCGCACCAGCGCGGCCGCGTCGGCGACCGCCCACTCGTCCATCGCGGTCATCGCGATCAGTTGCTGCGCGAGGACGTCGAGCGGGCTGTGCGGGTAGTCGATCGGCTCCAGCCTGCCGCCCATCATGCGCAGCGCGACGACCGCGCACGCCAGCAAATCGCCGCGATGCACCGGGAACACGACCCCGCGCGAGACCGCGCCGACCTGGTGACCGGCCCGGCCGATGCGCTGCAGCCCGGCCGCGACCGTCGGGGGTGCGCCCACCTGGACCACCAGATCGACCGCGCCCATGTCGATGCCGAGCTCCAAACTGGACGTCGCCACGACCGCCGGCAGCCGCCCGGACTTGAGCTCCTCCTCGATCTGCTTGCGCTCCTCTTTGGACACCGAGCCGTGATGCGCCCGCGCGATGACGCCGGGCGCGCCATAACCCGCACCGGACTGCGCCATGATGTGCGCGGGCGGGTGGGTCAGCTGGGGCAGCCGCTCCACGTGAAGCTCGTTGAGCCGGGCGCACAGCCGCTCGGCGCCGCGCCGCGAATTGGCGAAGACGATGGTGGAGCGGTGCTTCTGGATGAGGTCGAAGATGCGCTCCTCGACCGCCGGCCAGATCGACGCCCGCCGTGGTCCCTCGTCGTCGGCATGCCCCTCATCGAGGGCCGTCATATCCTCAACCGGCACCTCAACGGCCACTTCGATGGTCTTGGCCGACTTTGGCTGCACCACCTGGACCGGGGCCATGCCGCCCAGGAACCGCGCGGTCATCTCGACCGGCTCGACCGTCGCCGAGAGCCCGATGCGCTGAGCCGGCTTGGGGAGCAGGGCATCGAGCCGCTCCAGCGAAAGCGCGAGATGAGCGCCACGCTTGGTGCCTGCGACGGCGTGCACCTCGTCGACGATGACGGTCTCGATGTCGCGCAACGACTCCCGCGCCTGCGAGGTCAGCAGCAGGAACAGCGACTCGGGCGTGGTGATCAGGATGTCGGGCGGGCGCTTGACGAACCTGCGCCGCTCGTCGGCGGGCGTGTCGCCGGTGCGCATGCCGACCGTGATGTCGGGCACGGCCAGGCCGAGCCGCCCGGCAGCGTGTCTGATGCCGGTCAGCGGGGCCCGCAGGTTGCGCTCCACGTCGACCGCCAGCGCCTTGAGCGGGCTCACGTAGAGCACCCGGCAGCCGCGGCCGGCCCCTTCAACAAAGAGCCGGTCGAGCGCCCACAGGAACGCCGCCAGGGTCTTGCCGGACCCGGTCGGCGCCACCACCAGCGCGTGATGCCCGGCGCTGATCGCCTGCCACGCGCCCGCCTGTGCGGCCGTGGGCGCGGCGAACACCGCCTCAAACCACGCCCGCGTCGCCGCGCCAAATCCCTCAAGCACGAAACAATCGTGCCCCATGGGTCTGACAAAACGCTCAGCAAGATCGCAGCTCACGCGGAGCGGGGTCCAAGGCTCCCGAGCCAGGATGTGATCAGCCAAAATTCACGGAGAGTAACTTGCCCAGTCCTGGGCGATTCGCGTAGGGTTCTGGTCACGGTTCGTAACACAACCCTCACCGTGCGGGAGGTCGGACTACATGAACGGACGACGTGGTCTCAGGCATGAATCGGATGTTTTGCTCCGTCAGCTCGATGGCCATCTCGCGCGGCTGGCGGCCCGCGACGAGGTGAATGAGCTGGCCCTCGCCGAGCGCATCGCCGCCCATCTGCGTCAGTTGATCACTGACACCGTCCGTTCGAGCGCAGTCGACCGCGCCCGTGTGCGAGCGGCAGTGCACTACTTCGTGGTGCGCCCGGTGCACCTAGGCCTGTGGGTGGTCAACGACATCTTCCGTGACCTGGGCCGCCACGACCTCCTGATCCCGGAGCCGGCGCTGTCTTGAGCGACGCGGCTGGCTGCCTCGACCTTCTGGTCCCGGAGCCGGCGCTGTCTTGAGCGACGCGGCTGGCTGCCTCGACCTTCTGGTCCCGGAGCCGGCGCTGTCTTAAGCGAGGCGGTCGGCTGCCTCTACCTTCTGGTCCGGGAGCCGGCGCTCTCTAAAGCGACGCGGCCGGCTGCACGACCTTTCGATCCCGGAGCCCGCGCTCTCGTTGCCTCCCGGGAAGCTGGCGCTCTCTGTCAGGAGAGCGCCAGTCGTGCGCCAAAGCCGATGAACAAGGCGCCCACGGCCGTCGTGCCGATCCGGGCGAGCACGCGCCGCCGCCGGAACGCGGCCGCCAGGTAGTTGCCGCCGAAGATGAGCGCCGTCAGATACAGCGCGCTGCAAATGGTCAGGATGACCCCGAGCACCAGGAACGACAGCGCCGGGTAGGCATAGGCCGGGTCGACGAACTGGATGAAAAACGAGATGAAGAACAGGATGGCCTTAGGGTTCATCAAAGAGATGGTGAGCGCCCGCTTGAACGGGTTGCCGCCCTCCAGGACCGCCGGAGCCGCTGTCCCGTCCTTCTTCGTGCGCGCGAAAATCATCCGGATCCCGAGGTATGCCAGATAACCCGCGCCCGCCCACTTGAGCACAAAGAACACGGGCGGATAGGCCCGCAGCAGCGAGGCGACCCCGGCGGCCGCGGCGAACATGAGCACGGCATCACCGAGGAACACGCCGAACGCGGCCTGATAACCCGTGCGCACCCCGCGCTTGGCCGCCGTGGCGAGCACGTAAAGTGAGTTGGGCCCGGGCAGCAGGATGATCGCGATCGTGCCGAGCACGTAGGTCCAGATATCGGTGACACCGAACATGGTGACCATCCTTATCCGGTACCGGATAAAAGGTAATCAGGCGTGGGGAGGATCACGCCTCGGTCCGGCGTCGGCGACCCCTGGACGGTCCGCAGCGGCACCACGCCCGCCCAATACGGCAAGTCCAGGTCGTCGGCGTCATCGTTGACACCGCCGGTGCGGGAGCGCACCGACACCTCGGTCAGCGGGAGCGCCAGAATCGACGTCTGCGCAAGCTCCTTCAAGGAAGGCGGGCGGGTCTCGGCCGAGCGGCCCGCGCCGATCTTGTCGACCAGCGCCGCGAGCACGGCCGTCTTGGCCTCGTCGTCCGTCACCAGGGTCGCAATCCCATGCGCCACAACGGATCTGTAGTTGGCGCTGTGGTGGAACTGCGACCGCGCCAGCACCAGCCCGTCGAGCAGGGTGACCGACACGCACACCGGCAGGCCCGACTGGCGCGCGGCAAGGTAGGGCCGCGAGCCGGTCGAGCCGTGCACATAGAGCGTGTCGCCCACGCGCACGTGCAATGTCGGCAGTGCGCGTGGTCCCCCGTCGACAACAAAGGCGAGCGTGCAATGCCATGCCTCGTCAAGGATCGAGTGCGCCTCGGCGCGGTCGTACGACATCCGGTCTCGCTCACGCAGTGAAACGGTGCGCGAAGTCCGCTCAAACGTGGTCATTGCCAACCCGCCTTTGTTCTAGTACAATCCCCTAACTGTGGTAGCACAATATCGGATTACCGGAGAGTCGGCAACGGCCATTGCCGCGAGCATCGAGGCCGGCGTGCGTGAGGGCGTGCTCATACCCGGGTCCGCACTGCCGCCCGTCCGTGCGCTCGCCGAACAGTTGGACAAGAGCCCCGCCACGGTCTCGGCCGCCTACGCGGAGCTGAAGCGGCGCGGCATCGTCGTGACCAGCGGGCGCAATGGCACCCGCGTGCGCGAGCGGCCACCCATCGCCCAGACGACGCGGATGGCTCGCGGCACCCCGATCCGCCCCGGCCTGCGCGACCTGGCCACCGGGCAGCCCGACGCGTCGCTGCTGCCCGAGGTGAGCAAGGTGCGCTACGCCGACGGTGGCCCGCAGCCCGAGCTCATCGCCGCGGCCAAGCGGAGGCTGCGTGCCCTGCCGGACGAGACTGGATACACCATCGTCAATGGTGCTCTTGACGGTCTGGACAGGGTGCTCATGGCGCACCTGCGCCCCGGTGACAAGGTCGGGGTCGAGGATCCGGGCTGGTCGGTGTGCATGGATCTGCTTGCCGCGCAAGGCCTTTCCGTCGTGCCGATGCCGGTCGACGACGAGGGCCCGGCCGTCGAGGGAGTCAAATCCGCGCTGGCGCAGGGGATCCGGGCGGTGATCGTGACGGCCCGCGCGCAAAACCCGACCGGTGCGGCGGTTTCGGTCGCGCGGGCCGCCGCGTTGCGCACGATACTGAAAGACGTCCTCGTGATTGAGGATGATCATGCCGCCGAGCTGGCCGGGGTGCCGTGGCATCCGATCGTCGGCGACACTCCACATTGGGCATTCGTGCGCAGCGCGTCCAAGCCCTACGGCCCCGACCTGCGATGCGCGGTCCTGGCGGGCGATCAGGAGACGGTGTCGCGAGTGGAGGGCCGGATGCGGCTGACCTCCGGCTGGGTCTCCACACTCCTGCAGCGCGCGCTTTTAGATCTTTGGGAAAATTTCGATGTGGTACCGGCGCGGCGCGCCTACGACACCCGCCGCCAGGCACTGATCGCGGCCCTGCGGGAGCGCGGGGTCGACGCGCACGGCAAGACCGGCATCAACGTGTGGGTGCCCGTGCCCGACGAGACCGCGACCGTGACCGCACTGCGCGACCAGGGCTACGCGGTCGCGCCCGGCCACATCTTCCGCATCGCGAGCCCGCCCGCCATCCGCATCACCACCGCCGACCTCCAACCGTCCGAAGTGGATGCGCTGGCCGACGCCGTCGCCGCGGCGTGCCAAAATCGCTTGCGCACCATGGTAAGCAGGTAGGATGCGTCCTTCTCCCGGTGAGGTCCTGCATTTCTCCGAAGATCCGACGATCACCCGCTTCGCCCCGATCGGCGAGTTCGTCTGGGCGGTGGACCATCCGCGTTGCCCCGACTATTGGTTCCCGCGACAGTGCCCGCGCGCCATGGCGTGGCGCGGCCCGCACACGACGCCCGACGACGCCGACCGCATCCTGGGCCCGAGCGTCGACCGCGTGCACAGCATCGAATATGGCTGGCTGCCGGCGATCCAGTCGGTGAAGCTGTATGCATACCGGCTCGCGGCCGCGCCGTTCCGCTACCACCCCGACGGCACGCACTGCATGGTGGCCACCGAGACCGTCGAGCCACTCGGCCCACCAACCCCGGTCGGCGACCTGCTCGCGCTGCACGAGTCGGCCGGCATCCAGACCCGGCTCGTCAGCAACCTGTGGCCATGGTGGGATCAGGTCATAGCGAGCACGGTCGAGTTCTCCGGGATCCGCCTACGCAACGCCAAACCGCGCTAAACCGGTTAGCCTGCGCGCTTGCGTAGGGCCGGGAGGTCAAGCACCACAACGGAAAGCCGGCTGGTGCGGATCCACCCGGCCGTACGCAGCGCGCCCAGCGCCTTGCTGACCGCCTCGCGCGAGGCGCCGACCCAGCCCGCGAGCTCGTCCTGCGACAGCGCCAGCGCGATGCGCACGCCGCGACCGTCGTCGGCCGGGACGCCGAACCGCTCGGCGAGCTCGACCAGGCGGGCCGCGACCCGGCCCGTGCTGTCCTGCGCGCCGAACTCGATGCGTTTGCGGTCCGCGTCCCGGAGTCGTTGCGCCAGAAGGCGCATCAGCTGGTACGTGACCCGTCCATGCGCCAGCAGGAAGGCCTCCCAGTCGGACAGGCGCATCACGAGCGCCGTGACCGGGTCGAGCGCCTGCAGCGTGGCCGACCGCGGCTCGTGGTCGACCGCGGAAAGCTCGCCCAGCAGCGAACCGGGCCCGCGCACGGCGAGCACGATCTCGGACCCGTTCGCCGTGTGGCAGGACGCCTTGATCCGTCCACTTTGGATCACGATCACCCAGTCGGACTCGTCGCCCTCGCGGAACAGCACATCGCCCCGCTTCCACCGGCGTGCGGTGGCGGTGCGCACGAAGTCGTCGCGCTCCGGCTGGGTGAGCATGCCCCAGAATTCGGCGGTCATGTCGTCGCCTCCTCGCTGGCGCTCGGAGGCGCCGCCATGATCCAAGCGGAGACCTCGCGCGAGCGCTCGGTCACGGCACGACCACTCGATAGGCCCGCACCGGCTGCACCCGTCCTTTGACTTGCAGGTCGCCCAACGGGATCGCCGCCCGCACCCCCGCCGCGAGCATCGTCTGCTCGCCGATGATGACCTCGCCCGGCGAGGCGAGCGTCTGCAGCCGGGCGGCCACGTTGACGGCATCGCCCATCGCGTTGAACCCGCGCAGCTGCTCGCTGCCGATGTTGCCGACCAGAGCGGGGCCGGTGTTGGCGCCCACCCGGAAGCGGGGCCAGGCCGGGTTTTCCGCCGCGATCGACTCGACCGCGCGCTGCATCTCCAGGGCCGCGCGGACCGCGCGCGCCGCGTGATCGGTCTGCCGCGCCGGAGCGTTGAACAGCGCGAGGAGCGCGTCGCCCACGAACTGCACGATGGTACCCCCATTGTCCAAAATGCACGGAACGGCCGCACCGTGGTACCGGTTGAGCATGACCACGATGTCGCCCGGCGACACCGCCTCCGAAAACGTGGTGAAGCCGCGCAGATCGGCGAACAGCGCGGTCACCTCGACCACCTGGCCGCCCAGCGCCGCCTGCTCGGGATCGGCGATGAGCGCGGCCGCGACATCGGGGGACAGGTAGTGCCGGAACAGCATGTCCAGCTTGCGGCTCACCTCACGCTCGGCCGACAGCGAGTAGGCGGCCCGGTCGAGCACGGCCACCTGGCCCTCGGACATCCCGAAGCGCGCACCGACCTTGGCGGCCGCGCTGCGGTTGCCGTCTTCCAGCGCGGTGACCAGTTCGTCAAGCGCGGCACCGTATTCGGCGCGGATCTCGCGGGCGGTCTGGTTGAGCGTGATGGCGTCGAACAGGCCCGCACCGCGCTCGGAATACTGCACATACGCGCTGTAGGCAACGAAACCGAAGGCCAACGCGAGCAGCAGATGCCACTCCCACCAAGACAGTTGCCACTTGTGCGCGACCGTGACCGTGAACATGGCCTCGGCAAGCAACACGAACGCGGTGATGACGCTGATCAGCATGACGGAGGGACGGCGCCGGTGCAGCAGGTAGTAGCGCACGGCGGCGTAGAGATACAGCGCGATGGTCACCGCCGCGACGGGCGGGCTCACCTCGCGCGGGCCGGGCGGCGCGTTCAGCGGCGGCAGGTCGAGCAGTGACACCGCGCCCCAGGCCACGATCAGCGCGCCGAGCACGACCTGCAGCGCGGTGATGGGCAGCCGGCGCTTCCACTCGACCGACGACGCGACCGCGAAGCCGGCGGCGATCACGAGCCCGACCGGCTGGGCTAGGTCAAACCCCACGTTGGCGTGGTGCAGCAGCACACCCGGTGTAGCCAGCGCATGCAGCGCGAAGAAGCCGGAGCTGGCCAGGAACGCAAGGGAGACAAGGAAAAGGCGCGCATCGTCGCGCCGCTTGGCGGCCACGTTCATGCGGATGCCGACGATGACGTTGACGACGGCGACCACGAGCACCAGCCAGAAGTGGCTCACCGCGTCGTGCCAGCGCACGTCCGTGGCGGGCTTGGCGAGCAGGAGCCACAGCCCCGCCAAGGGCAGGGCCAGATGGAGGGTCCAGATCACGACACGTGGCACGGGCACACCCTACGCGGCTGTGTGGATTTCTACGCAGACTCCGTAAGGGATCAGACGTTTCATGGACGCCATGAGTCGGACCCCTGTCATCACGCTGCTGGCCGGGCTCGCCGTGGCCGGTGTGCTGTTGGTGATGAGCTCGATCGCGACCACCCCACCACCCTCACCCATCGCCGCCATCAAGACCCCGGCCCCATCCCCATCGGTGACCCCTTCCGTCCAGAAGGTCAACGCGGTCTGGGCGGGCGAGGTCGACGGTGGCGCGGCGACGATCGCCATCTCCGTCAAGGACGGCGTCGCGGTCGCCTATCTGTGCGACGGCCAGAAGATCGAGGCCTGGCTCCAGGGCACGGCATCGGACGGCAAACTGGTTCTTTCAGGCAAAAATGCCACTTTGGAGGGTACCTTCGGCGGCGGCAAAGCCACGGGGCAGATCACCGCCGGGGGTCGCAAGTGGACTTTCACCGCGCCTGTGGCCCAGCCACCGGGCGGTCTCTATCGCGCGGCACAGGAGGTCAGCAGCGCGACAGTCGTTTGTGGATGGATCGTGCTGCCGGACGGGCGCCAGGTCGGGTTGTGCTCGAATGCCCAACCCGCGCCACGGCTGGACACGTCGACCGCCACTCCGCTCGACCCGAGGGACATGCGATGACCGCACGCCTGCTGTTCGTTCCGTTCGTGATCGGCTCGCTGGTGGCCGTCACCCTTGGGGTGTATGGCAACCTGCACACGCCCACGGGTGTCGCCGTCAACCTGGCGGGGTTCTCCGGGCCGCAGACCGTCAAGGTGTGGCTCGCCACCCTGTCGGCGTTGTTCGCCATCGTGCAGCTGATTTCGGCCTCGTCCATGTACGGGCTGTTCGGGCCCGGCGCACCGAGCTGGACCGCCTGGCTGCACCGGTGGTCGGGCCGGATCGCGTTCCTGCTCGCCGTGCCTGTCGCGGTGCATTGTCTCTACGCGCTCGGATTTGCGACCTACAACCTGCGCACGGTGGTGCACTCGCTCCTGGGCTGCTTCTTCTTCGGCGTGTTCACCGTCAAGATGCTCGCGCTGCCCAAGAAGGGGCTCGCCGGATGGGTCCTGCCCGTGCTCGGCGGGCTGGCGTTCACCGGGCTCATCGCGCTCTGGCTCACGTCATCGTTCTGGTACTTCACCACCTTCGGCATCCGGTTCTAGGGGGATCGCACAATGACATCTCGACGTTTGGTGCTCGCCGGTGGTTGTGCCGCAATGCTTGCCAGCGGCTGCCAGACCTACGGTGAGGCGGCGCAGGCCCCCGCTTCCCCACCCGGAGAGCCTGGTGGCGGTGGCCCGGCTCTCGCCAGGCTGACGGACATCCCGGTCGGCGGTGGCAGGGTCTTCCCCGATCGGAAGGTCGTCGTCACGCAACCCGCGGCCGGTGTCATCAAAGCGTTTTCGGCGGTGTGCACGCATCAGGGCTGTCTGGTCACGGGTGTCGAGGACGGCAACATCGTGTGTCCGTGCCACGGCAGTGCGTTCAAGCTCGCCGACGGAAGCGTTGCCGCGGGCCCCGCCAAGCAGGCCTTGCCCACCGTCGCCGTCACTGTCTCCGGCGACACCGTCACATTGGGCTAGGGGTGGGGCAAGGATGGCCGGGCGGGCACGAGAAGGCCCGCCCGGCCATCTATCCAGGCATACTTTTATATGTAACGATGGCATGCAAAGCTGGCTCATCCCATCGGCGCGCTGCGTTACAGGTACCGTATGCAGGAAAAGATCTTAAAAACCACCCTCAAAACCCTTTCCAATAGGGGGTACCGGGGGACGACCGCACGCGCGATCGCCGCCGAAGGTGGATTCGCGGCGGGCGTGATCTACTACCACTTCCGTGACCTCGACGATCTGCTGGTGGAGACCGTCTCCTACGCGAGCGCCCGGCGCGTCGAGCGCTACCGGGAGGTCCTGATTGGACGTGAACGCGCGGTCGACGTGGTCGAGGGCCTGCGCGAGCTGTATCGGGAGGATCGCGACTCGGGCCACATCGCCGCCGTGCAGGAGCTGGCCGCCGGCTGCCGGCCGGGATCGCGCCTGGCCGAACGGCTCGCGCTGATCACCCGGGACTGGGAGGCGCTGGCCGCGCAGGTCATCGCCGATCTGCTGCGCGGGCGCCCCTTCGCCTCGCTGGTGTCGATCTCCACGGCGGCCCGTGGGGCGGTCGCCATGTACCTTGGCATGCAGACACTCACCCATGTTGATGGTGACGAAGGTCGCATTGATCAAATGTTTCTGCAGGCCCGGCGGTTGGCTCGGCTTTTGGATCGAGTGCCGCGCGTCCGTCACCTGTACCTTCATAAAACGTGACCCCTCAACCAGCATTTATTAACGCGCATGAGATCGCGCGGGTGCAGACCCGGACCGTCCGGCTGCTCATGTTCGTCGAGATCATCACCGGGCTCGGGGTGGCGATGGGCATCTCGGTTGGGGCGCTTCTGACCAAGGAAATGGCGGGCACGGAGCTGTCAGGCGTGGCGCAAAGCGGCGCCGTGGTGGGCGGGGCATTGATGGCTCTCCCGGCATCGGCCGTGATGCAACGGTTCGGGCGCAGGCCGGGTCTGGTGCTGTGCTACCTCGTCGGCGCGCTCGGCGGGCTGGCGGTGCTCGCGTCGGCCATCCTCGACTCGGCTCCCCTACTGTTCGCCGGGTTTTTCGTGTTCGGGGCGGGAAACACGGGCAAACTGCAGGCGCGCTACGCGGCCGTCGACCTGGCGTTGCCCGAACGGCGTGGCAGGCAGCTATCGATGGTCGTGTGGGCGACGACGATCGGCGCGGTGATCGGGCCCAACCTGACCGGCCCGCTGGGGTCCATCCTTCCCGGCGTGCCCACGCTCGGCGCGCCGTTCGCGTTCGCGGCGCTGTCGTTTCTGATCGGTGCGGTGCTCGTGTTCCTGCTGCTCCGGCCGGATCCGCTGTTGCTGGCCGCACGCCCGGTTGGCGTGGCCTTCGGTGAAGCCGACGTGCTGCCGCCGCCGCCGGCCGAGGGGCCCAGGTTGAAGGACGCGTGGCGCGCGATCCTGGCCTCGCCGGGCGCGCGGCTCGGCATCGCCGCCACATCGGTCGGGCACCTGGTCATGGTCGCGGTGATGGCGATGACCCCGCTGCACATCGGACAGACCCACTCCGATGCCGACACGCTGCGCATCGTCGGGTTTGTGATCAGCGCGCACATCGCCGGGATGTACGGGCTTTCGCCGGTCATCGGCTGGCTCACCGACCGGCTCGGGCGGCGCGCGGTGGTTTTGGGCGGCGTGGGGCTGCTGGTCGGCGCGTGTGCGATCGCGGGCACGGCTGGGCACGGGACGGTACAGCTGACGATCGCGCTCATCCTGTTGGGGCTCGGGTGGTCGTGCACCATGGTGGCCGGATCCACGCTGGTGACCGAGTCGGTGCCGGCGCACGTCAAGGCGCGGGCGCAGGGGCTCTCCGACATGTCGACCGGGTTGACGGGTGCGGCCGCTGGGCTCGTCTCCGGGCTGGTGGTGGCCCTTTCCGGGTACCCGGTGCTCAATCTTCTGGCCGCGATGGCCACCCTCCCTCTCCTCGCCCTTGCCCTTCGTCCGGTACCCCGTACGGCCTAGACTTGCCGCGTGCGTCAGACAGACTTTTGGGAGCGGATGAGCGAGGTCTTCGGGTCCGCCTATGCCCGCAGCGTCGCCTCCGACCAGATCCTGTCCCAGCTGGGCGGGCGCACCATCGTCGCGGCGCTGGCCGAGGGCGCCGATGTGCAGGCTGTGTGGCGAGCCGTGTGCGCACAGTATCCGGATCGGATCCCCGCGCGGCTCAGGTGAGTCTGCACACACGGCCTGGCAGCTAGCCGCGGCGGGCGGGGGGCCGAGGCGAGACGCTTGCGGCCATGAGACATGGGCGTGTTGATTTGAGTCTCGAACAGACGTTCGGTTACGCTCGCCCAGGTTTCTTCAGACCCAGACGCTGCGGAATCCAGTTTTGTCGGACCCAGGTTCTAACGTGTCTCCTGTGACGAAGAGGCCCACAGCAAAGACACCACGCGAAGAGGTGGCGACGAGCATGGCAACCACAAACCCCGATAAGAGCAAGGCGCTCGACCTGGCCCTGGCCCAGATCGACAAGCAGTTTGGCAAGGGCTCGGTGATGCGTCTCGGCGAGCGGCCGGTGATGCAGATGCAGGTCATCCCCACCGGCTCGATCGCGCTCGACGTCGCCCTCGGCGTCGGCGGGCTGCCCCGGGGCCGGATCGTGGAGATCTACGGTCCGGAGGCCTCCGGCAAGACCTCGCTCGCCCTGCACGCGATCGCCAGCGCCCAGCGGGCCGGCGGCATCTGCGCCATCATCGACGCCGAGCACGCGCTCGACCCCGAATACGCCAAAAACCTCGGGGTCGACACCGACGCGCTGCTCGTGTCCCAGCCCGACACCGGTGAGCAGGCGCTGGAGATCGCCGACATGCTGGTGCGCTCCGGTGCGCTCGACCTGATCGTCATCGACTCGGTGGCGGCGCTCGTGCCGCGGGCTGAGATCGAGGGCGAGATGGGCGACAGCCACGTGGGTCTGCAGGCGCGCCTCATGAGCCAGGCGCTGCGCAAGATTACGGGCGCGCTCAACAACTCCAACACCACCGCGATCTTCATCAACCAGCTGCGCGAAAAGATCGGCGTCATGTTCGGCTCGCCCGAGACCACGACCGGTGGCAAGGCGCTCAAGTTCTACGCGTCCGTCCGCCTCGACGTGCGGCGCATCGAGAGCCTCAAGGACGGCACCGAGGTCGTCGGCAACCGCACGCGGGTCAAGGTGGTGAAAAACAAGGTCAGCTCGCCGTTCAAGCAGGCCGAGTTCGACATTATGTATGGCAAGGGCATCTCGCGCGAGGGCTCGCTGATCGATGTCGGCGTGGAGCAGAGCATCATCCGCAAGGCCGGCGCGTGGTACACCTACGAGGGCGACCAGCTCGGCCAGGGCAAGGAGAAGGCGCGCGAGTTCCTGCGCGAAAACCCCGACGTGGCCGCGGAGATCGAGAAGAAGATCCTCGAAAAGCTCGGCGTGGGCGTCTCCAGCTCATCCGACGAGGCTGGCGGCCCGGCCCTGCCCCCGGTCGACTTCTGATCGCGGGTTAGGGCATGGCCCGCTCCGGCCGAGGCTGGGACGCACTGCCACCCAAGCCTCAGGGCCGCGCCGCGCGGGGAAGGCGGCGCGGCCCTGACCAGGCCGCACACGATCCACCTCCGTCCACTGAGGACGCCCCGCCCGCCCCGGGCCCGC
>NZ_QJUG01000204.1 GCF_003426775.1 Allorhizocola rhizosphaerae | reverse complement strand
GTACGGCTGCTGCGGGCCGTGCTGCGGCGCGGCCGGCGGCACCATGGTCGGCTGCAGGAACGAGCCCGCCGGGGCCTGCGACGGCTTGGACAGCTGCTCGAGCACCTGCCGCACCCAGCCGTCGACCTCGACCACCCAGCCCTCCTCGTCGGCGGACAGGCGCGCCGCGTCGTCGGCGGTGACCCGGTGATGCTCGCCCTGCCCGGGCCGGTCGGTCAGCTCGGCGACCACCGTGGTGCCCGTCTCGTCGGCGGCGAAGTTGAACGTCAGCTGCGGCACGTGCGGGCCCGGCTGCTGCCCGGCCGGAAGCGGCGCCCAGAACGTGACCGCCTGCGCGGCCGGCACCGGCAGCCCGGCCACCGAACCGTGGCGCAGCTCGTTGCGCACGAACCGGCAGCCGATCGTGCCCAGCGCGTCGACGACCTGCCGGGCCACCGGCGGCGCGTCGACGGTCACCGGATCGAAGTCGGTCTTGGCCGACCCGCCCGACACCGCCATCTCTGTGCGCACCCCGATGGTGTAGCCGGGCAACTGCTGCCCATACAGCAGGTTGAACGGCGCCGCCGCCGGTGTGGTCACCGTGAACGGCACCGCCTGCGTCGACCCGCCGGACAGGCGCAGCACACCGGCCACCGGGAACCGGGCCAGCTCCAGCTCGCCCCGGCCGTCACTGCAGATCAGCAGCAGCTGAATCGAGGTGATCTCCACGTCGCCCTTGGCCCGCAAATGAACCTGCCCGCTCAGCGGTCCCCCCGGCGTGACCACCGGCGCGGACAGGACCGTGTCCACGTCGACCCCGCCGAAACCGAGGCTGGACAGAAGCTTTTTGAAAACCATGCGCCCATGATGACACCCGGCGGTTAACCGGTTGACGAGGGCGCGCCCGCCCCGGCTATGCTGGACGCACTATGTGATCAGACACCACGTTCCCGCGCCAGCTGCCCGCAACCAGCCGCGAAGAGTGGTGTCTTTTTCATGCCCGCACAAGCCCTCCAAGCCATCGACGTCGTCAAGTTCTTCGGTGAACGCCGGGTCCTCGACGGCGTCACCCTGACCGCCCACCCCGGCCGGCGCATCGGCCTGGTCGGCGAGAACGGCGCCGGCAAATCCACCCTGCTGCGCCTGCTCGCCGGCGCCGACAGCCCCGACGCCGGGCAGATCAGCGCACCCGCCGACATCGGCCTGCTGCACCAGGAACTGCCGTTCGCCCCCAACCAGACCGTCGGCCACGTCATCGACGACGCCCTGGCCGAAAGCCTGCGGCTCATCCGATTCCTGGAGACTTTTTCCGGTACCGAGGAAAAGCTCGAAGAATTTGGAAGAGCCCTGCAACGCGCCGAAGACGTCGGCGCCTGGGACGCCGCACGCCGCGCCGAAGAGGCGATGCGCGGCCTGGGCATCGGGCACATCGGCCGCGACCGTCGGCTGGCGACACTGTCCGGCGGGCAGCGCTCCCGCGTCGCCCTGGCCTCGCTGCTCGTGCGCCGCCCCACCGCGCTGCTGCTCGACGAACCCACCAACCACCTCGACGACACCGCACTGTCCTATGTGGAAGCACAGCTGCGGGCGCTGCCCGGCGTCGTCGTGGTCGCCAGCCACGACCGCGTCTTCCTCGACCAGGTCTGCACCGACATCGTCGACATCGACCCGGCACGGGCGGGTGTCACCCGCTACGGCGGCGCCTACACTCAATACCTGGCCGCCAAACGCGCCGAACGGGCCCGCTGGGAACAGGCCTTCGCCGCCCAGCAGGACGAGATCGCCGCGCTCAAACTGGCCATCAAAACCACCGCCCGCCACGTCGCACACGGCCGCCCCATGCGCGACAACAACAAGATGGCCTACGACGGCCACGGCGAACGCGTCCAATCAAGCGTCGCCAGCCGCGTCCGCAACGCCACCCAGCGGCTGGAAACCCTGCAACGCGACCAGATCCGCAAACCACCGGCCGTCCTGCACTTCCACGCCCCCGCCATCACCGCGGCCACCGGCGACGGGCTGCTGCTTTCGGCCCGGCGCGTGCACGTGCCCGGCCGGCTGTCCACCATGGACGAACTCGACATCGCCGCAGACACCCGCCTGCTCATCACCGGCCCCAACGGCAGCGGCAAATCCACCCTCCTGCACGCCCTCGCCGGCCGGCTCCCCCACCAAGGCGCCGTCATGCGCCGCAAAGGCCTGCGCGTCGGCCTGCTCACCCAGGACGATTACTGGCCCAACCCCCAGGCCACACCCCGCCGGCTCTACGGCGACGGGCGCCGCGTCCCGCTGGCCGAACTCGGCCTGGTCGCACCACGCGACATCGACCGGCCCATCGGCGCCCTGTCCGTCGGACAACGCCGCCGGCTCGCCCTCGCCCTGCTCATCGCCGACCCGCCCCACCTGCTCCTGCTCGACGAACCCACCAACCACCTGTCGCTGACCCTGGCCGACGAACTCGAAACCGCCCTGGGCAGCGCACCCGGCGCCATCGTCATCGCCACCCACGACCGGTGGCTTCGTCGCCAATGGACACACGACGAAATCCGGCTGCAACAGACCTGACCCCGCGAGCGTCTGTAGCGGGTGGGAGGTGCGGCCCGTGCCGGATCACAGTTTCGACGACTTCGTGCGAACCAGCCTGCCGGCCTTGAGCCGGCAGGCCAACGCACTGGCCGGCTCCGCCGACCGCGGCGCCGACCTGCTGCAGGACACCCTCGTCAAAGTCGCCAAAGCCTGGCGGCGCATCCGCACCGACGAAGGCACCGCCCTGGCCTACACCCGCAAAGCCATGCTCAACACCTACCTGAGCACCTGGCGCACCCTGCGCCGCCGCGGCCAGCCCGTCCCCTATGAGGACGACCGGCCCGCACCCGACGCCTACCACACCATCGACTCCCGCGACGTGCTGCGCCGCGCCATGGCCACCCTCCCCCGCGACCAGCGCGCCGTCCTCGTCCTGGGCTACCTGGAAGACCTGCCCGACGAACAGATCGCCGCCATCCTCGACCGTCGCCCCGCCACCGTCCGCTCCCTGCGCTTCCGCGCACTGTCCACCTTGCGCAAACACCTGACCCTGGAGGCCACCCATGTCTGAGGTAGTGTCCGACGTTCTCGAGGACATGGTGCGCACCGAACTGACCCGGCAAGCCACCGCACCCCACCCCGACCCCGACCGCATCCTGCACCGCGTGCGCGTCACCCGCCGCCGCACCACCACCATGACCTCCGCCGCCGTCATGGTCCTGGTCATCGTCGTCGGCGCCACCGTCTGGACCGCCATCCCCCGCACCGGCGGCACCCTGCCGGAAGAGGTCCGGCTCGGCCAGCCCACCGCACTCTGGTTCGCCGACCCCGACCACGGCTACGCCCTCGTCGACGCCTGCCCCACCGCATGCCAGGTGTGGCTGGCCGTCACCACCGACGGCGGCCGCAGCTGGCACGGCCGCGCCATCCCCGGCCTCACCGCCGCCGGCCACATCCACACCGCCGCCGACGGCAGCGCCTGGATCAGCGGCGGCTCACTGGTTCTGGTCTCACGCGACCGCGGCCGCACCTGGCGGGAAATCCCCCTGCCGCCCGGGGCGACCCCCGACGGATTCGACACCTACGACGGGCACCACCTGTATCTGGTCAGCGGGCAAGGCCTGTGGCGCAAGACCGGCGACGACGGCGACTGGCAGCGCCTCGACGCCCCCACCGGCAACCCGCTGCAAGCCCGGCCACAACCCGACGGCGGGCTTCTGCTCACCGATCCGGCAAACGGCGCGCGCTTTTACGCCCCGCCCGGCAGCACGGCATTCCAGCCCACCGACCGGCCCGACCTCGGCCACAAGCCCAACGGCGCCCGCCAATTGCGCCGCACCGGACCGAACGCACCCTACGAACACTCCACCGACGGGCACACCTGGACCCCGCTGCCGTTCTGACCAACGGCACAACTCGGGTAGCCTTGGCCCGTGTTCAAGGCCCTCGTCTGCTTCGTGCTGTTCTTCATCGCGGTCGGCGCGATCGGGATGTGGCTGGCCGTGCTCCGCCGCGAACGCAGGCGCAGCTGACCAGCCCACCACGGCGTCACATCTCCTGACCGTTCACCCCCATCACCGGGCGCAGCTCGATCGCACCGAACCGGGCATCCGGAAACCGCGCCGCGATCTCCTCAGCCCGCTCCGGCGACGCGCAATCCAGCACGAACACCCCCGCCATCTGCTCCTTGACCTCAACAAACGGTCCATCGGTCGCCAGCGGCCGGCCACCGCGCACCCGCACCGTCCGCACCGTCGACGGATCCGCCAGCGCCGCCGCCGAGATCAGCTCACCCGACTCGTGCAGTTCGTGCAGCAACCCCTCGAACCCCTCGGCCATCTCCGCCCGCTGCGCCCCGGACATCTCCAGCACCTCCGGCGTGCGCAAAAACGTCGGGTGCCCCCAATTGCGGGGATTGCTGTACACCAAAAGCACGTACCTCACGGCCGGCTCCCTTCAAAATCGTGTCCTTGCCCCTAGGTCGCAGCCGATGTCGAAAACTTGCCGCCCAATCCGACCCAGTGGCATGACCACAACCGCATCATGGCCCGGCACGCCGCGCGCCATCACCCTGTTCGTCGCCGACCTGGCCACCGCCAAACACTTCTACCAGCGCGCCTTCGGCCGGCCCGCCACCTACGAAGACGACCACTCCGCCGTCTACACCCTCGGCGCCACCATGATCAACCTGCTGCACCGCAGCCAGGCGCCCGCACTCATCGCCCCCGCCACCGCCGGCACCAACCCCACCTTCGTGCTCACCCTCGCCGTCGACGACGTCGACACCACCTGCGCCGAACTGGCCGCCGCCGGCATCACACCGCTCAACGGACCCATGGACCGGCCCTGGGGCATCCGCACCGCCAGCTTCCAAGACCCCGACGGCCACATCTGGGAGATCGCCCGATGACCCCCGAAATCAGCGCCCTGCTCCACCGGCTCAACGAACAGCGCCGGCACGTCCTCGGGATCCTCGACGGGCTCGACGACGCCACACTGCACCGGCCCGCCCTGCCCACCGGCTGGACCTGCCTCGGCCTCGTCCAGCACCTCACCCTCGACGTCGAACGATTCTGGTTCCGCACCATCATCGCCGGACACACCGTCGACCAGCCCGCCGGCGCCTGGCACGTCCCGCCCGACACCCCGGCACACCACATCCTCGACCGCTACCGGCACGAAGCCACCCTGGCCGACGCCATCCTGACCAGCACCCCACTGGACGACCCGCCCGCCCGATGGCCCGACAACCACGGCTGGAAAGCCCACACCAACCGCGAAGTCGTCCTGCACGTCCTCACCGAAACCGCCTGCCACGCTGGGCACCTCGACGCCGCGCGCGAACTCATCGACCACCGGCAGTGGCTCGTGCTGGACTGACCTGCCGGTGCGCCTTGCGCCACAAGAACTTCAGCCCCGACCAGCGCGGCCCCTGCAGATCGACCAGGCCCGCGGGCAAATGCCCCGACGTTCTTCACCAGCGGTGTCCCTGAATTCCGGCCACGGCCCCTGCTAGGACAGGGGCCTCGTTTTTCGATGAGTCTGGCGCGAAGCGCCAGTCCTTTTTGGAGTTCTTGTGGGTTTTGGAGGTGGTCACACACGCTAGAGGATCCTAGGACGCTAGGTATTTTGCTCCGCCTGCGCCTTGCCGATTGGGGCAGGTCGAGGCGCCGGACTTGTGAGTGCCGAATCAGGTAGCCGCCGACCTGCAACGTGGACGCGCCTAATGGCGATCATGACGTTCAGCGGAGGGTACGGCGATGCGCGCAGTCAGCTATGCACAGTTCGGAGGGCCGGAGGTTTTGCACGTGGTGACGGACATGCCGATGCCGCAGCCGGGGCAGGACAGGTGCGAGTACGTGGCGCCGCGTCCGTCGTACACCGGGTTGATCTTATGATTCGCGCCGGCCGATTCCCGGCGCCACTGCCGACCGAGCTGCCGTACGTACCCGGCTGGGACGTGGTCGGCACGGTCGACGCCGTGGGTCCGTCCGTCGGGGAAGTCACCGTGGATGACGACGTCATCGGCCTGTCCCCCTGGCTGCGCACCGCGATCGGCGCCCACGCGTTATCGACCTGAAGCCAGTGATGACGGCGTTCCTGCCAGAACGTCAAGCAGCCGGAATGGGTCAGCCGCCTGATGTGGGAGTACGT
Organism: Allorhizocola rhizosphaerae; assembly: GCF_003426775.1. GTDB lineage: Bacteria > Actinomycetota > Actinomycetes > Mycobacteriales > Micromonosporaceae > Allorhizocola > Allorhizocola rhizosphaerae. Next base: position 9,008 of record NZ_QJUG01000204.1, on the reverse strand, counting down.
CAAGCAGTAAGGTCGGGTGGCCCAGGGGTGAGATCGCCTGGGCCGCCCGACCTGAGCCTCGGTCATTGAACATATACCCCTCTCATGATCACTTGACTTCCCGGCGTTGCGCCTAGTCCGCGTCTCCACGTCACGCGCCCTAGATGATCCTAGGACGCTAGGCTTAGGGGCGTGTCATTGCGGCTGGTCCATACTGGACCTTGGCGCGTAGCCGAAGGCGCGCAGACGAAGGGGAGGCTCGTCATCGATATCGCGGCACAGATGCCTGGGGCACGGGCTGCCGTGCTGGCCAGGCTGTGGGGGGCCATCGTGCGCGAGCCCATCCCGGGCGTCGTGAGCCGGCAGCGGTTCGGCGAGGAGGTGCTGGTCACCTTCGAAGGCGGGCAGAAGGTCATCGGCTCGGCCCCGGCCGCGGAGCCGTTTGCCGTGGCCCACGACGGCTTTTTCGTCACGACGGAGTCGGGGCGGTGCGACGATCCCGCGGCGCTGGCCCGCCATCTGGGCCACGACGGGCTGGCCGGCGAGGTCGCACAGAGTGTCGAATACCTTGCCCTGGCCCGCGCCGCGCAGCCCGAACCGCACCGGGGCGAGCACACGCTGACCCGGCTCGCCGGGCGGGCCGAGGGCATGGCCCTGCTCGAACAGGCGGTCGTCGACGGGCACCCGCTGCACCCGTGCTGCCGCACGCGCATGGGCATGTCCCCGGCCGAGGTGCTCGCCTACGCCCCGGAACACCGGCCCACCGTGACCCTGGACCTCTACACCGTCCCGAAAGGACGGTGGCTCACCACCGGCGCGGGCCTGCCGCCGCAGCTTCCGGTGCACCCGTGGCAGCGTGAGCATGTGCTCGGTGCCTACCCGTTCCTCAAGCGCTCCGGCGGGCAGATCCCGGCCCGGCCGCTCATGTCGCTGCGCACGCTGGCGAGCGTGACCGACCCGAGCCGGCACTACAAGACCGCCGTCGAGGTGCAGATGACCAGCGCTGTGCGGATCGTGTCCCCGGCCGCCGTGCGCAACGGGCCCGTGCTGTCGGCCATGCTCACCGCGCTGTCGGCCGACGTGGGCCTGGCCATCTGGCCCGAACCGGCCGCGGGCGCCGTGATCGGCGACGACGGCGAACCCCTGCGCGGCCTGGCAGTCTCCACCCGCAAGGCCGCTCTCCCCCGCCCCGACGAGGTGATCCTGCCGATCGCCGCGCTGGCCGCGCCCTCGCCCACCGACGGGCGGCCGCTCATCCGCGAGGCGGTCACGCTCGGCTATGGCGGGCATCCCGGCGGTTTCGTCGCCGACCTGGCCGCGCTGATCCTGACTCCCCTGCTGACCCTGCTGCACCGCGGGGTCGCGCTGGAGGCCCACGGTCAGAACCTGCTCGTCACCGTCCAACATGGACGCCCGACCGGGCTGTCCTATCGCGACGTCGGCGGGCTGCGCGTGAGCCCACAACGCCTGCACCGCCACCACTTCGACCCGCCCCGGCTGCACGGCGACGTCGTCACCGACGACCCCAACGAGCTGCGGGCCAAGGCCATCGCGTCCGGGATCACGGTCGCGCTCGGCGAGCCGATCGCCGTGCTGTCCAGGGAGTACGAGATCGATCCGCAGCAGCTGTGGCGGATCGTGCACGATCGGGCCGATCAGGTGTTCCTGCACCTGCCGCCGAGCGCCGGCGCCGACCGTCAGGCCGTGCTCGCCGAGCCGCTGCCGGTCAAGGCCACCACGGCGATGCGCCTGTCGCCGCACCCGATCGAGGACCTGTGGGCGAGAGTCGAAAACCCGCTATGCAAGCTCTGAGCCAGTCCCTCAAAGACGTGGCCAAGCACGCACCCGAATGGGAGGACGCCTTTCGCGAATGCCACCCGGCCGCGCAGGCGTCGGTGGCCACGAAGCTGGCCGAGGCGCTGTGGCGGGAAGACATCGGCGACGCGCGCCGGCGCTTCAAACCCGTGGCGGTGCACGCCTTCGAGCGCGCCGTGCTCGCACCGGTCGAGGCCGACCCGGCGTCGCTGGTGCACCACGAGGGGCTGCAGGCCGAGCTGGCCAGCGCCGTGACCGGGCTCGCGCTTGCCTACGCCCGCCGCCAGGCCATCGACCGGCGGATCAAGGCGTCCGGCGCGCCCGACATGCTGGCCCATGTGGAAGGCCACGACGCCGACACGGCGTGCGTGAAGCTGGAGCGCCTGGCCACCGAGGGACACAACCTGCACCCGTGCGGCCGCACCCGGCTGGGCTGGCACGTGGGCGACATGCTGCGCCACGACCTGGAGACCGACCGCACGGAGGTGGCGTTCCTGCCCGGCGGGCATCCCGTGCACGCGTGGCAGCTGGCGCATCTGCGGGAGCGCTACGACCTGGAGACCGTCGGCCAGCCGGTGCCCGCCTGGCCGACGGCCGCGCTGCGTACCCTCTTAATCCGGCCGGGCACCTACTACAAGCTGGCCCTGGACATCCAGGTCACCTCCACCCGCCGCACCATCTCGCCCGCCGCCACCCGCAACGGGCCGGTGCTGTCGCGGTTCATCGCCGATCGCCTCGACGACGACCGCTTCCTGCTCATGCCCGAGACCGCGGGCATGAGCTCCCCGCTGGGCACCGGACGCGACCTGAGCGCGATCGTCCGAAGTGGACTGTACGGACGGCTGCGGCCCGGCGAGGTCCCCGTGCCGGGAGGCGCCCTGCCCGCGATCGACCCGATCACCGGGCGCACCATCCTGGAGGGCCTGGTCGAACGGTCCGGTCTGGGCCCCGTGCGGTTCGTGGTCGACTATGCCCGGCTGCTGCTGCCCGCCGTGCTCCGGCTGGCCGCCCGGCACGGCATCGGGCTGGAGGCGCACCTGCAAAACTGCGTGCCCACCTTCGTCGACGGCCACCCGTACCGCATGGGCCTGCGCGATTTCGCCGGCCTGCGCATCATGGCCGGCCAGGCGCCGCCCCTGCACCCGGGTTCGGTGATCGCGACTTGTGATCGCGCGGTGATGCTGTCCAAGGTGGCCTACACGGTGTTCCAGGCGCACCTCGGCGAGCTCGTGTTGCGGCTGGGCGTAGAGGAGGCGTGGCCCGCGATCGGCGACATCGCCGCGCAAGCCCTCGACGCCCACCCCGATCTCGCGTTCTACACGGCCGAAACGGTGCCGCACAAGGCTTTGACGCGCATGCGGCTGGCCGACGCCGGCGACATCTACGTGCCCGTGAGGAACCCGCTGCATGGCTAGGTACGTCTACGACCTGCGGATCGCGCGGGAACGCGCGTCCACGCTGAAGCGCGCTTTAAAAGACGTCACCGTGCTGTACGCGGTCAAGGCCAACGGCCACCCGGCAGTGGTCGACGCACTCGCGCAGGCGTGCGACGGCCTGGATGTCGCATCGATCGGTGAGCTCGCCCTGGCGGGGAAGGCACAACGCATCGTACTGAGTGGACCGGCAAAGACCGAGGAGTTCCTGCGCGCGGGCCTGGCCCGCCAAGCAGTGGTCAATGTGGAGAGCCTCACCGAGCTGCACCGGATCATCGCCTTGAACCAACCTGCCCGGATCACCCTGCGGGTCAACCGAAGCCACGCCAAGCTCCCCGGCAGCCACGCCATGACCGGCACGCCCACCCAGTTCGGCATCGACGAATCGCAGCTCGGCGAGGCCATCGCGCTCGCCCGCGAATCCGAGCACATCGACCTGCTGGGCTTCCACCTGCACGCCGTGTCCAACAATCTGGATGTCAACGCGCACAACGAGTTCATGGCCGACGCCGTCGCCTGGGCCCACGCCCAGCCCATCGAGGTCCGGCAGATCAACCTGGGCGGCGGATTCGGCGTGGACTACACGGGATCGCGGGCGTTCGACCCGTACCAGATGAAAATCCCCAAAACACAGACCGAGCTCATCGTCGAACCGGGCCGCTGGCTGGTGGCCGGCGCCGGGACGTACCACGCCACCGTCATGGATCTCAAACGCAGCCACGGCAGATGGTTCGCGATCGTGCGCGGCGGCACCCACCACTTCAGACTTCCGGCCGCATGGGGCTACAGCCATCCGTTCACGATCGTGCCGCACGACGAGTGGGACGAACCCTTCGCCCGGCCCACGATCCGTGATGTCGAGGTCGATGTGGCCGGTGAACTGTGCACGCCGCGCGATGTGCTCACCCGTGGCCAGTTCGTGTCCCGGCTGCGTGTGGGCGACGAACTGCGCTACGAAAAGACCGGCGCCTACGGCTGGGATATTTCCCACCATCAATTCCTAAGGCACCCCTCGCCCCAGTTTGTGATCTTGTCTTAGACTTGGGCCCGATCGGCACCCCCTATTGCCCCTAAGCCCTCTCCCCTCGGAGGCCCCTAATGCCGAACGGCCGCGGTTACGCTGTTCGCTCCCATCGGCGCGTCGCACCCCGCCGCAAGATTTGGCCCTGGGTGGCGATTCCGCTGGTCTTGGCGATGTTGGGGGCCGGGGGTTTCTACGGGGTGCAGTGGGTCGCCAAGAACACCTGCTCCGGCAATGTCACCGCCACCGTCGTCGCCCCGCCGCGCACCGCCGCCCTGCTGCGCAGCCTGGCCACCCAGTGGAGCCTGACCAAGCCGCAGGTCGAGCGCACGTGCGTCGCCGTGCAGGTCCGCGACCAGGAAACCGCCGCCACCGTGCAGGCCTTGACGCAGAAGTGGGACCGCGACGTCTCCGGCCCGGAGCCCGACGTGTGGGTGCCGCCGTCGAGCGCGTGGGCCCGTGCTGCCGCGGCGACCAGCGACGTGGCCGACAAGCTGATGCCCGACCGGCTGCCCAGTGTGGCCCGCACGCCCGTGGTCATCGCGATGCCCAAGCAGCTGGCCGAGTCGTTCGGCTGGCCCAAGCCCGATCTGGACTGGAAGGACCTGCTGGACAAGCTGTCGGCCGACGGCAACGTCAAAATCGGCATGAGCAGCCCGGCGGAGTCGACGGCCGGACTGCTCGCGCTGTCGTCCATCATCGACGCCAACGACGACGCCGACGTGGACGCCAGCGAGTTCCAGCGGGTGTTCACCCTGGAGCAGCGCGTGGCCGTGTTCAAGAAGACCACCGAGGAACTGCTCGCCGAATACGTCGGCGGCCAGGGCCAGAGCCTCAACGCGTTCCCGGCGCTGGAGCAGGACATCGTCAAGCACAACGAGGCCAACCCATCCCTGCCGCTGGTCGCCGTGTACCCGAAAAATGCCACCACGGAGGCGGACCACCCCTTCCTGAAGCTGGAGGCGTCCTGGACCACGCCTGACAAGCAGTCCGCCGCCACCGAATTCCTCAACTTCGTCCGCGGCGACACCGGCCGCAAGGCCGTGCTGGCCGAGGGCTTCCGCGACTCCAACCGCTCCCCCGGTCCCCAGCTCACCCAGGAGAAGGGCGTCGTGCCCAAGCTGACCGCGCTGCCGCGGCCGCTGCTGCTGGCCGACTCCATCGCCAAGACCACGACCTACTGGAACGCGCTGACCCGGCCCACCAACCTGCTGCTGGTGCTCGACGTGTCCGGTTCGATGCGCAAGGAGGTGCCCGGCGTGGGCACCCGGCTCGACCTGACCAAGGCCGCGGCCACCCAGGCGATCAACCTGATGGACAAGGACTCGCAGATGGGCCTGTGGTCGTTCTCCTCCGGCCAGGCGGGCACGCAGCCGCACAAGGAACTGGTCAAGCCCGCCAAGCTGTCCCAGGGCGACCAGCGCAATAAGCTCATCGGCGAGATCAACAAGCTGGTCCCCGGCGGCAACACCGGCATGTACGACACCATCTGGGCCGCGTTCCAGGCGATGCAGGCCAACTACGTGCCCGATTCGGAAAACCTCGTCGTGGTGCTCACCGACGGCGCCGACGACGACCAGCTGCACGGCCTCAAGCTGGGCGAGCTGACCGACAAGCTGAAGAACGCCGACCCGAGCAAGAAGGTCAAGGTCGTCACCATCGCGCTGGGCCGCGACGGCAACTCCGACGCGCTGCAGGAGGTCGCCAACGCGACCGGCGTGCGCTCCTACAGCTCGGCCCGCTCGCACGACATCTCCAAGGTCCTGATCTCCGCCATTTTCGACGTCAAGGTTTGAGGTTTCTTCAGGCGAAGCCGTGCTCTTGCGCGGCTCACGTCGGCGCGGAGCGTCCGACGTGAGCCGTCGCTGGTATAGAGGTTTGAGGTTTCTTCAGGCGAAGCCGTGCTCTTGCAGCCGTTGCTGGGACAAAGGTCTGATGCGTCGGCGATGATGTGGGCGTGGCCGACGCGACCTCCCGCTTCTTCGCCGACATTGCCCAGCGGGGACACGAACCGTTGCTGCGCAACGTCGAGGGCAGCATCCGCATCGACGTGCGCAACGGCAAGCGGGTCGAGGGCCGGACGCTGATCATCGACCACGGCGCGCTGACCGTCTCCGACGCTCCCGAGGCCGACTGCCAGGTCGCCATGGATCGCGAGCTGTTCAACCGCCTGGTCACCGGGCAGACCAGCGCGATCGCGGCGGTGCTGCGCGGCGCGGTCATCGCCAAGGGCAGCCTGGAGCTGCTCATCCAGTTCCAGCGGCTGCTGCCGGGGCGCATGCCATGAGCCTGATCAGCGTGCTCGACGGCAACACGTTCGTGGTCAGCGACGACCGCGGCGACATCGACGCCAACCCGTCCCAGGTCACCGGGCTGTTCTCGTTCGACACGCGGCATGTGTCGCGATGGGTGCTCACCGTGGACGGCCACCGGCTCAGCCAGCTGTCCGTCGATGACATGAACTATTTTGAAACCCGTTTTTTCTTGGTACCGGGCACCGGCACGGTCTACGTCAACGCCAAACAATCGGTGATCCGCGACCGCATCGTGTGCGGCGGCTTCGACGAGGTGGTCACCATCCTCAACCACGACGACCGGCCGGTCCGTCTGTCGGTGCGCCTCGACACCGGCGCCGACTTCGCCGACGTGTTCGAGGTCAAGGACGAGATCCCGAAGCTGGGCAAGCACTACACGCGGGTCGGCGACGACGCGCTCGTGCTCGGCTACGAGCGCGACACCTACCGGCGTGAGACCCACATCTCCAGCAGCCAACCCGCGCACGTCGACGAGGACGGCCTGCTCTTCGACGTGCGCATCCCGGGGCACGGACAGTGGCAGACCACGCTGCGCGTGCACCCGGTCGCCATCGCCCCCGACGGCAGCACCATCCTGGTGCGCGAACGCGACCGCACCGGCCCCGACCTGCGCGCCGATCTCGACCGGTGGATGGCGGCCGCGCCCCGGCTGGAAACCGATTCCCGCTCCCTGCAGCAGACCTACCGATGCAGCCTGATCGATCTGGCGGCGCTGCGCTTCTCGCCGCTGACGTCGGGCGCGCGCAGCCTGCCTGCGGCCGGCCTGCCCTGGTTCATGACCATGTTCGGCCGCGACAGCATCATCACCAGCCTGCAGGCGCTGCCGTTCACCTCCGACCTGGCCGCCACCACGCTCAGGGAGCTGGCGATCCGCCAGGGCGTGCGCCACGACGCGTTCCGCGACGAGGAGCCGGGCCGGATCCTGCACGAGCTGCGCTACGGCGAGCTGACCGCGTTCGAGGAACGGCCGCACTCGCCCTACTACGGCTCGGCCGACGCGACCCCGCTGTTCGTCGTGCTGCTGGACGAATACGAGCGCTGGACCGGCGACACGAAACTGGTGCGCGAGCTGGAGTACGAGGCGAGGGCGGCCCTGCGCTGGCTCGGCGACGGCTACATCAGCTACCAGACCCGCAACCCCGGGATGGGGCTGGAAAACCAGTGCTGGAAGGACTCCTGGGACTCGATCTCGTACCGCGACGGGCGCCTGCCCGGGTTCCCCCGGGCAACGTGCGAACTGCAGGGCTACGCCTACGACGCGAAGCTGCGCGGCGCGCGGCTGGCCCGGCTCGTGTGGCGCGACCACGAGCTGGCCGACGAACTCGAACGCTCCGCGAAACGACTCAAGCTCAACTTCAACCGTGACTTCTGGCTCGACGACGGGCAGTACTACGCGTTGGCGCTCGACGCCGACGGCACACCGGTCGACGCGCTGTCGTCCAACATCGGGCACCTGCTGTGGAGCGGGATCGTCAACACCGGCCGGGCCAAGGCGATCGCCCGGCACCTCATGTCAGCGAGCCTGTTTTCCGGCTGGGGCGTGCGCACCCTCGCCGAGGGCGAGCACCGTTACAACCCCATCGGCTACCACACCGGTACCGTATGGCCCTTCGACAACTCGATCATCGCCTGGGGGTTGCGCCGCTACGGGTTCAAGCAGGAGGCCGCCCGCATCGCCGAGGGCATCCTGCAGGCGGCGGACTTCTTCCACGGGCGGCTGCCCGAGGCGTTCGCCGGCTATGAGCGGTCGGTGACCCGCTATCCGGTGCAGTACCCGACCGCGTGCAGTCCGCAGGCCTGGTCCACCGGGGCGCCGCTGCTGTTGCTGCGCACCATGCTCGGCGTGGAACCGATCGACGACCACCTGATCACCGATCCCGCGCTGGCCGACAGCATCGGCTATCTCGCCCTGCTGGACATCCCCGGCCGCTGGGGCAAGGTCGACGCGTTCGCCCGCGGTCGCTCGCGCCACCGCGTGCGGGTGTGACCGGATCGAGCGAGCACCACCCCGTGCCGATACGACCGGATCGAGCAAGCACCCGCGCGTGCCGATACGACCCGATCGAGCAAGCACCCGCGCGTGCGGATGTGACCGGTTTGAGCGGGTCAGGCCAGCGCCCGCCGGATCGGCGCGGCCTTGGCCGCCGCCTCGGCCACTTCGGCCAGCGGGTCGGAGTCGATGGTGATCCCGCCGCCGGCCCACAGGTGGACCCGCTCGGAATCCACGGCCACGGTCCGGATCGTCAGCCCGAGGTCCAGGTGGTCCGGGCCGATCCAGCCGAACGCGCCCATCGCCGGGCCGCGCCCGACCGGCTCCAGCCGCGCGATCTCGGCCAGCGCGGCGAGCTTCGGCGCGCCCGTGACCGACCCGCCCGGACACACGGCCCGCAGCAGTGACGCCAGCCCCACGTCCGGACGCAGGCGGGCCTCGACGTCCGACTCCGC
>NZ_QJUG01000203.1 GCF_003426775.1 Allorhizocola rhizosphaerae | reverse complement strand
CCGCCGCGCGCGAGCACGCGCTGCGCCGCCCGTTCGAGCAGGTGTCCATCGAGCTGTGCCGGCTCGGCCCGGACGCGGTCGCGCTCGGCGCGGCCACCCTGCCGGTGGCCAAGCTGCTCGCTACGGGTGGCAACCGGTCGGCCGCCGCACACAACCTTTGACCCACGCGCCGGGTCAAGTGGGTATGACCGAAGACGGCTTCCGCGAGTTCGCCCATCTGCGCTACGGCGACCTGCTGCGGACCGCGTTTCTTCTCACCGGTTCTACGCACGCGGCCGAAGATCTCGTGCAGACGGCGCTGCTGCGTGCGTACCGGCGGCGCGAGTCCATCAACGACCCGATGGCCTACATGCGCCGGGCGATGGTCAATCAGCGCAACACCCTGTGGCGACGGCTCACCTCCCGCGAACTGCTGCACGGCGTGCTGCCGGACCGGGCCGCGCCCGACTCCACGGCGGTGGTCGCGCAACGGGCCGAACTGCTTGCGGCGCTTGGCCGGCTGCCACAGAAGATGCGCGCCGTCCTGGTGCTGCGCTACTGGGAGGACCTGTCGGAGAAGGAGACCGCGGCCATCCTGGGGTGCTCGGTCGGTTCGGTGAAGGCCCAGGCCAGCCGGGGGTTGGAGCGGCTGCGCGAGCATCTCGCACCCAGATCTGAGGCCGGAGAATTAGCGGAGGGATTGGCATGAGCGAACACGAGTTGCGCCAGGCATTCCGGGAGCTGACCGCCCCGGTGCGGCCCTCGGCCGACGGCTACGACGTGGTGATGCGCAGGCACCGGCGGGGGCGCCGCGCGCTCACGTCGGTGAAGGTGCTGGCCGGTGTGCTTGTCGTGGTGGCCGCGTGGCCCGTCATCGGCCGGATCCAATCGGGGGTGAGCGACCCCGATGGGCCGATTTTCCGGCCACCCAACGACAACGGGCCTATGACACCGTGGGTGCGTGCGCTGATCGACGCGCCCACGCGCGGGTCGCTCGCCGCGGACGCCGCCTTCCTGGCCGAGGTCGTCGCGCTGCACGACGTCCCGTTCGGCAGCAGGCTCAAGGTGCTGTTCGCCGGAGACGTGGGCGATTTCAGGATCGTGCTCACCGCCTACCACGACTCCGATCGCCAGATCGGCGTCAGGCTCACCGCGCCGCGCGGCACCCCCGCGCATCGGCTTGGCGAGGACTTCTTCGCCTCTCCGCTGACGCCCTACACCGCGCACACGATGATTACCAGGGACGCCATGTGGCCTACGATCGTCATCCTGGGCCTGGCACCGCAGGGTTGCGCGATCGCGACGGCCAAGGGCCAGGGAAGCTGGCAGCAGGGGGCGGACCCGGCAACCATGGTGCACGAGGGCGATCCCAGCGGCTGGCAGGCCCGGGTCACCTGCTCCGGTGTCGTGCGCTATCAAGGCCCACTGGACAGTTCCACGTCGTACTCCCAAATTGACACGTTCACCCCGACGGACGCACAGGTTTCCCAAGCCCTCGAAGGTGCGCGTGGTTCCGTTCCGTGGCAGGCGGCGCACGATCTGGTCAGCGAGTGCTCCCTGGGGGATGCTTTTAAAATCCTTTATGGGGGTACCGTTCCCGGCTCACGCGGCCCGGTCTACGTCGCCTGGTGCCGGCTGCTCGACGGCCGCTGGGAGATCCGCGTCCGGGAGCACAACGGCAGCGTCCTGGCGGGCCTGCCTGCCGACGCCGACCTCACCGCGCCGGGCACGATCGTCGCCGCGCCGTCATCGGCTGGCGTCATCGTCGTCGCGCCGGCCACGGCGTCCAAAGTGGACCTGGTCGACGCGGCGGGCACCCTCGTCGGGTCGGCCCCGCTGAGCGAGGGCGTCGGCGTCCTGCCGAGGGGGAGCAAGGGCACGCTGCGCGCGACCGACCCGGCCGGGCATGTGGTGGGCACGGGCACGACACCCATCGACTGGCAGGCGCCGCCGCTGTGGACCACCATCGGCGTGAGCGTCGACAGGTGGGACTAGCCCGTTGGGGACGCCAGACCGATTGACCTGGTCAGCCGGGTGTGCATACCGTGGGAAGGGTTACACGGGGGGTGACTGATTATGCGTACGTTAGAGGCGAAGAGCCTGGACAAGCCCGATGAGACGCGCCAGTTCGAGGGCAAGGGCTACGCCGACATCGTCAATGTGGGCGGCAAGGCCGTCGCCAGGGGCCACTTCGAGCCGGGCTGGCGCTGGTCGACCAATGTCAAGCCGATCGCCCAGACCGAGCTGTGCGAGTTCTCGCATCTGGGCTACTGCCTGCAGGGCCGGATGCGGCTCACGATGCAGGACGGCTCGGAATTCGAGGTCACGGCCGGCGAGGCCGTCGCCATCCCGCCGGGGCACGACGCCGAGGTGGTCGGGCAGGAGGACTTCGTGTTCCTCGACTTCGGTGAGATCGACGACTATGCGCGGCGCCGCTAGCGTGAGCGCTGGAGATAACGGCCGGTGAGCACGTCGGCGATCCCGATCTGGTCGGGGTCGAGCCGGGGCTCACCGTCCTTGATGTCCCACAACGCGTTCTGCAGCACGCGTGCGAGGGACCACGCGGCGGCGCGGTCCCTCTCCAGGCCGAGCACGTCGGTCATCAGGTCGAAGCGGGGCAGGATTTCGCTTGCGTCCCAACGGTTCAAAATGGCGGGCAGCAGATCGAACCCGGGATCGCCGCACAGCGGCTTGGGGTCGATGGCCAGCCACGGCTCCCGCTCGCCCGCCAGCACGTTGTCGAAGTGCAGATCCCAGTGCAGCAGCCGGTCGCCGGGCTCGGTGGCGACCTCGCGCACGATGGCCGCCCACTCGCGCAGCTGCGCGGCCACCGAGGGCATGGTGTGCATGGCCTCCGGCACGGAGGAGAGCATCCCGCGCACGACATCGCCGAGCTTCTGGATGCCGGGCGGCGCGTCGTGCGCATGCAGTCGTGCCAGCAGTTCGGCGATGATCTGCACGGCCTGCATCGTGGACGGCACCGTCGACAGCGGACTGTCGGCGTCGAGCCGTTCCAGTAGCAGGGCTTCGGGAGCTTCCCTATGGACACGCACGGATCCATCTCCGTCCCAGGCGCGCAGAGCAAGACCCTCGCCGTAGTGCTCCTCGTCGACCTGCTGCAGCTTGAGCGCGGCCGGAACGCCTTCGCGCGTCACGACCGGCAGCACGAGCGCGACCATGCCGTGCCGCACGGACCCGGCGACGCGCAACTCCCACTGCTGGAGCCAGTTTTCGGCGAGCGCCGGCAGAGCCGCGGTCCAGACGCGCCCTTCGTCGCCGCGAAACTTGACCTGATAGGCGATCAGCTCGGCTGGGACCTCGATCACTACGACACTATGGCACGCAGGGTCTCGATCGCGCGCACCCTTTCCGCGTGCGTGGGCGCGAGCATGGTCACCTGCAGGGTGGTGACTCCGGCCGCGCGATATGCGGCGATCCGGTCCGCGATGTAGGACTTCGGCCCGACCAACGACGTGTGGCGCACGAGGTCCTCCGGCACGGCGGCGATCGCCTCGGCCTTGCGCCCGCTCAGATACAGCTCCTGGATGAGCGCCGCCTCCTTCTCGAACCCGTAGCGGCGCGCGACATCGTTGGAGAAGTTCTTCTCCCGCGCGCCCATGCCGCCGATGTACAGCGCGAGCTGCGCACGATATCCGTCCAGCAGCGGGTCGTCGTCGGACACGGCCAGCGGCGCGTTCACCATGATGTCCAGCGGGCCCAGGCCGGGCTGCCGCTTGGCCAGGCCGGCGTCCAAACTGGACTTCCACACGTCGCCGGACTTCTCGGGGTAGAAGAACAGTGGCTGCCAGCCTTCGGCGATCTCGGCGGCGAGTTCGACGTTTTTCGGGCCGACGGCGGCCAGGATGACGGGGATCCGCTCCCGCACCGGGGTGTTGATCAGCTTCAGCGGCTTGGCGAGCGGGGTGTCCAGCGGCAGCCGGTAATGCTTGCCGTGATGCACGACGACTTCGCGCCGCCACACCTTGCGGCAGATCTCGACGATCTCACGCGTCCGGCCCAGCGGGGCGTCATACGGTACCCCATGAAATCCCTCAATCACCTGGGGACCGCTGGCGCCGAGGCCGAGGTTGAACCGGCCGCCGGAGACATAGTCCAGGCCGGCGGCGGTCATCGCGGTCAGCGTCGGGGTGCGGGTATAGATCTGCATGATGCCGGAGGCCAGCTGCAGCCGCTGGGTGCGGGCGGCGATGAAGCCCAGCTGGCTGACCGCGTCGAAGCTGTACGCCTCGGGCACCACCGCCATGTCGAGCCCGGCCTTCTCGTAATCCACGATCTCCGCGACCGCCTGGTCGAACCCGCCCGCATACCCGATCATCATGCCGATCCGCATCGACACAGGCTAAACCGCCGACCAAGCAAGCGCTAGGTGTCGAGTTCGCGCTCAAAGCAAACCGACAGGGTCGAGCCGACATAACTGCCGAAGAGCGGAATCTCCCGGTACCCCTCACGGCGATAGAAGCGCTGCGCCTCCGGCTGTTCGGTGCCGGTCTCCAAGCGCAGCGTCCGCCATCCCCGCTGTGCCGCGGCCGCCTCGAGCGCCCGCAGCACGCCGGTCGCCACACCGCTGCCGCGCATCCGGGGCACCACAAACATCCGCTTGACCTCGGCCGAGGTGGCGTCCAACCGGCGCAGCGCACCGCAGGCGATGGCCTCGCCGGTGTCGGGTTCGACCGCCACCAGAAACACGTCGATGTTGGCTGCCGTCGGCGGGGGACCGGGCTCGTGGTTGACCAGGTCGTAGCGGGCGTCGATCTCACGCTCCTGCTGACGCCGCAGCTCCGCGCCCGCCCGATCGTCCCATGGCCGTGCCTCGATGGTCCATCTCATGGCTCACTCCCTCCACCGCAAGTCCGTAACGCATGTTACCGTAACTTGTGTCACGAACTGCGGACAAGCCCGCCCAGCAGGCCCAGCTTTCCCGCGCGGTGTGGGAGGTGCTGGCCCATCACGGCATTGAGCGGCTCACCATCCGGGCGGTCGCGGCCGCGGCGGGCTGCACCACCGGTCTGGTCATGCACCGGTTTCCCAACCGGCAGGCCCTGCTCCGGCATGCCCGCGAGCTGCTGCACCAGCGCACCCGCGATCGGGTCGAAGGCCTCGAAGCCGACGCGCCAACCCCGCTTGCCGCGCTGCGGGCCGTGCTCGCCCAAGGCCTGGCGCTCGACGACGAGACCACGACCGAGAGCATCGTCTGGGTGGGGTTCCTCGCGGCGTCGGTCGGTGACGCGGAACTGGCCGCGCTGCACCGGACCAATACCCGGGCGTGGCGGGAGCGGATCGACCGCCTGGTCTCCGCGACCATGCCCGGCTGGCCGCGGGATCGCGTGGCGACAACGACTTTGGCGCTGATCGCGATGGTCGAGGGTGCCGCCGCGCTCGCCTCCGCCGACCCCGCCGTCTATCCGCCGACCGCGCAGTTGGCGATGCTCGACGCCGCCCTCGACGCCTTCGGGTTCACGCCTTCTTGAGCTTGCGCCAGCCGCCGGCGCGGTTGTTCGCGATGATCTGCTGCAACATGGCCTTGAGCGCGCGTTTGTTGATGGGCTCGCCCTGGCGGATGGAGATCTGCCGTGCCGTCTTGTTGTCGTGGCCCGCGGTGATGATGCCCTCGGGATCGGGCACGATCGCGCCGTCGTAGAGGAACACGTTGACGTGGTTCTTCGCGGCAAGCAGCGCGCACACGTTGCCCTGCAACACGAAATAGGGCCGGTCGCGGAACTTGATGGTCTCCTCCACCTCGGGGTCCGCGGCATGCACCAGCCCGCGGACCTCGTGGCAGATGGCCTGCTGCCAATCGGGCAGGCCATCGATGTATGCGTCGACCCGGGGGTCCTTTTTCATCACACCGGTACCGGCGCCCGGTCACCGGACGCGATGAGATCGATGGCCAGCGCCGCGGTCCAGCTGAACTCGGCCGTGCCGATGCCCTCGCCCGTGCCCGGGTCGAAGTATTCGAAGCAGCCGGAGCGCTCCACGATGTCGAGCATAGACCGGCGCAGCGCGGCGGCGAGCTCGGTTCGCCCATGTTGCAGCAGGCCGCGCCAGATGAGCCAGTTCATGTTGATCCAGATCGGCCCGCGCCAGTAGCGCAGCGGGTCGAAGTCGGCCGCGAGCCGGTCATAGCTGGGCAGCGGCAGCCCGTCGGACAGTCCAAAGTGGGCGGACGTTGCGGCCGCGACCAGCGAGTCGACCACCGGCTCGGGCAGGCCGGGCAGCATCAGCGGGAGGAGCCCGCTGATGCACCTGGCCGGGCTGAGCCGTCCGGTGCGCACGTCACGTGCGTGGAAAAGCCCGGTCGCCGGGTCGTACAGGTGCTGCAGTATGGCGTCGGTGATCGCGGCGGCGCGGTCGCGGTGCGGCCGCGGGTCGGCGCCGATCTCGCCGGCGATCTCGGCCAGCGCCAGTTCGGCGGCGGCGGTCAGCGCGTTGAAGGCCGGGCACTCCACGAAAAACGGGTGCGGCCCCTGCACGCCCCCGTCCGCATAGCCGTTGTCGCGATAGGCGGCGGCGAGCGTGATGTAGCGCGCGTAGTCCAGATCCGTGGGCCGGTGGGACACGACCGACACCTCGACGTCGCGCCTGCGGATCCGGGTCATCAGGCTGGGGTCGGCGTCGACGCCCGCGAGGGCCTGATCCCACGCGGGGCTGTTGTCCAGTCCGGACTCCCACGGGTGCACGATGCTCGCCAGGCCGGCGCCGCCGGCGTCGCGCCGCTGCGACAGGTAGGTCTGTTGCGCAACAAGCGGTTCGTACAGGCTCCTCAGCTGGTCGGGCGCCGGCCCGGCCCGGTGCACGAGCAACGCGGCCAGGGCGTGCACGGGCGGCTGGACGATGCCGGACGTGCCGTGTGGCGATTTCCAGAACGATTGGCCGGGGAAGTAGTCGCGATCGGAGACGCTGGGGTCGAAGACGATGTGCGGTACCCGTCCGTCCGGCCACTGCGCCTCAAACAGGCTGTGCAGATCCTGCCACGCGCGCTGCGGTGCGACGTGTGCCAGCCCGACCGCGATGAACGCCGCGTCCCAGCTCCATTGATGGGGGTACAGCGTTTTCGCGGGTACGGTGTGGAGGCCCTTCCAGTTGCCGGTCAGGACGTCCTCTGCCAGTTGCCAGACATTCGGGGTGTTGCGGCTCATCCTTTAGATCCTTCCCGGTGAGCAGCGCGTGAAACGAGAAGCAACGCCAATGAATGACCTTCATCCTGCCTGTTCAACCCATGTGGACACCGGAGCCGGACCATAGGTCGAATTTACCTAGCGTCCTAGGATCATCTAGCGGGTGTGACCTTGTAGGGACAACATTTGATAGGCCTGGCGCTTCGCGCCAGACTCACCGACCCAAAAAGCGGGCTTTGTCGGAGGTCCTATTTAGACTGCAACGCGTGTTCGATATACGTGTGGTGCGGGAGCCGGGTTGGGCCTATTCGTGGGGGCTTTGGCAGGCTTACGGCCATCCTGAGATCGCCATCTTCGGGCTGCCCGCAGATCGGTGGGGCCTGGTCAACGTCGTGGCTGATCTGGTGGCCTCGGGGCTGCGGCTCGCGCCGGGGGTCGAGATCGACGACGTGCTGGTGGGGTCGCGGGTGGCGGTGCGGCGCATCGACCCGAGTTGGTGTGCCCGGCTGTTCCCGCTGCCCGGTGAGCGTGAGTTCCTGCAGGTCGTGTGGCCGGATGCGGATGGGGCGTTCCCGTGGGAGGGCGAGGGCGACCTGCAGGCGCAGCCGCGGTTGTGGCTGCCGGTTGACGACCATCCACCGGGGCCGTGGACGACGACGTTGGTGGCCGGGAGTTTCGCGGATCTACCGCCGCAGGCTTTCAAGCATCCGCGTTAGCGCGGCCTGGGTGTCGGTGAGGTCGCGCGGGCGGGTGGAGGTGGCCAGCCAGAGCGCGGCCTCGTTCATGGCGCCGGACAGCAGGTGGGTCAGTGGCGCGACGGGCTGGCGGGGGAGGGTGCCGGCGTCGACGAGGGTGTTCAGGGCGTCGGCGAGGTGGCGGGCGGAGTTGGTCTCGTCCATGGCGCGCCATTCGGTCCAGCCGAGCACGGCCGGGCCGTCGATGAGCATGATTTGCTGGAGTTCGGGGTCGCGGCTGGCGGCGAGGAAGGCGTGGCATCCGGCGATCAGCTGCGCCCAGGGTTCGGGTTGGGCGTCGGCGGCTTGGGCGACGCGCTGGCCGACCTCCTGCTGGACCTGTTCGAGGACGGCGCGGAAGAGGTCGGCCTTGCTGCCGAAATGGTGGTAGAGGGCGCCTTTGGTGACGCCGGCGGCGGTGACGATTTCGGTGAGGCCGACGGCGGCGTATCCGCGGGTGGCGAACAGGCGCCGGCCCACCGTGATGAGGGCCTGCCTGGTCGCCTCCTTTTGTTCTTTTCTGGTACCGGTTGCTGCCACGTCCAGCATGCTACTCTCGCATACCGTTGGTATGTGAATGGGAGGGCGCATGAAACTGTCCAGCTTCTACCCGGTGATCTGCACGCCGCGCGTGGCCGAGGCGCGCGAGTTCTACACGCGGCTGTTCGGGTTCGAGGTGACCTTCGACGCCGGGTGGTATGTGAGTCTGCGGCGCGGGGACTACGAGCTGGCCCTGCTGAAGGAGGACCACCCCACGGTGCCGGCCGCCTACCGGCGACCGGTGCGTGGGCTGCTGCTCAATTTCGAGGTCGACGACGTCGACGCCGAATATGAGCGGCTGGTCGTGCGGGAGGGGCTCCCGCCGCAGCTCGACTTGCGCAGCGAGGATTTCGGGCAGCGGCATTTCATCGTGGCGGACCCGGCCGGTGTGCTGATCGACGTGATCACGCCGATCGAGCCGTCGGTGGAGTTCGCGGCGCAGTACGTGTGAGGGCGGCGGTGACGGTCTGTTCCAGCAGCACGGCGATGGTCATGGGGCCGACGCCGCCGGGCACGGGGGTGATGAGACTCGCCTTCTGCGCGGCGGACGTGAAGTGGACGTCGCCGACGTTGCCCGGGTTGTAGCCGGCGTCGACGACCACGGCCCCGTCTTTGAGGTGTTCGCCGCGCACGAATTCGGGGCGGCCGACGGCGGCGACGAGGATGTCGGCCGTACCCACAATGGCAGGCAGGTCAACGGTTTTGGAGTGGCAGTAGGTGACGGTGGCGTCGCGGGCGAGCAGGAGCATGCCCACGGGCTTGCCGAGGATGGGGCTGCGGCCGATGACGACGGCGTGCCGGCCGGCGGGTTTGACGCCGTAGGCGTCGAGCAGGCGCATGATGCCGCCGGGGGTGGCGCAGTGGAATCCGGGTTCGCCGAATGCCATGGCGGCAAACGAGTGCATGGTGACGCCGTCGACGTCCTTGGCCGGGTCGATGGCCTCGAAGGCGGCGCGTTCGTCGATGTGTGCGGGGACGGGGTGTTGCAGCAGGATGCCGTCGACGCCCGGATCGGTGGACAGTTCGCCGATGGCGGCGACGAGTTGCCCGGTGGTGGTTTCGGCGGGCAGCGCGACGTGGCGTGAGTCGATGCCGGCCTGGGCGCTGCGGTTGCGTTTCATGCGCACGTAGGTGACCGAGGCCGGGTCGTCGCCGACGATGACGGTCGCCAGGCACGGTTTGCGGCCGTGTGCTTGGGCGAAGGCGGCGGCTCGCGCGGCGGCGGTTTCGACGATGCCGCGGGCGATGTCGGTGCCGGACATGAGTTGGGCCTGCGTCATGGGCTGCTCCAATCCTCCACAGTGGATGGTTGCTGCCCAGGCGCGCGGCTTGTATGCGGCGGCCGCTCCCCGGTGGTGCTCCACCTCGCGTGCGCCAGTCACGGCCATGCCCAGCCTACCGCTGCGTTCCGCGTCGCCTTTCATCGCCGTGTCAAGTGCGCTCTTCAAGCGCGGGCGCTACTGCAGCTGGTCGCGGCGGCGGGTCAGGTAGGCGGCCTCGCCGGTGTTGCCGGCCAGCTCGATGGCCCGGTCGTAGGCCGCGCGTGACTGCTGACTCCGGCCCAGTCGGCGCAGCAGGTCGGCGCGGGTGGCGTGGTAGGCGTGATAGCCGGCCAGCTTGTCCCCGAGGCGGTCGACGGCGGCCAGTGCCACCTGCGGACCGTCGAGCTCGGCGACCGCGATGGCCCGGTTGAGGGCGATGATCGGCGAGGGGTCGAGGCGGACGAGCTGGTCGTAGAGGGCGAGGATCTGCGACCAGTCGGTGTCGCGGATGTCGCGGGCGGAGGTGTGCAACGCGTTGATCGCGGCGAGGATCTGATAGCGACCCGGAGCCACCCCGGCGGCGGCAGCGGCCAGGCGCTCGCGCACCAGCCGATGACCCTCGGCGATCAGCGTCGCGTCCCAGGCCCCACGGTCCTGCTCGTCGAGCGCGACCAGTTCGCCGCCGGCCGAGATCCGGGCGGGGCGGCGGGCCTCGATGAGCAGCATCAGGGCGAGCAGCCCGGTCACCTCACCGTCGTCTGGCAGGAGGGCACGGATCAGGCGGGTGAGCCGGATCGCCTCGGCGGTCAGGTCGTGTCGTATGGGATCGGTGTCGGCGACGGTGGCCAGGTAGCCCTCGTTGAAGACCAGGAACAGGACGGCCAGGACGCCGCAGACGCGAGCCGGCAGGTCCTCGGCGGACGGCACGCGATAGGGGATGCGCGCCGCTTTGATTTTGGCCTTGGCGCGGGTGATCCGCTGCTCCATGGCGGTCTCGGACACCAGGAAGGCGTGGGCGATCTCGGGCACGGTCAGCCCGCCGACCATGCGCAGCGTCAGCGCCACACGGGTCTGCATCGCCAGTGCCGGGTGACAGCAGGTGAAGATCAGCCGGAGCCGGTCGTCGTCGATGGCGCCGACAGGCTCGGGCGGGTCATCGCCGTACACCATCTGAGCCTCCCTGTGCTTGTCGTCGCGCTTGTTCTCGCGGCGGATCCGGTCGATGGCCTTGCGATTGGCGGTGGTGGTCAGCCAGGCGCCGGGATTGGGGGGGACGCCGTCGGCCGGCCACCGCTCGACGGCGGTCGCGAACGCCTCGGCCGCCGCCTCCTCCGCGATGTCGAGGTCACCGAAACGCCTGGTCAGGGCGGCCACCACCCGCGCCCACTCCTCGTGGTGGGCACGGGTGACCGCCTCCTGGACCGCGTCACTCATTGGAACGGCCGCACCTCGATCTTCCGATCGCAGACCTTCGACGCCTCGGCGGCGAGCTTGAGCGCCACATCCAGATCGGGGACCTCCCACACCCAGACGCCGGCGAGGTACTCCTTCGACTCCACGAAAGGCCCGTCGCTGAACACCGCCTGCTCGCCCCGGTTGTCGATGACCGTGGCCATGTCGGTGTCCGCGAGCCCGCCCGCGAAAACCCAATAGCCCTCGGCGATCAGTCGTTCGTTGAATGCGCTGATGGCAGGCCGCCTGTCCGTGCTGCCGGGATTGCTCTTGTCATCGATCACGGAAACCAGATACCGCATCTTAAGATCATCTCCTCTCACGCCAAGACAGCGTGGTTCGGTGGGCGGGGACTTCAGGCCGTTGCATACCGTGGGCGCCCGGCCGGCCGGTAGACCTGGATCGCCACGCCCTTCGAGTCGACCCGCGACTCGACCGGGTCGAGCGCAAGATCCGGACCGGTCTCCGGGAACAGTTCACCGATGGCCGCCGTTTCCCTGCATCACTCCATCGATGGTGACCTGAGCCATGGTCGTCAGCTTCATGATCGCGGTTCCTTTGCCTTGGCGCCGCCCCTTGCGGGCGGCCTCACCCCTGCTACGAACACCGCCGCCCGGATCCGACACCGCCGCCCGGATTTCTTCGAAGAATTTTCCGGGACGCCGGTCGTCAGCGATCCGACGGCACGACAGTGTCGCGGCTACCGCGCTCCACCTCCTCAAGGCGGTATTTCCCGCACGGCGGTCAGGCCTGCCACTGCCGGCGGGCGGTGCCCGGGTCGCGCCCGCTGTCGGTGAGCATGGTGTGGGCGGCGCGGGTCTGCTCCAGCACCTCGGGGTCGAAGGTGGCGGTGACGACGGCTTCGCCGTGGTCTGGTGCTTGGGCGAGGGTGCGGCCTTGCGGGTCGTGGATGGCGGCGCCGCCGTTGAAGCTCCAGGGTGGTTCGCCGCCGACGTTGTTGGCGAACACGACGTACATCGTGTTGTCCAGGGCGCGGGCCCGGTAGTACAGGTCGCGGCGGTGCTGGGATCCGGCCAGGTATCCGCTGGGGGCCAGGTAGGCGTGGGCGCCGTCGCGGGCGGCGGCGCGGCCGTGTTCGGGGAAGCAGCCGTCGTAGCAGATGCCCAGGCCCAGGCGCCATGCGTCGAGGGTGACGGTGGCGCCGGCGTCGCCAGGGGTGAACAGTTCGTTTTCGTCGGGGCCCCATAGGTTTTGCTTGTCGTAGGCGACGGTGGCCGTGCCGGTGGGGTCGATGAGCAGGGCCGAGCAGGTGTGCCTGCCGTCGGGGTGGCGCACGGGTGCGCCGACGACAATGGTGATGCCCACTGTCCGCAGTGGATCGAGACGCGGGTCGTCGGGGGTGAGGAAGCAGCCGGGGTCGGCGCGCAGTGCGGGCGGGTGGTAGGCCGACAGGAACAGTTCGGGCAGCACGGCCAGCCGGGCGCCGGTGTCGGCGGCCTGCCGGGCGAGGCGGGCGGCGGTGGCGGTGTTGCCGGTGATGTCGCCGGGGGTGGGGGTGGCCTGGACGGCGGCGACGGTGAGCGGCTGGAGCTGCATCGGCCGATTGTGCCACCGCCGCGTCGATCATGAAGTTGGCGTCGCGGCACCCCGGCGGGCATGGACGTGAGTTCATGTTCGGCGCGAAAAGCGGACCCGGCTCGTTCGAAAAAGATTTACGGTCGATGGGTACCACATAAAAACAAGCTCCGGCAGAATAATCGCCATTCGTCGATTAGAAGGTGAGTGGCGATGAGCAGACTCAGCCGGAGGACGTTCGTCCTCGGTGGACTCGCGGCTGCCGCAGTGATCCCGATAGAGGCGCGGGCCGGCGCCCCGGGAATCCAAGCCGTTATCCCATACCCGTTCAAACTCGGGGTGGCCTCGGGGGAACCGGCCGCCGACAGTGTGGTGCTGTGGACGCGCCTTGCCCCCTCCCCGCTGAACGCCGACGGGCTGGGCGGCATGCCCGCAGGCGACGTGGTCGTGGACTGGCAGGTGTCGGCCGACGAGCGGTTCGGCTCGCTGGTGGCGTCGGGCTCGGTGACCGCACGCAGCGCCGACGCGCACTCGGTGCATGTGGTCGCCGGCGGCCTGTCCCCGGACGCGGAATACTTCTACCGCTTCCGCGCCCAGGGCCACATCTCGCCGGTCGGGCGGACCCGCACCACACCCGCGACGGGCACGTTCGGCCGGGACTTCAAGATGGCGTTCGCGTCGTGCTCGCACTACGAGGAGGGCTACTTCACCGCGTACCGGCGCATGGCCGAGGACGAGCCGGATCTGATCCTGCATCTGGGCGACTACATCTACGAGTACGGGGCGGTGTCCGGCCGCACCCGCACCCACGCCGGCACGGCCGAGATCGTGTCGCTGGCCGACTACCGCCGCCGCTACGCGCAGTATCACGCCGACCCGGACCTGCAGGCCGCGCACGCGATCGCCCCGTGGCTCGTGGTCAACGACGACCACGAGGTGGAGAACAACCACGCGGGCAACACCCGGGAGAACAACACCCCGGCGCTGACCGCCGCGCAGTGGACGGCCCGGCGCACGGCCGCCTACAAGGCCTACTACGAGAACATGCCGCTGCGCCCGGCGCAGGCGCCGTCCGGGACGTCCATCCCGTTGTACCGCAGAGTCCACTGGGGACGCCTGGCCACGTTCCACATGCTCGACACCCGCCAGTACCGCCACGACCAGGCGTGCGGCGACGGCTGGCAGGCGTGCTCGGACGCCGACCTGGCCTCCCGCTCGCTGCCCGGCAACGCGCAGGAGACGTGGCTGCTCGACGGCCTGGCCCAGCACTACGGCACGTGGGACATCATCGGGCAGCAGGTGTTCTTCGCCCGCCGGTTCAACTCCTCGGGCCAGGCGAGCATGGACTCCTGGGACGGCTACCGGGCGTCGCGGGCGCGCATCCAAACCGGGTGGGTGGCCCGCGGCACCCGCAACCCGGTGGTGCTCACCGGCGACGTGCACCGGGCGTGGGCCAACGACCTGAAGGCCGACTACGCCAACCCGAACTCGGCCACGATCGGCGCCGAGCTGGTCACCACGTCGATCTCCTCGGGCGGCAACGGCTCCGACGACCAGACGATCCCGGACGTGAGCAACAACCCCCACCTGCGGTTCTACTCGCAGCGGCGCGGATACGTGCTCACCACGGTCACGCAGACGCAGATGCGCGCCGACTTCCGCCGTCTCGGCTCGGTCAGCGAGCACGGCGCCGCCGCCAGCACCGTCAAGTCCTTTGCCATCGCCGACGGCCTTCCGGGCCTTCAAGCCATTTAGGGGGTACCGGTGAAAGCTCTCATCAGCCTCGGGCTCGCGACGACCGTCGCGTTCGGAGTGTCCGCGGCCGCCCCGGTGATCGCCAACCCGACCTGGGTGACGGCCAACAGCGTCGCCGACGGCGACCAGGACGTGGCCGCGATCGCGGTCAACCGCAGCGGGCACGTCGCGGTGGTGTGGGAGGACGACCGCGACACCACCGCCCCGGAGGACAACGCGCACAGCGAGATCTACCTGCGGCTGTTCAAGGACGGCAACCCGCTGTACGAGGTCAGGCTGTCCGGCGGCGGCTCGTCGGGCGTGGCCGACTGGCGGCACCTCAACCCCGACGTGGGCCTCGACGACGCGGGCAACGCGGTCGTGGTGTGGTCCGACGACCCGGACGGCAACGGCTTCTACAACGTGCCCTACCGCGTGGTGAACACCTCCGGCACGGTCACCGCGTCGGGCACGGCCAACTCCAGCGCCACCGGGCAGCAGATCAACCCGTCGGTGGCGGTCGACCCGGACGGGGCCCCGACAGGCGGGGCGGTCGCGTTCACCGTGGCGTGGGAGGACATCCAGGGCAGCAACCCGGCGCTGATCAAGGCGGCCGGGTTCACCGGGCCCACGACCCGGGCCTGGGAGGTGACCGTCTCGCAGACCACCGGCGCCCACCACAGGCCCGACGTGGCCGTGTCGGCCTCCGGTGACGCGGTCGTGGTGTGGGAGGAGGACGCCGACGCCGACGGGGCCAGCAACATCGGGCTGATCCGGCTGGCCAAGGCCAGCGGCGCGGCCACGCTGTCGCGGCGCGTGGCCGGCTCCAGCACGGGCGGGCAGCGGCTGCGGCCGAGCGTGGCGGCCACGTTCAAC
>NZ_QJUG01000202.1 GCF_003426775.1 Allorhizocola rhizosphaerae | reverse complement strand
GCGAGCGCGCGGGCGTGGTCGTGCCGGGGCGGGCCGTGGTCGGCGGCGGTGCGCTGGGCAGGGCCGCGGTGGGCAGGGCTGACGGCGGCTGCTCGGGCTGGACGCTCGGCAGGGTGGACGCCCCACCCAGGCCCTGCACGGGGCCCAGGCTCGCGGGCTCCGGGGCGGGCACACCGGGCAGCGACTGGGGCCCCTCGTACAGCGAGACCGCCGCAACAGTGATCACGGCCACGGCCGTGGCCACGATGAGCAACAGCCTGCGCCGCTTGCGTTGCGGTGCCACGGCCGGTATCGGCGGGGGCGGCTCGATCGGGCGGGCGAGGCTTTGGTACACCCACATCCATCTGTCAAGCTGATCGTCGGTGAAGCCGCAGGCGCGCAGGAGGCCGACCACCATTTCCTCAGGCGGCAGATCCGGCCCGCTCAGCGCCTCCACGAGGGCGGCGGGCTCCAGCGTGATGCCGAGGTCGGCGGCCTTCTGTTCGATCTCCCAGTACGAGAGCGACGAGACCGTGCGGACCTGGCGTAATAGCATTACGTAGTCGTCGGCCGTCGCTGCGATAGTGGGATCAATCCGGCTAAGGTCCGCAAGTGTCACCGCAATAAGGTATGTCATCCTCGAAGGCGTGCAACTGATGCTCGGTCCGCATGCCGTCGACCCGCCCGTAGTGCTCGCGCCCATGGCCGGGATAACCAACCGTGCGTTCCGGCAGCTGTGCCGTGAGCAGGGGGCCGGCATCTACGTCTGCGAGATGATCACCACGGTGGCGCTGGTGCACCGGAACCCGAAGACGCAACGATTGATCGAGTTCGGGCCGTCGGAAATTCCGCGAAGCATGCAGCTGTACGGGGTCGATCCGGACATCACCGGGAAGGCCGTGCGGCGCGTGGTCGACGAGGGCCTGGCCGATCACATCGACCTCAACTTCGGGTGCTCGGTCAAGAAGATCACGAGCAAGGGCGGCGGTTCGGCCATCCCGTGGAAGCGCAACCTGTTTGGGGCGATCGTGCGGGCGGCGGTGTCAAACGCGGGCGGGCTGCCGGTCACGATCAAGATGCGCAAGGGCATCGATGATGACCACTTGACTTATGTCGAGGCGGGGCTGATCGCGCAGGAGGCGGGCGTGCAGTGGGTCGCCCTGCACGCGCGCACGGCCGCCCAGCGGTATTCGGGCGAGGCCGACTGGGAGGCGATCAAGACCCTGAAGGACGCCCTCGACATCCCGGTGCTGGGCAACGGCGACATCTGGGAGGCCGACGACGCGTTGCGCATGGTTCGCGAGACCGGTTGCGATGGGGTGGTTGTGGGGCGCGGCTGCCTGGGCCGGCCGTGGCTGTTCGCCGACCTGCAGGCCGCTTTCGCCGGGCGGCCTTCACGAAAGATGCCATCCTTGGGCGAGGTGGCCGCGATCATGCGCCGCCACGCTGTGCTGCTGACCGAGTGGTGGGGCAGCGAGCGGGAGGCGGTCACCGATTTCCGCAAGCATGTCGCTTGGTACCTGAAGGGCTTCCCGGTCGGCTCGGAGCTGCGCAAGGCCATGGCCATGGCCAGCTCACTGTCCGAACTGGACGATCTGCTGGGCAAGCTGGACCACGACGCTCCATTCCCGACAGACATCCTGGGCCAGCCGCGCGGGCGCACGAATTCGCCCGCGAAGGTGGTGCTGCCATATGGCTGGCTGTCCGATCGCGACTCGGGAGCCGTGCCCGAGGACGCCGAGCACGACGACTCCGGCGGCTAAGGTGGAATTCGTGCTCTTCCCGGGCCGGCACCATTTGCTGACCCGGTTTCAGGCCGAGTACTTGGGGCGTTTAGCGCGCGCCGACCAGACCATGGTGGTCTGGGCGGTGACGTCCGCCAATCACGAGAACACCAGACGCAATCCCGTGCCATATCACCGGCGCGAAGCGGCCATCGAGCGGTTCAGCCTGCTGGCCGGGCTGCGTTCGGTGGTCGTGCCGGTGTTCGACACAGCGCCGACCGACCGATTCGCCGACGTCACGGTCAAGAACGTGGCGGCGGTGGTGGGTCTGGACCTGACTCCGGACAACACGATTGTCGCGTGCTCAACGCCGGAAGTCGCCGCGCTGTATGAGCGCCTCGGCTTCCGGATCGCCGGAGTCGAGGCCGATCCGCAGGCCGCCGGTCCGGCACCCGAACGCCCGTGGGAGGTGTTGCTGCGCTTGGCATCCGGGGACGAGACGTGGCGAAGCCTTGCCCACCCGGCCACAGTCGACGTGTTCGACCGGTACCGCCTGACCGACGCCATCCGGGCCGTGGTCAACGATCCGGTCGTGGGCGACGAGGGCGGACTGACGGCGACCCGCGACTACCGCACCTATGTGGACGCCTTCGCCGAGGGGGCAAAACGCAAGTGGGAGTTGGTTCGGGCACACGTGCGGCCGGGCAGGATCGTCGATCTGGGCTGCGGGGCCGGTGACGTGCTTGAGCTCGCCGACCGCGAACCGGCGCTGCGCGAAAGCGACCTGATCGGCGTCGAGGTGGCCCGCCACCTGTTCACGGAGTGCGTACACAAGAAGGCACAAGGAATCTTCAAGAACCCTAATGTGTTCTTCTACCGGCGCAATGTGCTGGGTGGCGCGGTTTTCCCGCCACGATCGGTCGACACGACACTCTCGTTCGCGCTGACGCACGAAATATGGTCGTACGGCAAGGCGCGGGATTCGCTACAGGAGTTCATAGGGGCGATTTATTCTCATACGGTACCGGGGGGAGTCTGGATCAATAGCGACGTGTGCGGTCCGGACGACCTCGACCGCCCCGTCATTCTTCGCCTCGCCCGCGATGACGGCCTCAACCCGCCCACCCCGCGGCACGATCTGAGCCGGCTTCCCACGCCTGAAGTCGCAGCCTACGTCGGCGCGCTGTCCACCCGGGCACGGTTGGACCAGTTCGCCGTGGACTGCCGATTCCCGCTAGCCTACGAGCCGCACGACGATTCGTCCGTGCGCATCGCTCTCGGCAGCGCCATGGATTACCTGACCCGCAAGGACTACCTTGCCAACTGGCTGTCCGAGGCACACGAACAGTTCTGCGGACTCGAATTCGCCGACTGGAAAAGCCTGCTCACCGACGCCGGCTTCGAAATCGACCCCGCCTCGCACGCCTGGCGCAACGACTGGATCGTCCACAACCGACTCGCACCCGTCGCCTCGCTGACCGACCCCCACGGCCGCCCCCTCCCCTGGCCCGCCACCCACATCCTCACCATCGCCCGCCGCCCTCTGAACTCCTGAAACTCTGCGCAGCAGCCAGATTCAGGCCGGCCATACGAGGGCACCTCGCGGTTCGGGCAACCAGAGCCCATGGCCGTCTGCGTGCCACTTACGGGCTACCTTGATCACTCCTGGACTCGGGCGAGTGGGTTCCACGGGGTGCGATCGGTGGAAGCGGCGGCTTCGTGCGCGCCGCGGATGGCACGTTCGGCAAGAGGCAACGGCGTGCCGTTATACGAGCTGAGCCAGGCCGCCCAGTCCGGCAGCAGCGCGACCATCTGCTCGGCGAAGTGCGCCTGGTAGAAGTCTCGGATGCCGCGAACCGCGTTGGCGACCCGATGCGCCGAACAGGTGTGGTAGAGCGCGTTCGGCCTGTCGTTCCAGTACGTCGTCAGCTCGTCGATCGCTTCGTCCGCCGCTTCGCCCACGGGTGGTTTCCCGCGTTCGGTCAACCAGGCGGTGAACAGGGCGCCTGCCCGTTCCGGGTGGAGCCCGTCGCCGGGTGCCGCCTCACCCGGGTCGCCAAGAGCCGTGCGCACCTCGTCGGCGAGCCGTTTCTCGCGGTGGTATTCGGCCATCTGTGCCACGTCTTCGCCGCCGATGCGCATGAAGCCTTCCTCGGCGGGCAGTAGCTCGGACACGAGCGCGATGTCGTCGACTGGAGCGAATTGGGCGTCGGCGGCGGACGCGTCACCCACGCCCTCCCGCCAACGCGCCAGTGCGGTCTGCGCATCCGGGAAGTATCCACTGTGGACGGTGAAGGCTGCCAGGCCGCACGCGTCGACATCCCAGAGGTACCAGCGGTCCGCCCGATCGGGCGCCGAGAACATGGCCGTGATGCCGAACCGGCTGCCGTACGCGTCGCGTGCCCACAGCACCGGCCCGCTGACCGAAACCGGGGCCGGTGGGCTCGGCAGCTGCCCGCCACCGGGCAGTGCCCGCAGTTCGGCCATGGCCACGGCGGCTTCCTCGTTGAGCGGGAACGGCAGAATACGCGCGACCGTGCCGAGCACCCGCCAGGCGTGCGCGTCGGAGCTGTCGCGCACGATTTCGGCCGCGTGTGTCACGAGCGCCTCGGCGAACGTGTTCGGATTTACCTTGTCCTCAACGGCCTCCGCCTCTTCGAGGGCCACCATGCGTTCGCCCAGCCGCGCGCAGATCGCGTCTTCCAGATCGGCGGCGGAACGGTCGGCGGCGAGCTCGGCAAGCTCGGGCAGGAGCAGCGTGGCGGCCGCGATGGCCCGCTTGCTCCGGTGTGTCTGGAGGCGCTGCCGATGTGCCACGCCATCTCGCATGACATCGATGCCTGCGGATCGATACTGCGAAACGTGGGCCCTCGACGGCTTGCCCTTTTTCTTCCGTTTACGCGACACCGGCACGCGGGCATCATAGATGAACCCCGCCCGCGCGGAGCGCGTGGGCGGGGCGCAGAATCACTCTTACGGTTTGGGGATGGCGATGGCCTCGAACGTCGTAGCCGGTGGGTTGGCGCCGAACTTGGCGTTGGGCAGGTAGAGCCGGTTGCCGAAGGAGGCGACCGTCGTGGGCACGTTGAAGCGCGGATCGGTGAGCCGATCGGTCACGCGGGCCGAGCTGCCGTCGCGCGCCAGGCGCAGCACCGCGACCGTGTTGAGCCGGTTCTGCACCACATAAAGCGTGCGGCCCTCCTGCAGCAGGCCGTCGCCGTTGGTCATGACCTCACCGCCCAGGTCGACGGTGGTGGTGACGCCCGTGGCCGGGTCGACGCGGAACAGCATGCCGGTGTTGGACTGCACGATGATGAGAGCCTCGCCGTCCGGGGTGCGGCAGATGCCGTTGGCGTTGTTGACCGCCGGGTTGAGCACCAGGTCTCCGCTGAGCGGCAGCGTTTCGGCCTGCTCGGCGAGGCGCCCGCGCCGGCTGATGCGCACGACATAGAGCGCGGCCTGGCGCGAGTCGGTGAAGTACGCGGCCCGTGGCGTGAGCACCACGTCGTTGACGAACGTCGGTATGGCGGTCGTGAACTGGTAGTTGGCCAGGATCTCGCCGGTGAAGGCGTTGACCACGCGGCCGTTGCCCGCCCCGCCACCGGCGACGAACAAGCGCCCCCGATCGTCGATCTTGAGGCCTACCGCGGGCGTGCCAGGTCCGGGCGTGGGCAGCGGCGCACCCTCACCCGTGACCAGGTTGGCCCGGTAGATCGAGCCGTCGGCCCGCGACCCGAAGTACGCGAACGGCCGGTCGCCGATCGCGACGCCCTCGGGCAGCCAGTTGTCGGGCAGGGGGATCAGGGTCGGGAACTTGTCGCTGCCGCCGTGTGCCGCCGCTTGCTCGGGCGCCACCAGCAGCGTCGCGGCCACGGTCGCCGCGAGCCCGGTCAAGGCTTGGCGTCTATCCATGTACGCAATCCTTCCTGGGAGGGGACAAAGGACTTGCGGTGGTTTCGATGCCTATTCTTAGGCCTCTTGTTGCCACGTATCCTGAGTCCCTCTGGTTCAAACGAGAGGCGGATAATCCATGCGCAAAGGTGCGCTCTTCCTCACCGTCGGGGCGGTTCTCCTGCTCGCGGCGGGTGCCGCGGCCCGGTTCGTGGTGCTGCCGGCGGTGCACCAGGTGCCCTCCAATGTGGACAACACGCTGCGCTACTCGGGCACGGTGAGCATGATTAACCCCGCCGCCCTGGCTGCAGGCGACACGTCCAGGCTGTTCCTGACCAACGTCGCGGTCACGGCCGAGCAGCGCGTCAAGACCGTCTCGGTGAGCGGCCGCACGGCCGTGATGTCCAGCGACATCGCCGTCAAGGGCCCGGATGGCGCGAGCATCATCACCTCCAGCCACCTCTACGCCCTCGACCGCGTCACGCTGGAGGCGGCCCAGCCGCCCGCGGGCGCCAGCGCCGAGCCCCACACCGGGCTGGCCCTGGGCTTCCCGCTCACCCCGCAGCGCAAGGACTACCAGTACTGGGACCCCACCACGCAGACCGCGACCCCGGCGCGGTACTCCAAAACGGAAACGAAGGCCGGGCGGGAGGCGTTCGTCTTCACCGTCCACGCCGAGGGCTCGATCAAGGATCCGAAGATCCAGGCCATGCTGCCGGACAACCTGCCCAAGGCGATCATCCCGCTGGTGGCCAACAACCTGCCCGCGGCCATCCAGCAGCTGCTGATTCCGCTGCTGCAGACGCTGCCGGACAATCTTCCCCTGACCTACACGTCGACCACCGACACGACCTTCTGGGTGGACTCGGCCACCGGCATCGTGCTCGACGCCGACCAACACCAGGTCATCAAGGCCCAGTTGGGCGGCGCGCTCGCGGCCGCGCCCCTGCCCGCCGCGTTCGACCTGAGCATCAACACGACCGACGAGACCACGAACGCCAGCGCCGAGCAGGCCAGGCAGGCCGCGAACGGGCTGCTGCTCGTGGGCACCTACCTGCCGATCGGGCTGGGCGCGCTCGGAGTCGTGCTGCTGGTCCTCGGGATCATCTTCGCGCTACGGAAGCCGAAGGATGATCGACGTGAGGTCGATGCCGTCGCTGAACCCTATCCGCCGATATAGCGTCCGCGCGCGCTGGTTGGCCGCCACCACCCCGAGCGCGCACAGGTCCGAGTCCGTGAGCACTTCGCGCACGAGCCGGCGGGTCACGGCCGCACCAAACCCGTGGCCCCGCCGGCTCGGGTGCACCGCGACCGCGACGATATAGCCGACCCCGTTGACACTGCGATCCGCGCCGACCGCCACGAGAGTGCCGCCCTCGCGCACGCCGAACCAGCGGTGGATGCCGGGCCGGCCGGGCCGGTTGTGCGTGGCCGGAAAAGCCAAGTCCAGCAGGGCATCGATCTCCGCATCGTCCTCTTGCGACAGTCGCACCACCGAACCGTCCCCGTCGGTGGGTGGATGCGCCGCCCGCGTCCACAGGATCGACCAGTGTTCATGCCGCTCGATGTCGAAGTGGGCTTCCAGCGCGGCCAGATCGATGCGCGGCAGCTCCAGCATGCTGCCGTCCGGGATCTCGCCGCTGGCCCGCAGCCGCGCGAACACCCCGATGATGTCGACCGGGTCGCCCATCCCGCACGCCCGGAAGCGCCCGACATCCTTGGTCATCCAAATCAGACAGGCTTTTCTCGCTACCCATATGAGGACGGGTTTGTTCGAAGACGAGCAAGTGGATGGTGACCGGCCGCCGCGAGGATCGCGTCCCGCCCAGACAGTTGTGGCATAAACACAACTATCGCCTTGTCTGCCGGTCGGTCGAGGCTTACCCTCTGAATTCGCCTACGCGAAGGGGAGGGGCGGTTTGATCGAGCCGATCGCCGTGCGCCTGCTCGGCCCGATCGAGGTCTGCGGCCCGCTGGGGGCGGCGATCCTGACGGGCGAACGCCAGCGCAGCCTGATGGCGCTGCTGGCGTTGCAAACCGGGCAGGCGGTCGGCCCGGACCGGCTCATCGACGGGCTGTGGGGCGACGACGCACCGCGCACCGCGCTGCGCACGCTGCAGAGCCACCTGGCCCGCCTCCGCCAGGCACTGTCAAAAGCCGGACTCACCGACGCCATCGCGAGTGGTCCGGCCGGGCACACGCTCCGCCTGCCACGGGAAAGCGTTGACGTGCATGTGTTCGAGGCCCTCGTGCGGCGTGCGCGATCGTCCCTGAGCGACGGCTCGACCGCCGAGGCGGTCACGCTGCTGGGCGAGGCGCTCGCCCTGTGGCGGGGCGAACCGCTGCAGGACGGGCAGGCCTTCGGGCACGCGCTGGTCGACATCGACCGGCTGCTCGAAGCGCGATCGTCCGCATTGGAGGATCTGTGGGACGGGCGCCTGCGCCTGGGCGACCACGTGGAGGCGATCGGCGAGCTGCAGGTGTTGCTGGCCGCGCAGCCATACCGCGAGCGCGCGGCGGGCCTGCTCATGCTCGCGCTCTACCGGGCCAGCCGGCCTGCCGAGGCGCTGAGCGTGTACCAGCGGCTGCGCGAGGAGCTGGCCGAGGGCTTGGGCGTCGACCCGGGCGCTGAGCTGCAGCAGCTGCACACCGCGATCCTGCGGCAGGACCCGTCGCTGGACCCGCGGCCGGAGTCCGTTTCGCTCAAGGGCCCCTCCGAGCTTCCGCCCAGGGTCGGATACTTCACCGGGCGGGCCGACGAGTTCGCCGGGCTGGACAAGCTTCTGGCGGCCCGCGAGACCGACGCCGACGAGAAGATCGTGCTGATCTATGGCGCGGCGGGCATCGGCAAGACGGCGCTCGCGGTGGAGTGGGCGCATCACGCGGCGGCGCGATTCCCGGATGGACAATTCTTTTTGGACCTGCAGGGTCACGATCCACAAACGACCGTGGCGTCATCCGGCGTGCTCGGCCATCTGTTGCGCGGCTTTGGCGTCCCCCCGGAAAGAATCCCGTCGTCGGACGGGGAGCGCATCGGCCTTTACCGCTCGCTGGTGCGCGACCGCAGATACCTCATCCTGCTTGACAATGCGCGCACCATCGACCAGGTGGTCCCGGTCATCCCCGCGACGAGGTCGAGCCTGTTGATGGTGACCAGCCGGTTGGAGCTGTCGGCGCTGGCCGTGCGGCAGCCGGTGCACTTCGTGCCGCTGCCCGCGTTCGATGGTGCTACCGGGCTGGAGCTGCTGCGGCGCGCGGTCGACGCGGAGCGCATCGAGGGCGAGCGGGAGGCGTCGCGGGAGCTCGTCGCGTTCTGCGGGGGCATGCCGCTGGCGATGCGGATCACGGCCGCGCGTCTGGCCAGCCGGCCCACGCTCGCGGTCACGGAGCTGATGCGCGATCTGCGGATGCGGGAGCTGGACGCGCTTGCGGTGCCCGGTGATTCGGCCGGCATCCGGGCCGTCTTCGCCAGCGCCTACACCGCGCTTTCGGCCGGAACGCAACGCACGTTCCGCTTGCTGGCAACGCATCCGGGCCCGTCGTTCTCCGCCCATCTCGCGGGGCACCTCGATCCGGAGGCGGAGGCGCACCTGGCCGAGCTCACCGAGGCCAGCCTGCTGATCCGGGTGGGGGAACGCTACCGTTTCCACGACCTGATCCGGCTCTACGCCGCCGAGCTCGCCACGCCGGAGGAGACCGAGCAGGCCCTGTCTTCAATCTTTGACTGGTACCTGCGCCTCGCCCACGCCGCCAACCGGATCCTCGACCCGGCCCGGGATCGCGTCACGGTGCCGGGACAGTTCACTGCCCCGTTTGGACAGTCCCATCAGGACGTCGTCGCGTTCCTGGATGGGGAGCAGCCGAGCCTCGGCCCGGTGGTGGCGAAGGCCTCGGCCGTTGGGCGGCTCGAAACGGCCTGGCAGCTCACCTATCTCGTCGCCGGGTTCTACGATTCGCGGGGCAGCCACGACCGGATTGACATGTGCGACACGGCCATCGACGCGGCGCAGCGATTGGGCGACGCTTCAGCGGAAGTGCTGATGCGCAACATGCACGCGGCGACGAGCGTGCTGATGCGCCGGTTCGGCGACGCGCTGGCCCAGCTGGAGCTCGCACTGCCGTTGGCGCTCAACACCTCCGACACGTGGCTGCTCGCCACGACATACACGAACATGGCCGTGGCCAACACCTGGCTGGACAACCACGACAGCGCGCAGGAGTCGCTGGAGCGGGCGCTGGCCATCCACACGGCCAACGAAAACCGGCACGCGGTGGCGTTGTCGCTCAACAATCTCGCCGAGGTGCAGCGGCGCGCCGGGCGCCCGGCCGATGCGCTGGCGCGGCTTTCCGCCGCGCTTGAGCTCGTGTCCAGTTTGGACAACCCGCGGATGGAGGCGATCCTGCGGCACAGCATGGGCCAGACCCACCACGCGCTGGGGTCGCCGGCCGCGGCTCTCGCACAGTTCGAGCAGGCGCTCGCGCTGCGCAGGCGCACCGGCGACCGGCGGGGCGAGGCCAACGCGCTGCTCGAAATCGGCGCCCTGCACCTGTCTGCCGACCGGCTCGACGATGCCGTCGCCGTGCTGCGCGCGGCGCTGGGCCTCAGCCGGCTGCTCGGCAACGAACACCTCGAAGCCATGCTGCTCAACCGGATCGGTGACGCCCTGCTGCGCACCGGCGATGTGCTGGCCGCGGCCGCCTCACTGCGCCAGAGCCTCACCCTGCGCGAGCGCATCCCCGACCCGCACGAGGAAGACCTCCTCCGTCGCAACCTTGCCCGTCTGCCCAGCGGACCCGGCGCCTGAACCATTGGGTGATCAGCAGGGCAACCCCGATGAGCAGCCGGCTCCGTCACTTTGCGAAGTGCCGATTCGGCTCCCTGAGCTATAGGTAAACACTGGCCTGTCCCGATTCGTCTGGTGCAATGAACTGAACCGTCTGATGCGGTATCTGGTGAGTGACGGCAAGCTGTCCCGCGCCCCCGGCCGAGGCGGCGCTGTGGAGCTCAGGTGAGGGCGTCGAGGAGGCGGTCGATGTCTTCGGAGGTCGTGTAGTGGTAGATGCTGGTGCGGACGGCGCCGCCGGTGTCGCGCAAGCCCAGCGCGGTGAAGAACTCGTAGGCGTAGTAGTCGCCGGAGAAGGCGCAGATGCCGCGGTCGCCCAGCAGGGCGGCGGTCTTGGCTGGGCCTTGGCCGTTGATGCGGAAGGCGATGGTGGGGCACCGGTGTTGCGGCGCGGGGATCGGGGTCAGGCCCGGGATCTCGGCAAGGCCATCGACCAGGCGGGCGAACAGCTCCGATTCGTAGGTCTGGACTGCGGCCATGGACTGCAGGATGCGCTCGCGGCGATCGCCTGTGGCGGAGTCGTCGAGCGAAGCGAGGTGGTCGACGGCGGCGGTGACGGCGGCCAGGGACGCGAAGCTGAGCGTGCCGAACTCGAAACGGTCGGGCACCGCGTCGGGCGATGGCTTGAGTTTGGGCGGGTGCAAGGTGTCCCACAGCGCCGGGTCGGCGACACAGGCCGACAGGTGCGGGCCGGACCACTTGTAGGCGCTGGTCACGTAGAAGTCGGCGCCGAGGGCGGCGACATCGGTTGGCAGGTGTGGGGTGGCGTGCACACCGTCCACATAGCACAGCGCGCCGAACCGGTGGGCAAGGCCGGAAATCGTTGCCACGTCGGGGATCGCGCCGTTGGCGTTGCTGCCCGCGGTCAGCGCCACCACCCGTGTCCGCTCGGTGATCAGGCTCTCGTATTGCTCGGTAGGCAGGCTCCCGTCGCGTGCGTCGAATGAAGCCCACCGCACGGTCGCCCCTTTTGCCAATGCTGCCTGCACCCACGGTCGCACGTTGGCGTCGTGATCGAGCCGGGACACGACAACCTCGTCGCCCGGGTGCCACGACTGGGCCAGGGTCCGGCTCACGGTGTATGTCAGCGCGGTCGCGCTCGGCCCGAACACCACACCGGCGGGATGCGCGCCCAGCAGGTCGGCCACGGCCACCCGCGCGTCGGTGACGATCTGGCCCGCGCGGCGGGCGGGCGCGAAGGCCGTGCCCCGGTTGGCGACGGCCGCCGTCATCACCGTGTGGGCCGCGTCGGCGACGCTTGCGGCCACCAGCGAGCCCGCGGCGGCGTCGAAATGCGCGAACCCCTCGGCCAGAGCGGGGTACTTTGCCCGTACCGCATCGATGTTAAAAGCCATCTCGAAAGCGTATTACGATCTGTGCCGTGCCTCTCAGTCGTCGTGCCGTGCTCGGGATCGGGGTGGCCGCGGCGCTCGGCGGCTGCGGCAAACCGGCGTCGCCCGAATGGGTTTCGGCGACGCCTACGCTCCATGCGGAGGAGTCGGCCGGGCCCGTGGCGCCCAGTGTCAGCCCGAGCCCGAGTGCGGCCCGCGACAACCGGCTGACTGCCCTTTTGCGCCGCTATCTGGAACCTTCGCCCGAAAACCCGAAGCGCCCCATGTATGCGGGCGCGGTCGCGCTGGCGATGGTCAACGGCTCGGTGCTGATGCAGGCCGCGGTCGGCGATGCGCTGCGCTGGGGTGCGGGCCCGACGGAACTCCCGCCCGCGCGGCGGGTGGCCATGCGGCACGACTCGGTCTTCGACACCGCTTCGATTACCAAGGTGTACACGGCACTGCTGGCCATGCAGCAGGTGGACCAGGGCAGGATCGAGCTCACCGCGCCGGTGACCCGCTATCTGCCGGATTTCGACGGGCCGGGCAAGTCCGGCATCACCGTGGCACATCTGCTCTCGCACACGGGCGCGCTGCCGGTGGGCGCGAAGGTGAGCGGACTGTCCACTGTGGATGAGCGATGGGCCGCGGTGGTCGCGACGCCGCTGCAGAGCGGCGCGTCGGTGGGCGACGCCTTCCGGTACTCGAGCGTGGGTTTGATGGTTATCGGCCGGATCGTGGAGAAGGTCACGGGCGTGCGCCTCGATCGCGCCCTGCAATCGGGCATTACGGGGCCGATGGGGCTTTCGCAGACCGGATTTCAGCCGGGCAACTGGATGAGCGCGGGCGACCGGGCCGCGCGGATGGTCGCCACGGATGCCCGCTCGTCGCGCGGCCTGCTGCGCGGGGTGGTGCACGATGACGTGGCCAACGCGCTGGCCGGGGTGGCCGGGCACGCGGGCGTGTTCAGCACGGCTGCCGACCTGGCGGCGATCGGCCAGATGATGCTCGACGGCGGCGTGTACAAGGGCAAGCGCATAGTGTCGGCCGAGAGCATCCGCAGGATGGTGACCAACGTCAATCACGGCCTGCGCGCGATCGACCCGGAGCGCCCTGACCGGCCGTCCGACCACGGGCTGGGCATGACGATCAACCAGCCGTGGCTGATGGGCCGGCTGGCCTCGGCCCAGGCGTACGGGCACAGCGGCTTCACGGGTACGTCCCTGGTGGTGTGCCAGCGGCGCAGGCTGGTGCTCGTGCTGCTGACCAACCGGGCGCACCCGAACTGGAGTTGGGCGAACCCCGATCCCGTGCGCGTGGCCGTGGGCAATCTCGTGGCGGACGTCACGAAGTAGTTGACGATTCAACGTGATGGGGTATCTTGGTGGTTGTTGAAGGGTCAACTATCTGAGGAGTTCTCATGACCACCGCCACAACACCCACGCTTGCCGAGCTGACCGGCCAATACATCCTCGACCCGGCGCACTCGCGGCTTGGCTTCGTCGCCCGTCACGCGATGGTGACCAAGGTGCGCGGGGGGTTCAACGACTTTGAAGGCACGGGCTACCTGGACGGCAGCGACCCGGCCAAGTCCACGGTCTCGGTGAAGATCAAGACCGAGAGCATCGACACCCGCAACGCGCAGCGCGACGGCCACCTGCGCAGCAACGACTTCCTGGACATCCCGAACTACCCGGAGATCACGTTCGTCTCCACGGCCGCCCGTCAGGCGGACGACGTCACGTTCGAGCTCACCGGCGACCTCACGATCAAGGGTGTGACCAAGTCGGTCACCATCCCGTTCACGTTCGAGGGCGCGTCGAAGGACCCGTTCGGCCACGACCGCGTCGGCTTCGAGGGCTCGATCTCGATCCTGCGCTCGGACTTCGGCATCACCTGGAACGCCGCGCTTGAGACCGGCGGTGTGCTGGTCAGCGACAAGATCGTGCTCGAGTTCGAGGTGTCGGCGATCAAGCAGGCCTAAGACCTATCTCTTGCGAAGAGACCGTGCGATCCGCACGGTCTCTTCGCGTAGTTGCGGGATCTTGCCAAGCGATCTAGCGTGTGTGCACCCATCTATATCGAGGAGGGTCACTCTATGCGTATGGCAAGGTTACTGCTGGCTATCGCGCTGGCGGCACCGGCGTTCGTCGCGGTCACGGCCAACCCGGCGGCTGCGGCGGAGGCACCGCAGGTACGGCAGATCGGCGAGGAGAAGGCCGCCAACGTGGCCATCGCCGGCAAGGCCGCAGGCCACATGATCCACGAGCCGGGGTCGAGCTACATCAAGGTGCACATGCGCCTGTCGCCCGACGCCCACGTGACCGTTTCCAACCCGTCGGGAACGGAGGTGCACACCTACCACGGCACCAAGCAGACCGGTGACTCGGACGTCACGCTGCATGGCAGGAAGGGCTTCGCGGCCCTGTCCATCGACGGGGACACCGCCGTGGTGAAGCGCCACGCGGGCGAGGTGCACATCGACGGGTACTGGCGTGGCTTCCGCGAAGACGAAATGATCGGCATCCAGAGCGTGTGCAGCACGGACGCGCGCCGCGACGTCGTGTGCTACCAAACCAGCCACCCCACCGAGTACGCGCGCTCGCGCGCCGTCGCCAAACTGCTCATCGGCGGCGGTGGCTCGTGCACGACCTGGCGTGTCGGCAACACCAACCGCATGCTGACCAACAAGCACTGCTTCTCCACGCAGGCGGCGGTCCAGTCCAGCGAGATGCAGTTCAACTACCAGTGCGCGACGTGCGGCGGCAACAACCCCGGCGCCGGCACGAAGGTCTCGGGCGCGCAGTTGATCAAGGTCAGCACGGGCGGGTCGGGCGAACTCGACTACACGCTGTACTCCGTCAACAACTTCGCGGCCATTCAAGGCTTTGGCACGTTGTACCTGGAGACGCGCGCGCCACGCGCGGGGGAGCGCATTTACATCCCGGGCCACGGCGACGGCCGGCCCAAGCGGCTGTCCATCTTCGAGGACACGCAGAACGGCGCGGTCTGCACAGTGCGCAACGCGGCCATCAACTCGTGGAACATGTCGTACTCGTGCGACACGTCCGGTGGCAACTCGGGTTCGCCCGTGCTGTCGGCGAACCACCGCGTGCTCGCGCTGCACCACCTGGGCGGCTGCCCCAACAACCAGGGTGCCCGCATGCACCTGATCTACCAGCAGATCGCCACCCTCATCGACAACAACGGATAGGCGCGCGAGCCGGCCTCCGCGGGTGAACGCGGAGGCCGGCTCGACCGACTGGCAGCTCGGTCAGCCGCGTGTCTGGATGCCGATATTGACTACGCTGGACGGTCCGCAATCCCCGTACACGAACCAAGGCTGCGTCCTCGGGCCGATCCACGCGCCCACCGAGTTGTAGGCCGAGTTCGAGCAGTAGGTGATGGTCCGGATCTCCCCCGAGTAGACGCGGCAGTATCCGGTCCAGCGGTTCCCGTGGTTCACAAAGTCGTAGCAGTAGTAGCTGGCCTGAACGCCGACATCGCCGGCCGGCGCGACCGACACCGGCGCGGCCATCGGCGCCGCGCCGGACCGGCCCTGGTCGGCCGCTGATGCCGCGGCGGCCGGCGTGGCGGCGAAG
>NZ_QJUG01000201.1 GCF_003426775.1 Allorhizocola rhizosphaerae | reverse complement strand
ATGTCAGAATATTCAGACAGCGGAGCTCCTTGGTAGCGGTTGTCTTGGAGGACAAGCCTTTCTACCGGAGCTCCGTTCTATTCACGTGGATCAACACGCCGCCATTGACATCCAGGCCAAATCCTTATCTACACGGCCTTGGGTCTAGTCGCTGTCCCCGGGCGAAGCGCGGAGGCGTTCGAGCCCGTTCAGGAGCAGGTCGAGCGTGAACTCGAACTCGACCTGGCTGTCGCACCATCCCAGTGTCGGGTCGTCGGCGTCGTGGATCTCGGTTTCCATCATCGCCGTCAGGTGCGGCAGGGCCTCGGCCATCGCGGCAAATTCGGCCTCCGCGGCGTCGGCCTCCGACGCGTCGTCGCCGCCGGCGGCCGGGGCCGGGCTGAAGACCTCCTGCGCGAACCCGAGCGGAAGGCTGCCGAACGCGTGCAGCGCCCGGTGCGCCAGACGATAGGAGAAGCCCGCGCTGACGAGCGTGGCCAGGATTCCGTCGTAGTACACGTAGACGCCGACCGGGACGCTGCGGCGCGAACTGAGCAACCCGGGCGCCCACGGGTGCCGAAGCATGACATGACGCGCGGCGAGGAACCGCCGCCGCAGCCGCCCGCGCCAGTCCGTCTCATTGCCAGACGTGTCGACGCCGGCGACCGCAGCCTCGATCTCGCCGACCACGCTGTCCACGACTCCGTCGATCAAGGCGTCCTTGCCGCGCACGTGGTAGTAGAGCGACATTGCCTCGACGCCGAGCAAGGTGGCGAGGCGACGCATGGTGAGCGCCTGGAGCCCCTCCGCGTCGACGAGGGCGACCGCAGCCGCCAGCACACGCTCGCGGCTGAGCGGTTCTCGAAACGTCTCGGCAGCCACAGATCTCCTCGAACTCTTGCCCTACCTTACATCGTATGATTCTCTTACATCGTAAGGTGCCTGGCAGTCATTCCATGATCGCCTCCACGAGACCGATAGCAGGCCCAAACCGGCATATGCCCAAGGAGACACGATGCACACGCTGACCCGCACCGCCCGCATGACCGGGCTGTTCTACCTCGGCCTCGCAATCACCGGCGCCCTCGGATTCCTACTCATCCGCCCACAGCTCTTCGCAGCCGACGACTCCGGCGCGACGCTGGCCAACCTGGTCGAGCACGAATCGCTCGCCCGCGCCGGAATCGGCCTGGAGATGCTCATCGTCGTCACGCAGGCACTCACCGCCGCCTGGTTCTACCGCCTGTTCCGCGGCACGGACACGTTCGCCGCCAGCGGGATCGCCGCCTTCGGCCTCGTCAACGCGATCGCGATCCTCGCCAGCGCGGCGGCCCTCGCCACGGCGCTGCAGGTCGCACTCCACCCGATCGGCGACGCAGCCGCCACCGTCCAACTCATGTACCTGCTCAGCGGCAATCTGTGGGGCGTCGGCGCGCTGTTCTTCGGCCTGTGGCTCATCCCCATGGGCACGTGTGTGCTGCGCTCGGGCTTCATGCCCCGTGCGCTCGGCTGGGTCCTCATCGGCGGTGGAATCGGCTACGTGCTCAGCGCGCTCATCAAGTACCTCGCCCCCGACGCCCAACTCGTCGCCGACATCCTCATCGCCCCGGCGACTGTCGGCGAACTCTGGATGATCGGCTACCTGCTCGCCCGCGGCATTCGCCGCGGCGCACTCGACGAAGCTTCGCAGGACACCCGCATACCGGTGGTGGCCTGACGCGGGCGCGGCGCAGCCCGCCACGATTCCCTGGCGCCCTGACCCTCGGTCAGGGGCGTGACAGCCACTGCGGCGGGAAGGCCCCACACCCCTTCCCGCCCCGCGCGCCACGGATACATCTGAAGGTTCCCAGGTCGACCCTGACCGTTGCCGAAGGTGACCAGCCGGCTTGCCACGGTGCCAGGCACAATCGGTGTCGTGCGCACCGGCAGCGGCAAATCACAGGGGTTCCTGCGCTGGATCGAGCTGGCCGACGATGCCCCGATCAGTGGGTACCCGTTCGGCCTCCCCGTGGTGCAGGCCCTGCGCGCTGTCGGGCAGATCGACCTGCATCCACAGGTGACGTTCTTCGTCGGCGAGAACGGCACGGGCAAGTCCACGCTGATCGAGGCGCTCGCCGTGGCGTGCGGGTTCAACCCCGAGGGTGGCTCGGCGAACTTCCGGTTCGCGACCCGCGCCAGCGAGTCGGCGCTCGGCGAGCATCTGCGCGTCGTCAAGGCGATCCGCAAACCCAAGACCGGGTTCTTCCTGCGCGCCGAGTCGTTCTACAACGTTGCCACCGAGGTCGAACGGCTCGACCGGGAACCGTATGGCCCCTCGCTGCTGCCCGCGTATGGCGGCATCAGTCTGCACGAACGGTCCCACGGTGAGTCGTTCTTGAGCCTGGCCATGCACCGCTTCCGCCCCAACGGGCTGTATCTGCTCGACGAGCCCGAGGCCGCGCTTTCGGTGCACGGATGCCTGGCACTGCTTGCCCGCATCGCCCAGCTTGCCGCCGCCGGCTCGCAGTTTGTGATCGCCACCCACTCGCCGGTCCTCATCGCCCTGCCTTCCGCGCAGATCCTGCAGATCGGCGGCGACGGCGGCATCGCGCCCGTCGCCTTCGACGACGCCGAGCCGGTCATGCTGATGAGGTCGTTCCTCGCCGACCCACGACCGTTTCTGCGCCACCTCCTTCCCGAGACATAGGCAATGGCATCAGTCGATGCCGTGCACACGTTGTGTGTCGTGCCACGGATCATCGTGATGGTGCGGTGGATCAGGTCGTGGGAAAACTCGACGGTGAAGACGCCGTCGCCCTCGAACATCGCGCGCCGTGGCGCACCGTCCGGATTGGACGATATGACGAGCCTGCGGACCGTCGCAGGACGTGTCAGCCCAGTGCTTTGCGCAGCAGCGCCGTCAACTGGTCCTGTTCGTCGGGTGAGAGTCGTCCGACCGCCGTGCGGGCGAAGGTGAAGGCTGTTGCGAACCGGTGGTTGATCTCGTCTCCCCGGGGCGTTCGCGCGACGAGTCGTGCGCGGCGGTCCCGGGGATCTGGTTCACGGGTGACGAGGCCGAGCGTTTCGAGACGCGCGACGATCTGGGTGATGTTGGATGCATCGCAGCCGAGCTCCTCGGCCAAGGCGCCCATGCCGCGTCGCTCATCGAGTCGCCCGAGCACACATGCCTGCGCCGGGCTGAGCGACAGCTCGGCTGCGGCCGCCTCGTAGGCCCGGTCGTAGAC
Organism: Allorhizocola rhizosphaerae; assembly: GCF_003426775.1. Classification (GTDB taxonomy): domain Bacteria; phylum Actinomycetota; class Actinomycetes; order Mycobacteriales; family Micromonosporaceae; genus Allorhizocola; species Allorhizocola rhizosphaerae. The sequence goes on along the minus strand of NZ_QJUG01000201.1, from coordinate 12,453 downwards.
GTCGACCAGATCGAACAGGGCGGCCTCGGCCTCGGATGAGGTGGTTACGGGTCCGCTCGGCAACGCCATGGCTCACATACTAGAGGAATTACTTGATTCCCTCAAATAGTTGTGATCGAATGATCCTTGATTCAATCAAGTAAACCTGGAGGATCGATGGGCAGCAGAGTCGAGCGCACAGCGGCCGACGCGATCGTGGAGCAGCAGATGAACGCTGTCGTCCTTGACCGGTTCGGCGGAGTCGACGAATTCTCGTCGCGCCGCATACCGATCCCGGAGGTCGGCGACGACGACGTCCTCATCCGGGTGGAGTTCGCAGGGGCCGCGTCCTGGGACGCGCTCGAGCGGGAGGGGAGCTACGACGGCGCATTCGGTGTCGCGTCGACCTTTCCCTATGTCCTCGGCTGGGACGCGGCGGGCACGGTGGCCGCGGTCGGACGCAACGTTACCCGGTTCGACGTGGGCGAGCGTGTCTACGCTTCGACGATGCCGGTGAAGCGCGGCGGCTTCTACGCCGAGTACGGCGTCGTCGAGGCGGAGTTCGCGGCGCGCGTGCCCGACCGGCTGCCGACCGAACAGGCCGGCGCGATGCCTTGGGATGCCCTGACTGCCCTGAGCGGCCTCGATCTGCTCGGTCTGCGGCCGGACGAGACGCTCATGGTCTTCGGGGCGAGCGGGGGTGTCGGGCACATGGCCGTGCAGCTGGCGCGGCACAGCGGCATCCGGGTGTTGGCCGTGGCCTCTGGCGACGATGGTGTCGCCCTGGCCCGGCGGCTGGGCGCCCACGACGTCGTCAACGGTCGCAAAAACGACGTGTTGGCTGCGGCATTGAAGTTCGCACCTGGCGGGCTCGATGCGGCTCTGGTCACCGTGGGAGGCGAGATTGCCGAACGGTCTCTTCGCGCGGTCAAAAACGCAGGACGGATCGCTGTGCCCAACGGTGTCCGGCCCGTGCATGTGACGCCGCCGAGCGCGGCGGTGTCCTACTACGACGCCGATATAACCCGTGCCGGCACCGATCGGCTCAACGCCATCATCGAGGCGAGCTCCTTCGAGGTCCACGTCGCCCGGACCTTCCCGTTGGAGCGAGTCCAGGATGCGCATCGCGCCCTGAACGATCACTATGTCGGGAAGCTGGCCCTCAAGGTCGGATAGGACGCAACAGACGGCCCGAGGCTCCGGCTGCCAACGGCATCAACGCCGCTCAGCCTTGCTGACCCGCTGGTAGCGGTCGAGGACTGGGCACCGTTCTGCTCGCCCAGGCTCCGGTGACCCGGCGCCGCTCTACAGTCTCGCCACCTGCGGCACCGACGATTAACGGACCGGGAGGATGATCGCGGACGGGCGTGCCGGGTCGTGGTAGACCGTCTGCTCGGCGGCGAGGAGGGTGGTGGCCGTGGCGCGTGGTTCGCCGGTGCCGGGGTTGCGGGCATAGCGGGGGAAGGCTCCGCTGGAAACCTGGACTCGGATGCGGTGACCTTTCTTGAAGCGGTACGCCGTCGGCCACAGCCGGACGGCGGCGCGGCACAGTTGGTCGGCGCCGGTGATGGTCGTCAGGCCGTCGCAGATGTTCCAGGAGCGGCCGGCGGGATCGACAACGCAGAGCCGGACGAACACATCGGCGTGGGGCAGGCTGGAGCGAAACCAGATCTCGGCGTTGACTTCGCCGATGACTTCAACCTCTTGTTCGAGGAGGGGTGTGGTGTAGGTGAGCACGTCCGGCCGGGCCTCCAGCGCGGTGTTGTCGGCCGGCCCGCAGTCTTTGACCAGGCGCACACCGCCGACCGCCGGGGTCGGGTCGGCCGGGTCGTAGCGGTACCGGTCGGGCTCGGACTCGGCCGGCGGCTCGCCCGCGAGCCCGCCGCCGGGGTGGAGGTGAAACCGCTGGGGCACATAGCCGGTGGGCGGCCAGGAGTCGAAGTCGCGCCAGGCGTTCTCGCCCATCACGTAAAGCCGGACCGGTGGCCGTGGCGGCGGCTGTTCACCGCGGGCGTAGGCGAGTCCAAACTGGAGGGCTTCGTTGATCGGCGTGTTGGTGAACTGCGCGTGGGTCCACGGGCCGACGGTCAGCCGGGCCGGATGCCCTTTATGTTGCAGGATCTGGAAGTCGCGAAGCTGGCCGGGCAGGAAAATGTCGTACCAGCCGCCGATCGAGCTGACCGGCACGGTCACGGCGGCCACGCGGTCGCGGTGGTCGAGGCCGTCCCAGCGCGGTGCGTCGGCGTCGTGGGCGAGGATGTCCTGGATGTATGGCGAGCGCGTTCCGATCGCGGCGACATCGGCCCGGTGCAGCGGAAGCGTCCACAGCGCGCGGGCCGTCCTCCTCGCCTGCCCGAGGTAACGCAGCATTGCCAGGCGGCGTTCCTGCGTGCCGACCAGCACGCCCCAGCCGAACGGCGTTTCCAGCGACATGCCGTCGGCGCGCAGGAACTCCAGCGACAACGCGGACTCGGTCACCTGCGGGATGATCGCCTTGACCTGTGGCGGCAGGCGGTCGGCTACCGCCCACTGCACATATCCCAGATAGCTCATGCCGAACAGCACGATCGCGTCACCGAACCAAGGCTGCTCGACCAGCCAGTCGAGGGTCGCCAGGCCGTCGGCGCGCTCCTGGCGCATCGGATCGAAGGTGCCGCCGGAGCCGAATCCGCCGCGCACGCTCTGGATCAGCACCTGATATCCGCGCTCGGCCAGCGGCCGGGCCAAGCTCGTGCCGAACGGGCCGCGCCGGCCGTACGGCGTGCGGATCAGCGCGGTCGGCAGACCCTCGCCGCCGACCCGTGGCGCCCACCGGTCCGCCAGAAGCTCGACCCCGTCGGGCATCGGCACCCGAAGATCCCGCTGCGCCACCACGTCCCGGGACAGGGGCGGGGAAAGCTTCAGGCGGCGCTCGAGGAGATGACTGATCACCGCAGAGATGATGACAGATGTAAGCGAAGAATCAAGACCTCCAGCGGTTTGAGAACTAGGACACCGGGCCTCCCCAGGTGAGGGCGAGCCACAGGTCGTCCATGGTGTTGTCATCGAGGAACAGGGTCAGCGGGCCCGTGGCCTTGGGCAATGGGTCCTCGGCGAGTTCGCCGACGCGCAGCCCGCCCAGTGCCGGGTCCGCGGTCAGGTCGTTTCCGGCGTCGCCGGCTTGCGTGAGGGTGACCCGCACCGTGTTCTTCGTGGCCGGGCCCGGCTGGGCGAACAGCTGCACCTTGTGCAGCGCCGGCTGCGCCACGGCCCGCGACCAGTACGGGTAATGCTCCTCCCGCAGGGTGATGGTCAGCGGCGCCCCGGCCGTGGCCGTGAAGCGGGCCCATTCGGTGGGGAATTCCTGCCGCACCGACAGCATGCGCACCGACCCGGCCGTCGCCGCGCCCGCGACCTCCTGCGCGACATGCGCCTGTGCCGCCGCGCGCAGCGGGGCACCGCCCTCCCGCGCCGTGTAACGCAGGTGCAGCACCACATCCGAGATGGTGTCGTGGTCGAACTGTGGCAGCGCGGCCGGCAGCTCCAGCCGCCACGTGCTGATCGCACCGCTGCCCTCGAACGGCAGGTACCGCTCGTCGCGCAGATTGACCTCGAACAGCCCGCTGTCCTGCTGCCCCGAGCTCGTGACCACGGACTGCACGGCCCCGAGGTGGTCGCTGAAGCGCGTGTCCTCGTCGCCCGTGCGCCCGTAGCCGTCCGACCCGAGCGCGGCCGTCGTGCGGATGCTGCTGCGCTGCAAGGTGAGCGTCGCGTTGACTCCCGTGTATGGCCCAACCACCGCGGGGATGCTCAACGCGACGGACTTCAGCCGCCGGAAGTAGTGGCCGGGCGTGCCGATGAGATCAAGCAGCTCCTCGGGAATCGCGAACTCGCACGCTCCGGTCGCACGCAGCGTCAACAGCGCGACCGGGTCGAGCTGGCGCAGGCTCACGTGCGTCGTGAGCTCGTACTCGCGCCGATTCAGCTCGTGATACGCCATCTCCATCCGCTTGATGTCCAGCGCCAGCCGCTCGCCTGCGAGCAGACCCTCCTTGCCGGACTGATATCCGTACCGCAAGAAGGTTTGCCCGGAATCGCCAAGCTCGTGCTGCAATGCTCGCTCCGCCCGCTTGGCGATGTCGAACGCGAACTGGAACCACTGCCCGTAAAGCCCGCGCACCTCCCGCCGCAGCCACGCGTAGAGCTCGACGTTGCTTGTCTTCCGCCGCGGGTCGGTGAGGAAGTCCTCGATGTCCTCGGCGTGCCGGATCTGCTTTTGATGGTTGTGCCATTCCCGCTCGGCCAGCGCCTCGCGGATCTGTGCGGCCCGCCACTGCCGGTAGATCTGCGTGATCTCACTCGCGACGAGGTTGCGCTGATACGTCCATTCCTGTTGGCGCCGTTGGTATCCGCCGATCTTGCCCGCCTGCGTCGCCTCGAAGTTGAGCCGGTCGGCCACGCCGCGCGCTGCGGAGGCACCCGCCCGCGCCACCTCCGACAGGTGCAAGCCTCCAAAGTGGACCCCTGCGCCCGCGCCCATCGGTTTGGCCGCAGCCTCGAAGCCCGGGATCATGCCGAGCACCGTGCCGAGCGTGTCGAGCCCGGCAGCCGTGTCCTGCAACGCCTGCGACGCGGACAGCAGATCCAGTTCCTTGTCCTCATAGGACGATATCTTGTTGCCGTCTGCCGTGTCCTCGGCGATGTCCACGTCGATGTCGCGGTGCGCGATGTCCGGCTCCCGCGCGTTGAGCCGCAGCTTGGCGAGCGCATCAGCGTCAAGCCCGTCAAGCGAGGGCACATCGATGTCGCCCGGATCGGTGCCCAGCAACCGTTCGTAGTAGGTCAGCTTCGCGACCGCGCCCTGGAACCCCTTCTCCAAAGCCTCGCGCGCCTTGATCGCCTCCTGCCATTGTCCATATCGGACGAGCTCGGCGAGGCCGAGCATCGTCCGCTCCTGCTTGGCCCGCAGGATCGCCAGCGCCTCGGCGTCCTGCTTCTCGATGGCCGAGAGCAGTTGCCCGCCAAGCGATTTCACCTCCTGGCAGATCTCCGACGCCTTCGCGACGAGCAGCGAGAACCGCACCAGCGGCAGCGGCTGGCCGAGCCCGGCCACGATCGTGCCCACGTCGAGCCCCGCCGCGGCGGCCTTCGCCAGCAGCGCCGGGTCGATCGGCGGATCGAACAGCGGCAAGCGCCTGAACACGCCGTGGATGTCGAGACTATTGCGTATTTTGAAGAGCCGATCGGCGACCGTGTCCCAATAACCTAAAAGCTTGTCATTTCTTGGTACGCAGAAGTAGAGCGATGTCGCGATGCTGCGCACGGCGGCAAGCGGCGCCGCGTCCGCCGGAGGCGACACGGAGGTCAGGACGTCGAACGGCAGATCGACCTCCACCTCCGTGAGCGCGTTGCCGAACGCGTCGAGCTTGCCGCGCAGGCTCGCATACGTCTGCGGCGCCTGCTTGCCCTTGGCGGGCACCTCCATCGGGCGCGGCCCGAGCAGGTTGGCGGCAAGGACATACAACTGCGTGGCCTCGTTGATGGCCTCACCGGTGTCCTGCCGGAACAGGCTGTCGCCCCATTCGATCAGATTATCGAGGTACGTCATCACGGCCTTGAACATGTAGGCCGTGTGCCGATAGCGGGCGACCGCGTGCGGACGGAACGGCGTGTCCTTCCACTTGCCGATCGCGTCGACGGTCTCCTCCCACAGGTTTTGGTCGGCCCCCGTGGACAGGTTGATGAGCACCTTCTCGATCAGTGTGGGGTCGCCCTCGCGGAACGGGCGCACCTTCCAGTACCGCTCGGGCGTCGGCCCGTCGCTGTCGTCCATCGGGTCGAACAGATAGTGCAGCCAGTGCTGGGCCTCGGCGTAGCGCTGATTGCGGCTCAGGTGGATCGCAATGGTGATCGGGATGTGGTAGAAGAGCTCCCAGTTGTACACGGAATACCCGCCGCCGGACGAGAAATCCAGATCCGCGACCGGATGCTTGTGCACATCGCTGTCGACCACGAGCAGTGAGCTCGGGTCGTAGCGCGTCTGCGTGAACAACTTCTCCAGCAGTGCGGGCGTGGCGGTGTCGGCGTCCTGCAGCCCGCGCACCGATCCGTTGATCATGCGGTTGATCAGATCGTTGACGTACGGGTGGAAGTGCGCGTGGAACCGGTACTGCAAAAGCCTGATCTTCTTCAACGTCGGTCCGGGCGCGGGAAGCTCCGCGACGAGCCGGTTGTCGGCGAGCCACGCCCCGTGGAAGGACGGCGCCAGCGTGGTCTTGACCTCGAGTGCCATTGGTCTGGTCCTCCTGTTAGGACAGCTCGCGATTGGACAGGATCGGTGCGCCGTGCGGGCCGGTGCGCAGGATGCGGCCTTCGGTGACGCGCCCGGCCCGGCCGACGATGCCGCCGTTGAACCGCACGACGGCGTTCGGCCGGGTGATGACGTCGACGGGCTTCTTCACGGGGACGTCATCGCCGTCCAGCCAGTGGTCGGGGAAGGTAGCCACGATGGGCCGGTCCTTCCAGTACTCGGGGTGGTCGAACTCGCGCCACACCGGCGGCTGCGCCGCGAGCGCCTGGTCACCGTCGTTTATGGAGAATTCCAGCCACGTCGGCTCGACAAAGAAGTTGTGCGCGGTGTCCATGTAGAAGAACGGATCCTCCGGGCGGTTCTGCGACTGCTGGCCGCCCTTGCCGCCGCCCTTGGTGGATCCCTTGGTGAGCTTCGCCGGCGGCGGCACGATCACGAGGTCGTATGTGGACGGTGCCTTGGCGAAGATGTCCTCGGTGATATCGCACGGGTTGACGCCGTTGTCGGTGATGGTCTCGCCCTCAACGTGCACCCGGAACTTGGGCGCCGCACCGCGCCAGCGGCCCTGGCCCGCCCGGGTGAGCGGGACGTCGCCGGCCGCGAGGTAGGGCGGCTCCAGCGGTTCGCGATAGGCGGTGTTGTGCACCGGTGGCGCGTGCTTGCTGATGACCCGGAACGCCTGGTCGGCGCCCTGGCCAAGCAACGAAATCGAGACGCTCCCATCGCCGAGGACATCGGCCCAAATGAACACCTTGGACGCGTCGAAATCGTCGTTCACCGTCTTGACCAGCGGCTCCTCGGCGATGGCCATGACCGGGTCGCTCCACTCCCCCGGCCCCGCACCGGCCGGGGTGTAGCAGCTCCAGAACAGTTGCGCCTCCACCTTGCGCCGTGGGCGCAGCGCGGCGAGCTCGCTGAGCGGCACGTTGCCCGCGTTCTGCGGGCTGCTGCTGCCCTTCGGCTCCGGCTTGGGCAGGAACACCACCCAGAACAGGTGCACCCGGCCCTGCCACATGACCATGGCCAGGTGGTCGCCGTCGATGCTCGCGGTCACCGGCGTCCACGGCGTCCACGACCGGCGCGACCAGGTGCGGTAGAAGTATTTGTGCGGTGCGCCGCCGGTGCGGCCGATCACGTGCAACACGTTGGCCGCCCTGTCCTGCTTGCGTTCCAAGTAGATCGTGCGGACGCTCAGCCGGGCGATCTCGTCGAGGCCGTGCAGGTACTCGAAGAAGGCCCGCTCCACCGCGTCACGGCCCAGATCGCTTTCCAGCAAAGCACTTTCCAGCGCCGCGAACAGGTGCGTCTTGTCGTCGCGGAACTCGGGTTCGAGCCAGTTCTCCGGCCACAGGAAGATCTTGCGGTTGGCCTCCCACACCCGATAGCGCTTCATCCATTCCCAGTAGTCGGCGTTGATGGATGACGGGCTCACGTCGTTTTCGAGGTTGAGCAGGCACCGCTGGATGAACGTCTGCACCGACGAGATGGCCAGGCGCAGCCGCGACGTGTGCACCACGGGCTCGGTCGCGGGATCCACCAGGAAGTGCTCGAACAGCTGCTCCACCCGCTGGTATCCGGTGACTTGAAGGACCTGTGCGACCAGCGCGTCGCGCCGCTGCTTGCGCAGCTTGTCGAAGATGGGCTGGGCGACCCGGCGCCACGCTTCGGCGGAGTACTTCGCCTTGACCGTGCTCTGCACGTCTTGCGCCACAGCACGATCCGGGCTCGGCGTGGCCCACCGGCCCAGCTCGGCGGGGCCGACCCCGATGCGGGCGGCCAGCGCGAGCACCCGCCACAGCCGGGTCAGGCCGCGCTCATCGGCGAACCCGGCAGCGGTCAGGCCGAGCAGACCCGCGGCCGCACGCACCGCCTCAGGCTCTCGCCGGACCATGCGGGCCGTCAGCGCGGTCACGTCGGCGAACACCTCATCGGCAGGTGCGGACCGCTGCGCCCGCGCGAAGATGTTCAGCAGATCGGCCGGGTCGGCGGCGAGCTCGTCACGCAACCGCACATAGTCGATAACCCGCAGGAGCTGTCCAAACCGGACGGTCACGTCGGCGGGCGTCAGATCCTCCACTGTGGGCAGTGCGCCGAGGTCCAGCGTGCCCAACCGGAACTCCGCCTCGTTGAGCGACAGCCGCGAGGCGAGCAGGAGCGCCTTGGTGAGCAGCAGGTGCTTTTGGTGCAGCTGTTCGGTTTCGGTGCGCCGATAGGTGGTCAGGCCCGACACCGGCGTGGTGGTGAGGCGCTGGCCGCGCACGCTGAGCGTCACCTTCGCACCGGGCGTGTGGGTGAGCGTGAACCCGTAGGCCACCGCGCCGCGCAGCTCGACCTCTGCGGTCGACACAAGCGCGCCACCGGTGGACAGCACCGGGTCGCTCAGGTGGTCGAACGTCAGCGTCGCCGTGGTGCCCGCCTCCGCGCACGCCGCCGTGAACTGGTAGTGCCCGGGTGGGAGCTCCAGATAACCGGTTGTTCGATCGGCTGCGACGGTCAGACCGTAGGTGGAGGCCGCGAGATATGCGTCGAGGTTGCCGAGTTGGGTCAGCAGCGACTCCACGAGCGCCGGGTCGGCGTCGCCTCCCGCGGCCACCGCGTCCACCACCGCCTGACGGGTGAGCCGTTGCTGGATATAGGGAAGCAGGGTCTGAGCGAGACGCTCCCGCCGGTTCCTGTCCGCCGCCTGGTCGCCGCCCGGCATGGTGAACAGGATGGCCGGATCGCTCGCGTCCAGGAAGCCCACCTCGCCGACACCCGCGATGACCTGCCGGAGCAGGTGCTGCTGGAAAACCTCGGCGGGCAGCGGCGCCCGCCCGGTCCACGCGGCCAGGAACGCGGCGGCCACGTCGGCGTCGAGCACCAGCGCCAGAGCTCGTGCCACCACGTCGTCGGTGAAGGTGAGCGGGTCTGAAGGGATCGCGAATTCCGTGCGGATCCGGGTCACCTCGGCGGCGAGCGCGCGCACCAGAGCCAGCGGGGGCTGCGTGTTGGTGCGCAGCGGCCCGACCGGATCGAAACGATGGCGCACAAGGAAATCCGCGTCGGTCGCGGACAGACCGCTGGCCTCCAGCCGGTGCACGGTTTCCACGAACCGAACCGTCTCGGCGAAGGGATCGAGCCCGGTGAGGTCGATGAGCGTCAGCAGTTCCGGAATTTTGATTTTGAGCATTCTCGCCAGTACCGCGTGCCGGTGCAGCAAAGACACGTTGGCCATGGTCAGCTCGGCCACGGCCGGGTCGAGCCCGCTGTGCCGCAGGATCGCGTCGTTGTCCGCATTGGACAGGCGCAGCGCCGCCAGCACGGGTTCGAGGTGGTCGGCCAGCAGCACACCCGGTGCGGTCAGATAGCCCCCCGGCGCGCCCTCGAACGCGGCATCACGGATCTGGGTCGTGCCGGTGAGGAACAACTGCTCGTATCGTGCGTCCGTCAAAGGGGCCCACAGCACGAGCAGTTCCCGCCGCTCCGACGGGCGCGCGCCCAGCAACTGCGCGAGCTGGATCAGGCGGGCGATGCCGAGCAGCGCGCTGCCCGTGGCCGCCCCGATCGCCGCTGCCGTGCGCGGGTCGGGAGTCACGGGCAGGAACGTCATGAGCGCCTGATCGGTCTCGTCGATGGACCAGCCGAGCCGCCGCCAGATCCGCACGAACTGGTTGAGCAGCAGGTAGTCGATGGGCTCGGCGGCACTCCCGCCGGCCCGGCGCAGCGTGGTCTCCTCCCAGCTGCACGAGGCCGCCCCGGGCGGGTCCGCGAGCACGAGCGGGCGGATGAACTTGGTGCGCAGCAACGAAACCAGCTCGCGATAGGTGACCCCGAGCTTGCGCGCCAGCGTCCGCGCGTTGGCAAGCTCTCCCCACACGGCGGGCGCGGCGTTGGGCGCATACCCATACCGGGCCGGCCATGTCGCGAGCGGGTCGGCGGCGGTGAGCAACGCGAGCTCGGCAGGCGAGCTGCCCAGCCGCTCATACGCGACCGCCGCGAGCCCATACCCGGTGGCCGGGTGCAGCTCGTCGGACATGCGCAACACGTCGAGCACGTCGGCGAACCGCACCTCGAAGTGCTCCACGAACGTGCGCACGGTCGCCAGCCACAGGTCGAACGGGGCGGTCAGTGGATACTGCGCCTGCTTGAGCAGGTCGTAAGCGACCGGGAGCAGGTTTTGCGGCTCGGCGATCAGGTCCTCGCTGGACGCCTCGCCGGTGTCATACGCCGCGTCCGGCGTGAGTTGTGCGTTGTGCGCCAGGAAGAATTCGAGGATCTCGTTGACGACATCGATGTAGGGCAGGGCCACGTTGGTGTTCTCACACGTGAGCGGCAGGTGCGGCAGGTCGGGCCGGCGCTCGGTGAGCGCCACGTACGGGCTCTTGGGCAGCGCCGGTGCGTCGTCGAGAAACTTGAGCAGGTCCACCAGGTACGCCGCCGGGCTGAGCACCGACCGGCAGTGCGCGCACTCGCAATAGTCCAGCGAGCCGAACAGCGACTCCAGCGTCGGGAACTGCTTGACCAGATCGGCCTGCGCCCCACCGACCACATCGGACGGTTGGGCCATCGCGGGCAGCAGGCGGGCCGAGTCGAGCTGCTTGGTGAGCGCGACGAGGTTCAGCGTGACGGCGGTGACCTGCTGCGCGCGCCGCCACGTGAGCTCCGCCTCGGCCACGCTCGGGAAGTCCGCTGCGTACTTGGCCAGGAACACGCGTTGCGGCATCGCGCTGATCTGTGCGGCCGAGCGCAGATCGTGCCGCTGCAACACGCCCAGCGCCTCGTCGCTCGCGGTGATCTGGTACTGCCGGGTGAGCGTGGCGACCTCGGCGGTGGCCGCCTTCGCCCGCTCCGCGGGCATGCCCGCGAACACGGTCTCGCGCCGCTCGCTCAGGAACCGGCTCAGCGGCTGCTGACCGGGCACAAACCCGGCTCCCGCGGCCCGGTCCAGCACGGTCGCCACGTCCTGCGCCACCGCTGCCTCGGACGCCAGCTCTCCGGAGCGGATGCGGTCGCTGAGCACCTGCGTGGGATAGCTGCGGCGCACCTTGAACGCGAGGTCCGCGGTGTATGCGGCCAGCCGCTCCGCTACGGTCTTGCCCTGATACGCGGTCGGGATCATCTGCCCGAGCACGCGCTCGTTGCCCCCGGCCAGCCCGCTGAGCCGGTCGGCCCACGCGGCGGGCTGGTAAAGCTTCGCGCCCACAAGGGTTTCGGCCAGCCGCTCGGGCGTGCCCACCTGCGTGCGCAGGCTCTCCGTGAGCCGCGCCGAGTTGAGCGTGAGCGCGCCCAGCTGGGCGGTGAGCCGGAGCTGGTCGGCCGGCAGCCCCGCGTCGCGGACGTTGCGCCACAGCGTGGCGGCGTCGCCGGAGTGCGCGGTGAAGACCTCGTCGAACCGGTCCTGTTCGGCGGCCGACAGGCCGGACGCGCTGAGCATCGAGCCATAGCTCGACGCCGTGCCGTTGACCGCCAGCTTGCGCCGCGTCGTGCGGCCGAACGCGCCCAGGGTGGTCTGCGCGTTGGCGATGTCGCGCTCGTTGAGCTCCACCACCCCGGCCTCGACCGCCTTGCGCAGCGCGTGCCCGATCCCGGCCTGGCCGATCCGGGCCAGCTGCACGTGGTGGGAGGGCAGGCCCGCGCGCAGCAGACCATATGCCACCTGCGGCGTGACGCCGACGGTCTCGGCGAGCTCCTCGGCGGTCGCGGCGAGCGCGAGCAGCCGGCCGTCCCACTTGGTGGCCTTGTGCAGGAGGGCCAGATCCTGCCGCTCGTCGTCCTCGCGGGCGTCGCCGAGCTTGCCGCCGCCCAGGTGTGGCTGCACGCTCGCGAGGAGGCGCGCGTATTCGGCCTGCGGCTTGGGCAGTTTCGCCGCCGGGATGACCACGTTGCCCGCGCCGCCGAGCGGATGCTCCTTGCCGTCGGCGCCGACCGCGTACACCTGGATGTCGGCCGGCTCGCCGGCTTCGAGTTGGTAGCTGCCGTCGGCGCCCGTCACCGCCTCGCCCACAAGGGCTTTGCGCCCGCCGAACTGCTGCCGGTAGAAGCGCAGTTTCACCCCCGCGGGCGTGTCGCCACGGTCGGAGAACACCTTGCCGCTGATCGCCGCGAGCTTGGCTGCGGCGGCCGGCGGGCGCGACACGGGTGCCCGCCCGACCACCGGAGTCGCCGGCGCAGCGGGCATGAGCGAGGTCGCCGCGCCGCCGCCGGTC
>NZ_QJUG01000200.1 GCF_003426775.1 Allorhizocola rhizosphaerae | reverse complement strand
CCGGATCGCTTCGCGCCCGGCCCCACCCGCGCAAGAGCACGGCTTCGCCTGAACAGAGTTGAGCGCGGGTCCGCAGCGGGTCGGCCCGGATCGCTTCGCGCCCGGCCCCACCCGCGCAAGAGCACGGCTTCGCCTGAACAGAGCTAAGGGCGTGTGCACGCCGTCAAGCGCGAGCATGGCGCGCTTGAGCTGCGGGTTTAGGTGTGTGTCGAAACGCTGGCGGTGGTCGGGCCCCGATGGCATCTTGCAAGCCATGCCAGACACCGGCGCCGACCTCGGCGCAGATTTGTATGAGCTCTATCGGGCGGCCAAGGACAACCTGCCCAGTGTCGCCGAGGAGTATGTGTCGGCGGCCAGAGCCGTCGGCAACGGGCAGTCGTTCCGCCCGGCCGGCGCGGGCAACGCCCCGGTCCAGTGGAACACGCTGGCCACCTTCATCGCCCAGATTCTCAACGACACCGCGAAGAACCTGGACGATACCGCGCTCGCGCTGCAGATGGCGGTCAACGAGTACGCGGCGACCGACGCGGCCGCCAAGGCCGAACTCGACCGCCTGATTCAAGAGAACGGGACTCCAGGATGAGTTTCGAGCAACTGATGCAGCACGCCGACGACATCGCGCGGCGGGCGTGGCGGAAGGCCAACGAGAACGTCGATCCGCAGAGCGGCGCTTCCAGCTATTCCCCGGACTGGTTCGACAACCTGCGCGGGATGTGCGAGGGCGTTCCCGGGCAGTATGAACCGTTTTCGAAACTGCCCAACCCGTCGGACTATGACGCGGCGATCGACATGCTCAAGAAGGGCCTCGAAAAGCTGTCCAGCGGACAGGACAACCGCGACCCGATCTCCACCAACGGCTCGGTGTACATCGCCAATCCGGTACTGACAAAGCTTTCCGGCGCCGAAAGCTACATCGAGGGCTGGACGGGCAAGGCGGCCATGGAGTTCAAGTCGAATTTCATCGACCCCTTCCCGGCGGTGGTGCGCAATCAGTTCATCGTCGTTGCGGCGATCAAGTCCGCGCTGGAGGCCGAGAAGGCGATGTGGCAGAAGGCGCGGGAGGACGTCGACAAGGTCGCGCACGACACCATCACGGCGCTGGACAACATGGGGGAGTCCGGCAAGAACGAATGGACCATGACCTTCACCGTGGTAGCTTCCATCGCCGCCGTGGGCGCGACGCTCGTGACGGCCGGCGGCGCCGCCGGAATCGCGATCACCGCGGTCGGTGCCGCCTCCCAGGTCGTTGCGGCCGCGGCGCCTGATGACCCGCCGAAGCTCCAGGTTTCCGGTGAGCACCCCGATCAGGTACTGCGTTCGATGGGCGACTGCCTGCGCCGCCTTCAAGAGGAGATCGACCGCACGGACAAGCGGATCGCCGACGCGCTCATGAGCATCAACGGCACGATCCACGCCGAGAAGGACTCGTTCGTGTCGAAGCGGCCGGCGCTCGCGACCGCCACGAAGGAAAGCATCAAAGACCCGAGTCAGATGGGCTACTCGTCCGATTAGGAGGTGTGCCGTGGGCATCCTCGCCGACGGATTGGACAACATGCGGGTGCAGGCTTCGACCCCGGGCGGCAGCATCAACGCGCAACTGCACGGCAGAAGCGACGTGTATGTGTCGTTCGCGCCCGGCTATTACCGCCGGGTCGACCGGGGCGATCTCGAAGCCCATCTGGCGAGCCTGGCCAGGCTGCTGTGGGTGGCCCGGATGCGGGAATACTACGCACTGCTCAGTGACGCGCTGGGCATGCAGGTCACGGGCGAATCGCCGGCGATCAGCCCGCGCGACGTGGAATACGAGCGGCAGCGCGACGGGCTGCGGGCCGAGGGCCGCGCGTCAGACGGCAGCGTGACGGTGTCGGTAGTGGGCATGAAGACATGGAAGGTCAGCGTCAGCGACCACGCCCTCAACACGCTGCGCGAGGAGGAGTTCGCGGCTCGGGTCGGCGAAGCCGCGGGCGCGTTGATCCACGACCATCGACGGCAGATCAGGGAACTCAAAATGCGGATCTATGACCCGGCGTTCACTTGAGAAACTCAAGCAGGATGGGGGTGAACGCGGCCGGGTCCTCGATGCTGGGCAGGTGCCCGGCCCAGTCGAGGTGGATGCGGCGGGCACCCGGGATCGTGCTCGCGAACACATCCGCGATCTGGTGGAAGTAGTCCAGGTCGTGCTCGCCCGACACGACGAGCGTCGGCGCGGTGATGGCCGTGAGGTCGTGCTCGACCGGGATCGAGGCGACGTCCGGCCCGGCGAGCTGGACCTCGAAGGCGTGCCGCTGCATGGCCGCGACCTCGGCGCGGGTCTCCCTGGTGGTCCGCGGGCCGAGCCAGGTGTCGAGGTTCAGCTCGACCGCGCTGTCGATGTCGCGGGCCTCAATCAGCGCGTCCTCCTTGTCGCCGAAGGCGGCCACGGACGGCGTCGGCTCCTGGCCCGCGCGGTCCGCACAGATCAGTGCGAGCTTGCTCACACGGTCGGGCCAGCGGGCGGCGAACTCCGACGCGATCCGGCCGCCGTAGGAGGCGCCCACGAGCGTCACGTCGCCGAGCCCCAGATGGTCGAGCAGGTCGCGCACGTCATCGGCCGGATTGAACGGCTCGGTGGGCGCGGGTGTCTCGCCGAAGCCACGGAAGTCGGCCCGCAGCACGCGAAAACCCGTCAGGGCCGGAAGTTGTGGATCCCACATCCGGCGGTCACAGACGGAGGAGTGCAAGAGCACGACGGTGGGCCCATCGCTGCCGATCAGGTCATGAGCTAGGAACATCGCGCGAGCCTATCCAGTCGTAGGCTGGTCGGGTGCTGATTTATTCGGTTCGCTCAGGGTTCGACGATGGCCAGACGCGGCGGCGTTACCTCGACTGGCTCACGCAGGGCCACGCCCAGGCGGTGGTCGAGGCCGGGGCGCAGTCCGCCGAGATCGTGTCCTACGACGACGGGTCGGTCGAGACGCGCTACCTGTTCGCCTCGCGGGAGGCGTTCGCCGCCTACGAGGCGGGGCCGGCGGTCGCGTTGCGCGCGGACGGCAAGGCCCGCTTTCCAGACGTCCGGTCGGTGCGCAGCGTCGGCGAGCAGATCTCGTTCTAACGCGTGATGCCCGGATCGGCGTCAGCCTAGGGGGTCGCGCAGGAGGGGCTCGAAGGCGAGTTCGGCCGCGCCAAGCAGTGCTGCGTCGTCGCCGAGGGTGGGGGTGCGCAGGCGGACGTGTTCGCGGGTGGCGGGCAGGCCCATGCTGTTGAGGCGGCTGCGCACCTGGGCGGCCGAGGCGAGGTAGACATCGCGCAGGGTGCCGCCGAAGATGACGAGCTCCGGGTTGAAGATGTTGACCAGATTGGCCACACCGAAGCCCAGCCAGTCGCCGACGTGGCGGACGGCGGCCTGGGCCACGTGGTCGCCGCGGGCGGCGCGGTCGATGACGGCCAGGATGGCCTCCTGGCCGCTGGTGTCCGGTTTGGACTCCGCGAGGCGTAACAGGGTCTGCTCACCGATCTCGGTGTCCCAGCACCCGCGGGAGCCGCACTCGCACCTCGTCCCCGACGGGTTGACCACCATGTGCCCGACCTCGCCACCGTATCCACCGTGCCCGGTCACGCGATGCCCGCCCGCGATGATGCCCGCCCCGACACCGACATCACCGTACAAGTAAATGACATTGTCACACCCGATCGCCACGCCCCGCGTGTGCTCCGAAAGGGCGCACACGTCCGCCACGTTCGCGACCGAAATCTGCAACTGTGGCAACCGTTCCTGCAGCTGGTCTCCGAGCGGTTCGTCCCGCATGCCGATGTGCGGTCCTAATCGGACCATCCCGTCCTCGCGCCGCACCACACCCACAATCGCCACGCCAAGCCCAATGCGGCGATCCGCACTGTCCACCGTGAACGATTGCACGGCCGAAGTCAGCGCCCCCACGACATCGACCGGCCGCGGGAACGACACCCGGTCCAGGATCACGCCGCCGAGCCCGACCCGCGCCACCCGTACCAGATCGACCTCGATGCTCGCCGCGTACACGAAAATCGAGTCCGAGCATGCCCGCACCGTCAGCGATGGCCGCCCGGCCCGCCCGGTCTCGCGCGGCGCCTCCTCGGTCACCAGCCCCGCCTCGGCCAGCTCCGCCGTCAGGGCTCCGATCGTCGAGCGGTTCAGGCCCAGCTCAGTGGTCAGTTCCGCGCGCGATATCCGGCCCCGTTCGTGCACAAACCGCAACAGAGCACCCAGATTCTGCCGCCGAATCTCCTCCTGGCTGGGCGCTGGCGACCGCAATTACCTATCCTCCCAACGCGTTTCGCTTGCGGGACAGCGCGTCCACGCCGGCCGCGAGCAGCAGGACCGTGCCGGTCACCACGAACTTGATCCCGGAACTATAGTTCAGCAGGCTCATCCCGTTGTCGATCACCGCCACGACCAGCCCACCGAGCACGGCGTCGAGCACGCGCCCCTTGCCGCCGAACAGACTCGTCCCGCCGATCACCGCTGCACCCACCGCGTACAGCAGCACGTTTGATCCACCCGTGTTGGGGTCGACGGAGTTGCCCCGGCTCGCCGCGATGATGCCACCCACGGCCGCCATCGCCGAGCAGATGACGAACGCCGAAATCCGGATCCTGTCCACATTGATGCCCGCACGCCGCGCCGCCTCACGATTGCCGCCGACCGCATACAGGTGCCTGCCATATGCGGTGCGCCGCAGGATGAACGTCCAAAGCACAAGCAGCGCAACGACGATCGGCACGACGATGGGGACACCCTTGAGCGAGGTGATGCGAACGTTGAAGCTGCGCTCCTGGTTGAGGATGGAGACGGTGACGATGACGAGTACCGCGAGGGCGCCCACCTTCAGCGCCGTCAATCGCAGCGGCACGGCCGTGACTCCCTTGGCACGCCTGCGATACCAGCTCCACAGTTGCACGGCCGCGAACGCGGCCACCGCCGTGGCGCCGAACGCCCACCCGATCCACGGGTGCATGCTCTTGTTCGCGATCGCGAGGATGATCGGCGCGCGCACCGAAACGTTCCTGCCCTCCTCAAGCAGGAGCAGCGCCACGCCCTGGAACGCCAGGAACGCGGCCAACGTCACCACAAACGACGGGATGCCGATCTTCGCGACCAGGAAGCCGAGCAGGAACCCGATCACCACACCCGTCGCGATCGCCGCGCCCACGGAGAGGTACCAAGGAAAAGACATCTGGTCGAGGGTCACGGCGAGGATGGCCGCACACACACCGGAGGCAAACCCGGCGGAGAGATCTATTTCTCCCAGCAGCAGCACGAAGACCAGGCCCATGGCGATGACCGTGGTCGCCGCGCCCTGCTGGAGCAGGTTGGCGAAGTTGACGGGGGTGAAGAACGCGGGCCGCATTGCCGAGAACACCGCGCACAGCACGACAAGGCCCAGGATGGCCGGGAGGGCGGGGCTGCGCTTCAGGGTGGCGATCATGCGATCGTCCCCGACTTGCCGGACGTGATGAGCTCGACCACCTGGGCGTGGGTAACTTCTGTCGTCTTCACCTGGGCTACCATCTGTCCTAAGTAGAGCGCCGCGATCCGGTCGGAGACGGCGAACACGTCGTTCATGTTGTGTGAGATCAGCACGACCGCGAGCCCGTTGTCGGCAAGCCGCCTGACCAGTTCGAGCACCTGCGCGGTCTGGGCCACACCCAGCGCCGCGGTCGGCTCGTCCAGAATTACCAGGCGGCTGTTCCACAGCACGGCCTTGGCGATGGCCACGGTCTGGCGCTGCCCGCCGGACAGGCTCGCGACCGCCTGCCGCACGGACGACACCGTGCGGATGCTCAGCGAGGCCAGGGTCTGCTCGGCCAGATGCTCCATCGACGGCTCGTCGAGCACGATCCCGCGTCTGCGCTCCCGCCCGAGGAACATGTTCTGCACGATGTCGAGGTTGTCGCACAGCGCCAGGTCCTGGTACACGATCTCGATGCCAAGCCCGGCGGCGTCGCGGGGCGAGTGGATGTGCACCGGCTTGCCGTCGACCAGGATCTCGCCGTTGTCGATCGGGTAGATGCCGCCGATGCATTTGACCAATGTGGACTTTCCGGCACCATTGTCCCCGACCAGAGCCGTGACCTCGCCCGACCGCACGGTCAGGGCCACGTCACGCAACACATGGACGGGCCCGAAACTCTTGTTTATCCCACGCACTTCGAGCATGCTCACCTTCCTATCTGCGCAGCGGCCAGGCCCGGATCGCTTCGCGCCCGGCCCCGGCCGCGCAACAGCACGGCTTCGCCTGAAGAAACTCAAAACCGCTTCCCGCAGCGGCCAGGCCAGGATCGCTTCGCGCCCGGCCCTGGCCGCGCAACGGCACGGCTTCGCCTGAAGAGACCTAAAACCGCTGATCATTGGGGGCCTTCGGCGTTCCGAAGGCCCCCAATGGGTCGCTATTTGATGCCGGCCTGTTCGCACTTGGCCGCGAAGTCGGCGGTGCACAACTCCGCCTTCGTGACGTAGCCGTCGTCCACCACCGCCTTCACCGAGTCGAAGTAGATGGCCACCGGGTCGAGCAGGACGCTGGGCACATCCCGCTTCCCCTCCGGGTCGGTCACCTTGCCGCTGACCTGCTTGTTCTCGCCCTTGGCGAGCGCGATCGCGAGTTCGGCGGCCGCGTCGGCCTCCTTCTTGATGGCCTTGTACACGGTCATGCACTGGTCGCCGGCGAGGATGTTCTGCAGCCCCTGCACGGTCGCGTCCTGGCCGGTGACCGGGACCTTGATGTTGTTCTTCTTCAGCACGGCGATGGCGGCGTTGCCGAGGCCGTCGTTCGCGGAGAGCACGCCGTCGATCTTGCCGCCGGTCTGCGTCAGCATCTGCTCGAACATGACCCCGGCCTGGGCGTTGTCCCACTGCGGGACCGACTGCTCGGGGCCCTTCTTGTAGGTGCCGCTGTCGAACTTGGGCTTGAGGATGGAGTCGTAGCCCTCCCTGAACAGCGTGGCGTTGTTGTCGGTGGGTGAGCCGTTGAGGTAGGCGACGGTCGGGTTGGTCACGCCCTTTTCGGTGAGGCACTTGACGAGGCCCTCGCCCTGCAGCTTGCCGACCTTGACGTTGTCGAAGCTCACGTAGTACGAGGCCGAGCCGCCGAGGGTCAGGCGGTCGTAGTCGATGGTCGCGACGCCCTGCGACTTCGCCTTGTCCAAAACCGCTTTTCCGGTACCGGAATCGAGGTTCACGATCATCAGGACCGTCACACCACTGGTGATCATCTGGTCCGCGATGTTCTGGAATGCCGCCTTGTCGCCCTGCGCGTTCTGAATGACATGATCCACGCCTGCTGCTTTGAAGGCGGCCTCAAGGTATTTGCGGTCGGCGGTCTCCCAGCGCACCGACGACTTGCTGTCGGGCAGGATGACGCCGATCTTCGGTGGTTTGGTCGCTCCCTGGTTGCCCTGTTCGCCACATGCGGCGGCGCCGCCGATGGCCAGCAGACCGCATGCGGTCGTGGCCAGGATCTTTTTGAGCATGCGTGCCAGATCCTTCCGTCTATGGGGTTCGGCTCCGGGGCCGGTTTGTTGTTCGCGACAACGTATGCACGGCGCGCACATCACCGCAAGTACCAGGTTTGTTGTTGCCCGTAACAATTCAGCAACGTCACACGGCAAAATCAGTCAAGCGCGCGTGGCCGGTCGGGGCCGGGATATTGCGCATGGATCGGCCCAACGCGTGCATCACCGACCTCGGCTCCGGCGACCCCTATGTAGCTCCCGCCCCCCAGCCCTCCGGGCCCGCCGCCTTTGCGGTTCGAGCGATCGGGGCCAGCTTCGCGCTCGTGAGGCGCACCAGGTCGGCGGGGGCGAGCTCGACCTGCAGCCCCCGCTTGCCCGCCGACACGAAGACGGTGTCACCGTCCAATGCGGACTCGTCGATGACGGTCGGAAGTCGTTTCCGTTGGCCCAGTGGGCTTATGCCGCCGCGCACATAGCCCGTCGTCTTCTCCGCGAGGTCGCGATCGGCCAGCACGGCCCGCTTGCCGCCCGCCGCGCTCGCGAGCGCCTTGAGGTCGACGTCGCCGGTGACGGGCACGACCGCGACGGTCAGCGCGCCGTCGACCTCCGTCACCAGCGTCTTGAACACGCGTGCCGCGGGTGCCCCGATCGCTTGCGCCACAAGCGCACCGTAATTGGGCGCGTCCGCGCTCACGTCATAGGTGTGCAGCGCGTGCTTCACCTTCTGCTTGGCGAGCAACGCCGTCGCGGGCGTGGTCATGACAGCAGCTTTGCCCGCCAGGCCAGCGCATCGCGGATGCCATCGATGATGGTGAGCTCCGGCGTCCACCCCAGATCCTTGCGCAGGCTGCGGGCGAACGCGCCGACCGCGTCACCCGGGCGGCGATCGGTCTCGGTGTGGGCCAACGGGGCTCCCGTCACCTCTTCGAAGGCGTCGAGCAGCTCCCGCACGGTGGTCCCGTTGCCCGTGCCCAGGTTGATCACGCTGTGGTCGGACACCAGCGAATCGAACTTCTCCAACGCCGCCACATGCGCGCGTGCCAGATCCCACACATGGATGTAATCGCGGATGCCCGAGCCGTCGCGCGTCGGCCAGTCCGTGCCGGTGATCGGGAACACCGTGCCGTTCTCCCACGCCTCGATCATCTTGCCGAGCGCGTGTGTCGGGTTGAGCGTCTGCAATCCCGTGCGCATCTTGGGATCCGCGCCGACCGGGTTGAAATAGCGCAGCGAGATCGCGCGCAACTCGCCCGCATGCGCGGCATCCGCCAGGATCGTGTCGATCATCGCCTTGGTGTGCGCGTAGGGACTGGTCGGCTCGACCGGTGAGCTCTCGTCCACGGAGAAGTCCGGGCCCGGTCGGTAGATGGACGCCGACGAGCTGAACAGCAGGCGCCTGCAGTCGTTGCGGGTGAGGTGTTCGACCAGGCTGATCGTTTTGGCGACGTTTTCCCGGTAGTAATTCAAAGGCCTTTTCACCGATTCCGGTACGACGATGAGCGCCGCGCAGTGCACGGCGACCTCGATGTCGGGGTGGTCGGCGAACACCCGGTCGAGCAGCTCGCCATCGGCGACGTCGCCCTCGTAGAACACCCGGCCGGCGGTGAAGGCACGCCGCCCGGTGACCAGGTTGTCCAGAATGACCGGCGTGTGACCGCTGTCCAGCAACGCGGAGGCGACCGTGCTCCCGATGTACCCGGCCCCGCCGGTGACCAAGACCTTCATAGTTCCGTGACCCTACCTCAGGATCACCGCGACCGGATCGCCCGCGATCCGGGTCAGCATGAGCGATGCGGCGTTGGTCCCACCCAGCTTCAGCTCGCGGCGCAGGGTCTCGACGTCCACGGCCGAGCCGCGCTTGAGGATTTCGAGCCGCCCCACATCGCGGGCTCGCAGCGCGGCGCGCAGCCGCTTGAGCGAGAACGGCATGATCTCGTCGATCTCGAAGGCACGCGAGAACGCGTTTTCCACATATATCGAGGAATACACGTAGGCAATCGACGGGTCGCCCAGCACACCGTCCACAGTGGACGCGAACTCGGCCACGAGGTGAGCGCGGACCACGGCTCCGTCCGGGTCATACACGTACCGTCTCGGCTCGCCCACGGGCGCCCGGCGCGTGCCCGTGCCGGCGAGCTCGTGCGCCACGCCCTTGCGGATGACCGTCGCGCGGCGCGGGACCCGGGCGAGCGGCCCACACCACGCGGCCGCCTCCACCACGTCGCCGTCGACCGACACGAGCTCCAGCTCGCAGCCCGGTGGCAGGAGCGACTGATCGATGCCGGGCGCGAGCTTGAGCACGGTGCGCGGGACGCGCTCGGGCAACGAGACCACCCAGTCCCACGGTGGCGAGTAGTCGCGCGGGTTGAACACCCGTTTCCCACCCGACCTGCGCGCAGGATCACAGAACACGGTGTCCACAGTGGACAGATCGAAGTCCTGCGCGTCGCCCGGTATCACGCGCGCCGCCGGCACGTTGAGCTCAGCGCACTTCGCCGTGTCCGGGTCGCGCTCGATCCCCGTACCCCCCAAATGCATTAAATCGGAGCCGATGCCGCAACCCAGATCGACCACATTGCGGGAGGCTCCCAGCCGTTCGGCCCTTCTCGCCGCCACGATCGGCCGGGTCGCCTGTTCGAGCCCGGCGGCCGTGAAGTACATCCCCCACGCGCCCTCGCCGAACTTGGCCACGGCCCGCTCCCGCAGCGCCGCCTGGCTCAGCGCGTCGGCGGCCAGGCCGGGGTCGAAGCGTTCGCGCAGCGCGGTGATCGCGGCGAGCCGGTCCTTGCCAAGGAGCTGCCGTGCTTCGGCCAGCGCGTGCTGTCCATCCGGCGTGACGAGTCGGGCGAAATCCACCCCGAGATTCTGGCACTCGCCTTGACGGAGTGCTAAGAGCGACCTAATCTGGCGATTAGCACCCTGCCTAGTAGAGTGCTAATGACAACGCCCGCAGCAGGGCCGACACCCGCGACGACGGTGCTGCTCAGGGCAGAACAAGTTAGCAGTTTCCGATACCCCAGGAGGGTATGCTCGTGACTACCGCGACGAAGGTTGCGATCAAGCCGCTGGAGGACCGCATTCTGGTCCAGGCAAACGAGGCTGAGACCACCACCGCGTCGGGTCTTGTTATTCCCGACACCGCGAAGGAGAAGCCGCAGGAGGGCACGGTCCTGGCGGTCGGCCCCGGCCGCATCGATGACAAGGGCAACCGCGTCCCGATCGACGTCAAGGTGGGTGACACGGTCATCTACTCCAAGTACGGCGGCACCGAGGTGAAGTACGCGGGCGAGGAGTACCTGGTGCTCTCCGCGCGCGACGTCCTTGCGGTCATCGAGAAGTGATCCAGGCCCGCCACCTCACTGTGGCGGGCTGACATGATCAGCTTGCCCCGGCTTTCTGTGGAGGAGGCCGGGGCCGCTGTGATGTAGAAGGAGTTTTACTTTCCATGGCGAAGATTCTGAGCTTCTCGGATGACGCCCGGCATCTGCTCGAGCACGGTGTCAACGCGCTCGCCGACGCGGTCAAGGTGACCCTCGGCCCGCGCGGGCGCAACGTGGTGCTCGACAAGAAGTTCGGGGCTCCGACGATCACCAACGATGGGGTGACCATCGCCAAGGAGATCGAGCTGTCCAACCCGTATGAGAACCTCGGGGCGCAGCTGGTCAAGGAGGTGGCCACCAAGACCAACGACGTCGCGGGCGACGGCACGACCACCGCGACCGTCCTGGCCCAGGCGCTGGTCCGGGAGGGCCTGCGCAACGTCACCGCCGGCACCAACCCGGCCGCGCTCAAGCGCGGCATCGACGCCGCCGCGCGCAAGGTCTCCGACACGCTGCTGGAGAAGGCTGCCGCGGTCGAGGGCAAGTCCGACATCGCCCACGTGGCCACCATCTCCGCGCAGGACGCGAGCATCGGCGAGCTCATCGCCGAGGCGATGGAGAAGGTCGGCCGCGACGGGGTCATCACGGTCGAGGAGGGCTCCACCCTCGCGACCGAGCTTGAGGTGACCGAGGGCCTGCAGTTCGACAAGGGCTTCATCTCGCCGCACTTCGTCACCGACGCCGAGTCGGGCGAGGCCGTGCTCGAGGACGCCCACATCCTCATCACCACACAGAAGATCTCGTCCATCGACGAGCTGCTCCCGCTGCTGGAGAAGGTCCTGCAGTCGGGCAAGCCGCTGCTGATCGTGGCCGAGGACGTGGAGGGCCAGGCCCTTTCCACGCTCGTGGTCAACTCGATCCGCAAGACCGTCAAGGTGTGCGCCGTCAAGGCGCCCGGCTTCGGCGATCGCCGCAAGGCCATGCTGCAGGACATGGCGATTCTGACCGGTGGCGAGCTGATCGCCCCCGAGCTCGGCTACAAGCTCGACTCGGTGGGCATCGAGCAGCTCGGCCGCGCCCGGCGGGTCGTGGTCAACAAGGACACCACGACCGTCGTCGAGGGTGCGGGCACGGCGGCCGATGTCGAGGCGCGCGTCGCCCAGATCCGCAAGGAGATCGAGGCGTCCGACTCCGACTGGGACCGGGAGAAGCTGCAGGAGCGGCTGGCCAAGCTGTCCGGCGGCATCGCGGTCGTCAAGGTCGGCGCGGCAACCGAGGTCGAGATGAAGGAGCGCAAGCACCGCATCGAAGACGCCATCGCCGCGACCAAGGCCGCCGTCGAGGAGGGCATCGTGCCCGGCGGTGGGGCGGCCCTGGTGCAGGTCCAGTCCGTTTTGGACGATGGCCTGGGCCTTCCGGCCGAGGAGAAGGTGGGCGTGGCGCTCGTGCGCAAGGCGCTCGCCGAGCCGCTGCGCTGGATCGCGCAAAACGCGGGCCACGACGGCTATGTCATCGTGCAGCAGGTCGCGAGCGCCGCCTGGGGCCACGGCCTCGACGCGGCCAGCGGCGAGTTCGTCGACCTGGCCAAGGCCGGCATCGTCGACCCGGTGAAGGTGACCCGCAACGCCGTGCTCAACGCGGCGTCCATCGCGGGTCTGCTGCTCACGACCGAGTCCCTGGTCGTGGAGAAGCCCAAGGAGAAGGAGCCAGCAGGCCACGGGCATGGTCACGGCCATGGGCACGGCCACGGCCACCAGCACGGCCCCGGCTTCTGAACACCTGACCCGAAAGCCCCAGCGGTCCCGCCGCTGGGGCTTTTACGTGGGCGTGCCGGGAACACAAGACGACTCACGAGATCGATGTGCTCAGTTTGGAGCGTGGTGCACGAGGCCGACGGGCGGTCGATCGTGGTCGCGGGGCTCGAAGAGATCTACGGCGAGGCGGGCTCCTGACAAGCGAACGCCCCGGCGGTCACCACCGCCGGGGCGTGGTTCTACTCATGCGGTCGTTACGGGCATCTGGTGCAACAGAAATCGTCGTCCACAGCCGCACTGAGTGACATCAACTCGTCATCGAGGGCGGCGAAGTCGGGTGGGTCAAACTGATCGCTGACGTCGGCGAAGGTCCGCTCCTCAAGCAAGTCAACGCCTTTCGACCGCATGCGCAGCTCCTTCCGGCCAGTGATCGTACTCATGCCACGGCTTATCTCCTCCGCGCCGCGCCGCTAAACATGCGTTAATGTGGCCAATGCCTCAGTTCGCAGGTAGTTGGCCGCGGTGTGGAAGTCGAGCCAGTGCACGCTCACGTCTTGATGTGCCTCCACGTCGCGGAATCGTCTCGCTATGTCACCCCGCGGGATCGCCATTAGGTCACCCCGGTCGGCAAGGTTCACCCATCGCTCGACGCCGGGCGGGCGCGCGCCAAACCCGTTGACCGGAGCCGGATCCAGCCGCGGAAACACGGCCACGGGCATCGCCAACGGCGAGCCGGGCGTCACAAAGAGCTCAATTTCCTTCTGTGGGTACCGGTGGAGAGCCTCATAGGCCACGACCGAGCCCAGCGAGTGCGCGACGACCGTGATCGGCCCGTCGACGCCCGCGATGGCGTTGGCCACGTCGAGCTGGGCCAGCGTCCGATGCGGAGCGTCCGCCCGCAGGTAGGCCTCCACCTCGCGGAAGAACGCCACCACGAACGTCACCACCTGCGGCGCGGCCTACCCGAGGAGCTCGGCCACGATGCCCAACCCCTGCCGAATCGGCAGACTCCCGATCCCTTGCCACTTGTCGGCGACACGTCCCACTGGTCAAGCCATGCCCGCAGCAGCCCCTCCGCCTCCGGAGTCAGCCCCTCCTCGCCCTGCCGTCCAGCATCGCGCAACCGGTGCGCGTAATAGGCCATCGTGACCGGCGAACACCGGCTTGGGCATGGGCACCGCGCTGTGCTCGGACAACCTCCACGGTCTCGTCGGCTTGCACAGCAAGACGGCGATCGCCCCGTCGGAGGAAACGAAAACCGGATGGTCGAAGGCGAGGAGTTGGGCGGGTGTCGCGCCACCGCGGGTTGGGCGGGAACGGGAGGTCCAAAGTGGACGGATCGTCGGTCGCGTCCACGCGACCCGCTGCGCCACACCGAATCTGCGCTCCATCTCGTCGGCGATCCGGCGGCACAACGCCAGAAACGAGACGTGCCGCCGGTTCGATTCGGTGTCGAGCCCGTCCCTCGCCGCCTGGCTCAGCACATCCGAAACCACTTGGGACAAGCGGGCAGTCGAACGCGTCCTCGCTCTGATGTGACGCCGCGATCACCCAGGCCCGTACCTCATCGTCATCCGGATCCGTTGCCACGAACAGTTTCGCGACCTTGTCGGCCCGGCGCATGTCCACGAAGAACAGCGTGGGCGCGGACCGCTCCTGCGCCGCCGAAACCCACGCCTTTGACATCGGTCGCGGGTCCGGTCCGGCTGCGCGTCGCTCGACGGCCGGCTGTGCGAGATCATGTGCACCAGTCGTGCCTGACCGGCATCGTCGTCGATCAGCCAGTTGAACACGCGCTGCGGGTGACCCCGCTGCAGGGATCGCTGATCTCCACCGCGGTCGGGCTCGCGGTCGTGATGATCGGCGTGCTCATCGATCAGGCGAAGGCTGGCGGAGGCAAGCAGCCTGCCCCGGCACCCGCGCCGCAGGTGCCGCAGACGCAGCAAAGGCCGGCCAAGCGGACGTCGTGGGGGGCCGCGATCGTGATCACGCTCCTGCTCTGTGGCGGTGGCGGGTTGGCCGCGACCTACGCCGGCCACTGGGTCGTGCAGCAGGCGGTGGCGGCCGTCGAGCGGGTCACCGGCGAGGACAAGGACAACCCGGGGCGCGAGCGGCTGGGCGGACCGCGCACCAAGACCCAGGGCATCCTGACCGTCACGGTGACCTCGGTCCAGGTGAACGAGCGCGCCACCGTGGTCAAGCTGACCGCCCGCAACTCCGGGCAGGTCTTGGTGACGATGAGCGGCGGCCGCGGCGAGCAGCTGAACGTGCCCGACCACGGCACGCTCCGGCGAGACCAGTTCACGGGCGACTGGAACTCCGGCGACGTCCCGGCGAAGGGCGAGTCCTCCGGCACGATCGTGTTCGACGGCAAGATCCCGCCGGGGGCGACCTCCGCGACCCTGTCCTTCCCAATGATCTTCAGCATGGGCGGTGTCGCGCCGGAAAACATGTCGATCGATCTGCCGTTGTTGATCGAGGCCACCCCCACGAACTGACCGCCGGGCGTGGGCTTGCTCGGTACCGTAAGAATCTGTAAGCAATCCCCGGGCTGCATCGCGCTCCGCCGGCGAGCAGACTAGAGCTCATGGTGTCGAAGACCCGTGCCGCGCTCGCCGGTGTGTCCGCGGCGGCGGTCGCGATAGGTGTGGCGGAGCTGATCGCCGTGTGGACCGGTCCGCAGTCCGCTCCGCTGTTCGCGGTCGGCGGCGCGGTCGTGGACGCGTCGCCCGAGCCGGCCAAGCAGTTTGCCATCGCGCTCTTCGGCGTCCATGACAAAACCGCTTTATTAGTTGGTACCACCATCCTGCTCGCCGGATTCGCCGCGCTCATCGGCATCGGGGCGGCCCGGCGCCGCGAGTGGGGCATCGTCGGGATCGGACTGTTCGCCGCGATCGGCCTGGGCGCGGCGCTCACCCGCCCGTCAGCCACGACGCTGTCGGCCCTGCCCACGCTCGCCGGTTCGGCCGCGGCCGTGGCCGTCCTGTTTGGACTGTTGCGCGCCGCCGACGCGGAGGCGCAGCCGCCCGCCCCCGAACCGGGCCCACCACCGCGCATCGGCGAGCCCGCCACCGAGGACGACAGCGATCCCGAAGCCCGCGCCGCCGAGCTCGGCTGGGATG